>JAGAES010000052.1 GCA_017613055.1 Lachnospiraceae bacterium | reverse complement strand
CGCATGGTCAAGCGACCATGTGACAAGCATTGAGAACGTCTTCGCGCCGCCCGTAATCCTTCCGACCGCGTCTCCGTCGCCGTATAACCCGAGCGTCCGCTGTTCGTTCCGCATCGTTTCGCCTCTCTTTCGAAGGAGCGGAATCATCCGAAGCGACGAGGAAAGAAGAAGTGCTGTCTTAGGGGCAATGTTCCCGAGAAGGGCAATCCATCGTTCCCCGGTCACAAACCGGTTTAAGCACCGGCACCACAGCAATACCGCAAGCACGCACGTCGCATTCCTTACGCCGTACAGGACAGCCTCTAACGTAATCGCGTGCCCGTTCAGAAAGAACAGCTCGGTGCGTCCGCGGTGTGAAAACAGCGGGTTCGTTATGACAACCGCCGCGAACAGAAGCGTAAGCCACAAGACGGTCCGTACCTTAGGCGGCTCCGGTTCAATCAAAAGGAGCAGCACCAAAACCGCGCAGAGCGCCGCAAGCGGCAGCAGCGGATTTAAAGTGAATACCGCGGGAATTGTAACCGACAGGATATAGATTAAAAGGACTGCCGGATGTATCCGTTCGTATGCCATTTGCCTTCCTTTCGCATAAATAAAGAGAGTCCCGGCGCCGATATGACGCGGGACTCCCCTAAAGCAGTCAGGGCAGAATGATTCCGTCTCGTCATATACAGTCGTTTCGGTCGTTCCGGGCTCGAACCGGATCAGGGGGTTATCTACTCATTTTCACAACGTTACACTGTACGTTTGATTGTATGCGGTTTTATTTCGTACTCTTCTTCGCGGCGGGCTTCTTCGCCGGTTTCTTCTCGGCCGTGGCATTTGCCGGCTTCTTCTCAGCCGTCTTCGCGGGTTTCTTCGCCGCAGGTTTCTTCGCGGGCGCTTTCGTTTCGGCGGCGTCGATCAGCTTACAGATTTCCTTGCAGATCTTCGCGGGCGTCTTGCCGTCGGTGTCAATCACAACCTCGCCCGGGTAAGGCGGAAGCTGGAGCCAGAAGAACGAAACGTCCTCGCCCTCGCGGGCGTCGTGCCTTGCCTTTAATGTATCTTCGGAGCAGACAAGCTGGTAACTGAGCACCGTGTAGTCGTCTGCGGTAATGCTTCTGAGAATGCTCTCACGTGCGTCGGGGTCGGTCAGCACAACCGAGGAGAATACAACGTATTCATATCCCGAATTCAGGTAAGTCGAAAGGAGAAATGCCATGTTACGGTCGCCCTCCCGCAGACGGTGGTCGCGGATGGAATCCGGATTCACGCACCAGCACCAGTCGCCGTCGCAATAGGCGCTGTTTACGTAGTGCTCGAAAATCTTCCGGGCGACGGTAGATTTACCGACGCAGGGACCGCCGCTTACCAGAATCAGTTTTTTGTGAGCCATGGTGCTTACTTCCCTTCTTTTTGATCATCGGCCGGAGCCGCTTCGGTCTTTTCTTCCTTCTCCGCGGAATCGCCCGTCTCGTAATCGATGACGGTGCGGAACTGCGTCTCGTAAAGGTCGCGGTACACGCCGTTCATCGCAAGCAGTTCTTCGTGCGTGCCCTGTTCGGCAATGACGCCGCCGGCGACGACGAGAATCTTGTCGGCCTTGAGTATCGTCGACAGACGGTGCGCGATAACGAGACCCGTGCGGCCCTTCATCATCGTCTCGAGCGCTTCCTGAATCGCGCTTTCCGAAATCGAATCGAGCGCCGAGGTTGCCTCATCGAGAATCAATATCTCAGGATCCTTCAGTATGACGCGGGCAATCGAAAGCCGCTGCTTTTCGCCGCCCGACAGCTTCAGTCCGCGGTTGCCGACTTCGGTGTCATAACCCTTCGGCTGGCTCATGATGAAATCGTGGATGCTTGCCTTTTTGCAGGCTTCCTCGATTTCTTCCATCGTTGCGTCGTCCTTCGCGTATCGAAGGTTATCAAGCACCGTTCCGTTGAACAGGTAAGTGTCCTGCGTGACGACTCCGATGCCCTTCCGAAGCCACGTGAGGTCCATGTCGCGGACGTTCACGCCGCCGATTGTAACCGAACCGCTTACGGTGTCGTAAAGACGCGGAATCAGGTTGACTACGGTGGACTTTCCGGAGCCCGAAGGTCCGACAATCGCGTACGCCGCGCCGCCCGGAACCGTGAAGTTCACGTCGGTAAGAAGCGGCTTGTCCTCGCTGTAACAGAACTCAACATTTTTGTATTCGATATCCTTGCAATGAAGGTCCGGCGTAAGCCCGTTCTCGGGCGATTTGATCGTAATCGGACGGTCCAGATAATCGAAAATTCTCGTAAACAGGGCAAGCGATCTCGTGAAGTCCACGCCGAGGTTCAGAAGCGATTCCACCGGGCGGTACATGCGGTTTATGAGCGCGACCGTTGCGGTAATCGTACCGACCGTGATCGCGGGGTCTTCCTTGATCAGGAAATAGCCGCCGGCCAGGTAGATAAGAAGCGGACCGATCTGCGTGAACATGCCCATCACAACGCGGAACCACCGTCCGCTCTGTGCTTCCTTCAGGGATATCTTCGTGACCTCTTCGTTCTTCTCGACGAAGTGGTCGTATTCCTTCTGCTCTCTCGTAAAAATCTTGACGAGCATCGAACCGCTGACGCTAAGCGTCTCGTTGATAATCTGGTTCATCTCGTCCTGCTTCGCGTGGCTCTGCGTCACAAGGCGAAACCTCGTATTGCCGACCACCCTTGACGGGATAATCAGAATCGGGATGACAATCATGCCGATCAAAGCGAGCTTCCAGCTCATCGTAAAGAGCGCGACAAGCGTGGTGACAAGCGTCGCGACGTTGCTCACGATGCTTGTGAGCGTCCCGCTGATTACGGAACTGACGCCGTTGATGTCGGTGTTCATGCGGGTGATGATATCGCCCTGCTTTTCGGTCGTGAAGAACGCGTGGGGCATCTGCTGCAGGTGCGCGTACATCTGGTTCTTCATGTCGAAGATGATCCGTTGCGAAATCCATGCGTTGATATAGCTTTCAAGAACGCCGATGACCTGGCTCACCGCAACCGCCGCGAACGCCGCAAGACACAGCGTCAGCAGGCGTTTCATGTCCGGATTGACAAGCGCCTGGTCGACAATCTTACCGGTGATAATGGACGGCAGAAGTCCGATAATCGCCGAAAGCAGAATCGTTATGAAGACAAATGTGAACTGGATCCAGTACGGCTTCAGATAGCCGAGAATCCGGTATATGAGCTCTTTTGAGACCTTCGGTTTGTTTGCTTTTTCCTCGTCCGTCAGATGTCCTCTCGGACCGAGACCGCCGTACATGCCGGGCATATCCGCTCCCCGCTTTCCGCCGGAAGCCGGTTCCGGCACAGATTCGCGATATATAGTATCCGAGCTTATCAAAAAGCACAAAATACCCTACTTTCGATAATACACGAAGAGTCCCGAACATTCAACACTTTTTTCCCGGAAAATGTAAAAAAAGTGAGGCCTTTTGAGCCTCACTTTCTCATTTTACGCTTATTCAAAACGAAGGAACAGACGGATCAGACGCTTCGCGCTCCGAAGAAGATCTTCCCTGTTAAGAGCACCGGTATCAAGCGCCGCTTTTAAACGGTCCGGGAAGCCCGTCGGCATCTTGACGTCATTGCCTGCAAGCACTTCCTTGTAGTGCTCGCCGCGGTTCCACCAGTCGGTCATCACAAGGCCGTCAAAGCCCCACTCGTTCCGAAGAATATCGGTCAGCAGTTCCTTCGATTCCGAGCAGCGCCGGCCGTTCAATACGTTATAGGAACTCATCACGCACCAGGGATTCGATTCCCTGACGACGATTTCGAATACCTTCAGATAAATCTCGCGAAGCGCCCGCTTTGACACTCTCGCGTCACAGTAAGGACGGTTTGTTTCCTTGTTGTTGCACGCAAAATGCTTCACCGTCGCGGCAACCCTGTTCTCCTGGATTCCTCTTACCTCGGCTGCTGCCAGCTTGCCCGCGAGAAGCGGATCCTCCGAGAGGTATTCGAAGTTCCGGCCGCACATCGGATTCCGGTGGATGTTGACCGCAGGCGCAAGCCACATGTGCATGTTGCATTCCTTAAGCTCCGCTCCGGCCGCCTTTCCGACCGCGTGCATCAGCTTCTCGTCCCAGCTTGATGCAAGAAGCGTCGAACACGGCCAGCAGGTCGTATAAACGCCGCAGTAAGCGCCGAGGCGTACGCCCGCGGGACCGTCAGCCGTCATGAACGAAGGAATGCCGGCTTCGGGAAGATTGCCCATGCCGAACGTGTTGGCCATGCCGGTGTTCGGCTGGCCGCCGAGCAGGTGCATGAGTTCTTCGTCCGTAAGGCTTTCGAGGAATTCGTCAACCGTTGCCTTGCCGCCGATTTCTTTCAGAATGCGGACGCCTTCCCGGTATGGCTTGTTGATCAGGTGCTGTTCGCGCGAACGGATATACGGCGTATAGCCGGAATCCGCGCCCTTCTGAACGCGCATGATCGCATCCTGATTGGTATCGTAAGGTTCTCCGGTCGGAAGCGCTTCCATCGTTCCGTCCGAAAGCATCCGCTCGGGAAGCTGTCTCGGCTCCAGAACGCCGCTCAGCCGTTCCGTAATGCGGTCTTCAGAGAGTATGAGCGTTTTGGAAAGCGTCACGCCGTCACGGACCGACTCGCCGAGGAAGAACCGGTAGGTTCCGGCCTCGAGAACATAACAGTCCGCCGCAATCTTTCCGAGGTCGTCGAAGCTTGCAAACGACACGTAAGGAACCGTCATCTTAAGCGCGGTCTCGCGTCCGGGCTCGAGCTCCTCGGTTTTCGCAAACGCAATCAAACTCCGTCCCGCTTTGCCGAGCTTACCGGCAGGCGCTTCGACATACAGCTGAATGATGTCTCTTCCGGGCATTTTCCCGATATTCGTTACGTAAAATGCCACGGTCAGGCTGTCTTCCCCGATCTCGGTCCGGATTCTTGTGATATCGAATTTCGTGTAGGTCAGGCCGTAACCGAACGGATACACGACATGCTCCTTCGCGCCGGGAACCGTTTCGAAATAGCGGTAGCCGACATAGATGTCTTCCACATACGGAGCGTACCTGCCGTCCTCATGAAACGTCGCCGTCGACGGGTACGCGTCAAGCGAATCCGCGAAGGTATCGGGAAGCTTTCCGGACGGCGTGCCGATTCCTGAGATCAGTTCCGCTGCCGCCGTGCCGCCTTCCATGCCGGGCGACCAGAGATAAAGCGCCGCGTCCAGATTCTTCTTTTTGATAAACGAAAGGTCCATCATTCCGCCGACATTCAGAAGCACCACAACCTTCTTAAAGGCCGCGCGGGTCTTGTCAATCATGGCTTCTTCGGCGTCGGTCAGGTAGAAATCGCGCTTCGGGAAGATTTTCGCGGATAGTTCATTCATCGGAATGCAAAGGTTTTCAAAGGAATCCGCATTGTCGTCCTGGCCGATGATCCACGGGTTCACTTCATCTTCTTCATAGAACGAAACTTCCGAACGGTCCCAGCCCTCGCCGCTGAAACGGCTGATTGAGACAAATGCGATGTCCGCGAACCGTGCCGCTTCCTTTAGAAGGTTCCCGGGAACTTCGGGTTCCACGGCCATTCCGGGCTGCGTCCCGCATTCATACTGTTCTTCCACGCTTGCGCGGTAGAAATCGCAGAGCGGCTCGAAAATCTCATGTCCGCCGACTTCCTTAAAGCCGTCATAGATGTTCTTCGAATACGCGCAGTACACGTCTCCGCTTCCGCCGCCTCCGCGCACATAATCAAACGTGCCTTTGCCGACGAGCGCGATCCGGACGCCTTCCCGGATCGGAAGGGTGTCATTCACATTTTCCAGAAGTACCATTCCGCTTTTCGCGGCGTACTTTGAGAGTTCGCGGTGTGTCACGCTGCCCGTAACCATCTGCCCGTCTTCCCCGAGCGGGAGAACCGGCGTATACTTTGCTCTTGCCCATCTGTCCATAATCTTATCCTCTTCTAAAATGTTTCTGTTTTATTGAACCGGCTTGATGAAAATATTATCGATGAAGTAATCGGCTCTGCCGTCGGTCTCGACGTAGATCTCCGCCGAGGTCAGCCCTTCGGGAATCGAAACGCGCATCTCGACGAGGTTCCATTCTACGCCAGTAGAACTAACGCAAGCCAGCTCTTTCGGCTCGGTTCCGTCAAGTCCTGCGCGGATGAAACTGTCCGCTGTTTTTACATACATGGAAACGTCTGCGGTGTAGCCGACATAGGCGCTCACGTCGAGTTTGACGGTCGCGTCTTTCTCCTGACGGGTCACGCAAAGGGAATGGCTCTTTCCGTCGACGGATTCCTTATCGGTTACGTAAAGGAACGGCAGGTGTCCGGCGCCGCGGATCGATGCGATGTTGGTCTCCTCTTCGAAGCTTTCCTCCTGCCCGATCAGTTCAATCGTCACGTCATCAAGGAACAGCGGGCTCACATGGCCGGGATTCTCGTCCTTCGTGCTGAAGAACAGGCGGAGCGAATGCTGATCGGAAGGAACCTTATAGGAAGCGGAAATCTTCTTCCACTCCGTACCGCCCGGAACAGAGGCAATCGTCGGGAATACGTCTTCAATATCGACGCCGAGGCGGATTTCCTTCGCTTCGCTGTATACCCACGCGTCAATCTGTATCGTCTGTCCGAGGAAATCGGTAATATCACAGGTAATGCCCATCCAGTCGGCAAAACGGGGCGTTGTCGTAAGCGCGGTCTTTCCGCTGTGCGCCTTCTCGTCCGTCAGAATGCACTCGCCGAAGCCCTTCATCTTAAAGCCGTAGCTGTCGGGCTTCTTCGGTTCTGCGCCTTCAGGCGTCTCGAAATCATAAACCTTCTTCGACATGTCCCTTACGACGTACTCGGGCTCGCCGAGGTCGCCGCCCTGCACCGCATAAATCAAAGCGTCATACGACTTCTTCTCCGACAGATCCTTTCGGAACAGTAACGGATCTGCGCCGCGGATCCACGAGTTGTCGTCGGTGAGTCCCCAGATGGTGACGGATGTCAGATTAACACCGGCTCTCCGCTCCGCGACAAGCCTCTCGAAGAAGTTCTTATAGAACACCGCCTGGAAATACTCGCGGTTCACGTTCGTGCAGGTGCACTTGACATCGAGTTCGGTAATATGCACCTCGGGCGCTGCTTCATTATACTCGCGGAGCGCCGCGATATACTCGTCGATATCGTTGTTATCGGAGATGTGTCCCTGCATGCCGATGCCGCCGAGAAGCCCCTCTCCGATTACACTGCCGTGGCCGTGTCCTTCGCGTTTCAGGTTTGCAAGGATGGCTGCCTTCTTGGCGGGCTGCCACTCGTTGTAATCATTATAGAAAAGCACCGGCTGAATCGTCTTGAGCGCTGCCGAATCACCGGCATCCACGCCGTACTTCGCCGCATACGCCTTCGAGTACTCGGCTACGGCGTCGTTCGCATAACGGAACGCCCAGTAGATGAAATCATCGCCGATTACCTGATACCAGTAGCTGTTCCGAAGTCCGGTTTCGGTCTTGTCGGCAAGCTCAATCGCCTCGTTCACGACATCCCACGCGTAAATCGTCGTCGCGTAGCCCTCACGGTACATGTACTCAACGAGAGAACAGATATAGCTCTGCAGCCTCTTGAGCATCGTTTCGCGGTCAACAAAGCAGACCGGATCGAGCCGCTCAAAGAACTTAAGCCTCGGATTCTCTTTAAGCTTCTCCGGGTCGGTCGGAATCGTCACCGGCTTATAGCCCTTGCAGAACGCTTCCTGCGCGCACTGGCTGTGCCAAACCATCACGTGTCCGCGTACCTTCACACCGTTCGCCTTCGCAAAATCAAGCATCGTCTTCGCGTTCGGATTGATGACGAAGGGCAGGTAATCCTCCTTCGCCTCCGGGCTGTTCCATCCCATATTGTAAGCGGGTTTCAGTTCATTCGCGCACGTCATGCTCGAGAACTCCCGGACAATCAGTTCTTCCTTATCGGGATTGCCGATTTCGTTGTTCGTGAAGCGGTCATGGATGCTCTCCACCGCCGTACCGACCAGGAACAGGTCCCGATAGACTTCTTTCAGTGTTTGTTTCCCCATATTTCTCACCTTTCTGCACGGAGCAGCCGTCTCTCGGCCGCAGACCCGTCATTGACAGTATACCCCATGAACGGGGATACGACAACAGATTATCTTATCGTTTTCGGGGATTTCTTTGTCGTATGTGTTTTTTCGGAAAATGAAACAAAACTTTGTTGTTTTTTGGAATTTGAAATGGTATACTGGATGCTGTAGTTAATTTCAGAAAAGAGAGAAAAACAGGACCTTACAAGACATGAAGTTATTCGAAAAAGACGCAAACTTTTACAAGAAAGTATTAATCCTTGCGATTCCGATCGCGCTGCAGAGCCTGATTGCCGTCGGCGTCAACATGCTCGACACGATCATGGTCGGAAGCATCGGAAGTTCGGGCGGAGTTTACGACAACATCTTCGTCGGACCGCTCGGAAAGACGGCCGCGGAGCTGGCGAGCGAGCAGTCCCTCTCCGCCGTATCGCTTTCGAACACATTTATCGGAATATACCATATCTTCTGCATGGGTCTCGGCATGGGCGCTTCGGTGCTCGTAAGCCGCTACTGGGGCATGAAGCAGAAGGGCGGCGACGAAGCAGAGCAGGCAACGACCGCATTAAAACAGACAGTTTGCCTGATGCTCCGCCTGACGCTGATTCTCGCGACGCTGTTCGCCGTTACAACCTTCCTGATGCCCGAAACCATCATGAAGATGTACGCAAAGAAACAGGTTGCCGTAACCAACATCACGGATCCGGATGAACTTGCGAAGACGATTGCGGAAAATGCGAACAACCTTGAGATTGTCCGCCGCGGCGCCGATTACCTGCGCTATTCGGTAATCACGTATTTCTTCCTCGGCACTTCGCTTACGGTTACGATTGTCCTTCGAAGTGTCGGCCAGGCGATGTTCCCGCTGTTCGTTTCGATCGGCGCGCTGTTCGTGAACCTGCTCGGAAACTACACGTTCATCTTCGGTCATTTCGGGGCTCCGCGCATGGAAGTAAAGGGTGCCGCGCTCGGTACGCTGATTGCCCGCATATTCGAAGCGGTAATGATTGTCGGATACCTTCTGGTTGTGGACAAGCGCATCCGCTTCCGCATTAAGGATATGTTCATGAAGACCGGCACGCTTGTACGTGAGTACATCCGGATCAGCATTCCGGTACTCATCAGCGACGGCATTCTCGCGCTCGGCAACAACTCCGTTGCCATGGTAATCGGAAAACTCGGCTCCGAATTCACATCGGCCAACTCAATTACATCCGTCACACAGATGATGAGCACTGTCGGCGTGCAGGGCGTATGTCAGGCGGGCGCAATCGTGACCGGCCAGACGCTCGGCCAGGGCGACCGCAAGAAGACGATGAAACAGGGCTGGCTGTTCTTCGGACTCGGCCTTGCGCTCGGACTTTTCGCCGCAGGCGTGATTCTTCTGATTATGAATCCGGTCGTCTCAAGCTACAAGGTTAGTGCCGACACGCAGGCGCTTGCAAAGCGGCTCATGATCGCCATCAGCATCATTCTCGTCTTCCAGGCGACCAACAGCATCATGACGAAGGGCGTGCTCCGCGGAGGCGGCGATACGAAGATGCTTATGCTCATGGATAATGTATTCCTCTGGGCGATTGCTCTTCCGCTCGGAATCCTTGCGGGATTCGTATTCAAGCTCGATCCGTTCTGGATTTACATCTGCTTAAAGTCCGACCAGATCATCAAAGCCGTCTGGTGTTATTTCCGCCTTAAGAGCGAGAAATGGATCAAAAAGATTTCCACCGGCACACAAACTGCCGGCGCAAAATAAGACACATTCGGAGGTTTACAACTTATGGGGAAGAAAGCAACAATTACCGTGCATCCGAATTTCGCAATCGGCGAGATTTCGAGCCAGCTGTTCTCGGCGTTTCTGGAGCCGATCGGCACAATGGTCAACGGAACGATGTTCAATCCGAAGCACCCGACTGCCGATGAGCAGGGGTTCCGTACCGATTTCATCAATGCCCTGAAGGCAACCGGTCTTCCGGCCGTACGCCTTCCCGGCGGAAACTTCGTTTCTGCATGGCAGTGGAAGGATTCCATCGGACCGAAGTCCGAACGTAAGGTTCACCTGGATCCCGCATGGTATCAGTACATCACGAACGAAGTCGGACACGACGAGTATCTTCAGTGGGCCGAGAAGGTCGGCACCGAGCCGCTTTACACGGTCAATATGGGAACCGGACGCACGCAGGACGCGATGGATCTGATTGAGTACACAAACCACGAAGGCGGCACCTACTGGTCCGATCTTCGCCGCAAGAACGGCCACGAGAAGCCGTACGGCGTAAAGACATGGTACCTCGGAAATGAAATGGACGGCCCGTGGCAGCTCGGAAGCTGGGACAAGGATCCGTTCGGCTACGGCGTTATGGTCAACGAGACCGCCAAGGCAATGAAGTGGATTGATGCTTCGATCAAGGTCGGCGTATGCGGCTCCTCCGCTCCGTTCATGG
>JAGAES010000051.1 GCA_017613055.1 Lachnospiraceae bacterium | reverse complement strand
TGCTGGAATAGCTCAGCCGGTAGAGCACTTCACTCGTAATGAAGGGGTCGTCAGTTCAAATCTGATTTCCAGCTTTTCCTGAACAGGAAGTTTCGAGGCGTGGCTCAGTTTGGTAGAGCACCACGTTAGGGACGTGGGGGTCGCGTGTTCAAGTCACGTCGCCTCGATTTGACTGCCGTTAACGGCAGTCTTTTTTTGTTACAAATTCACAAAGGTTTGCAGTATTTTTCTACATCCCGGAAGACGAATCGGGATTGCATATCCTTCCGGAAAATGCTACGATTACCTCGTCAGGGAAACTCTTCCCGCTCTTTTTTCTGTGCCCGCACCCCACACGGGCATCTGCCGGCTTTGGTCCGGGTGGAAATCACATTTTACGTAATTACTTTTGGAGGTAAACTATGGAAGCATTATGCCCGAATACAGGGGAAAACTATGTCCTTTTGGACTTTTTGCAGTTTTGCGAGGAGGTGCGCGAGCGCGTGATTTCGCAGCTCGGAGAGCCTTATGAGGCGACGATCCGGAAGGTCGTCAAGAACAATCAGACGGAGCACCGGACCATTGTGATCCGAGAAGGCGGAGACGAGATCATGCCGAGCATCTATCTCGAGACGTTTTATGAGGAGTACTCGCACGGCATGAAGATGGAGGAAATCGTGGAGTCGGTGCTCCGGGTGTACCGGGAGAACCGGAACCCGTGGCCGGAGGGAATTGATCTTTCGTTCGAGGGACTAAAAGAGAAAATCGGATTCCGCGTCGTCAATTATGAGCGGAACCGCGAGACGCTTGAAGGTATGCCGTTTCTTCGAATCGAGGACTGGGCGGTCTGCTTCGAGTGCGTCCTCTCGCGGGAGAACGGGCAGGTCGGAGCGTTCCGGATTGATTACACGACGATGGCGAACTGGAAAATCGGTCTAAAGGAGCTGACAGAGCTTGCGAGTGAGAATTCGTTCGGGATGTTCCCGTCTAAGCTCGAGCCGATTGAAGAGGTGCTTGCAGGCATGCTGATTTCAAGAATCGAAGAGGACCGGTCGCTGTCGCGGGAGGAACGCGAACAGAAGACGAAGGAAGTCATCGACGGCGTCCTTTCAAGGCGCGACGAGTGCGGGCTTCCGATGTACGTGCTTTCGAACGCGATGAATCATTTCGGGGCAAGCGCAATCCTGAATATCCCGTTCATGGACAAGGTCCGGGAGAAACTGAAAGAAGATTTCTTCATTCTTCCGTCAAGCGTCCATGAACTGATTCTGATTCCGGTCTCGTGCGCTCCGGACGAGGAGAAGCTTCTTCGGATGGTTCACGATGTGAATGAGCGGGAAGTACCCGAAGAAGAGTACCTTTCCGACGGCGTGTACCGGTACCGTGCCATGCGGGAGAAGATTCTCACTGCCCTTTCGGAAGCAGTATCGAAAGAATCATAAATAGTGTGGAAGTAACGGTGAGAAAACGGTATACTGTAACAGAAAGTCATTCGGAGAACCATCCGCGGATAGCTTTACGTTTGAAGCTTTTCCGCTCGATTCGAAAGGGTGGGGAAAGATTTGTCATGAGATTGACGGGATATACTGGCAGAGTCGCAATAAGAAAAGAAAAACGGAGCCGTCGCGAAAGCGATGACTCCGTTTTGCTGTGCACCTGAAGGGATTCGAACCCCCGACCATCAGCTTCGGAAGCTGCTACTCTATCCAGCTGAGCTACAAGTGCAAAGGCGAGTCTTATTATACAATGCGAATGCGCGAAATGCAAGAGCAAATGACACATTCTTTAATACACTTTTCCGACAAGCCGGACGGCAACGCGTGCCGGCAGAAGGTTGTAAAGGGCAAGCAGGAGCCGGTAGCGGAAGCCCGCGACATAAAGCGGTGCGGGATTCTTTCGTGTTCCGGCCCGGACAATTACCGCGGCAACCTTTGAAGGAGCGATTCCGTTCCGCTCGTCCCGCTCCATCGAGGACACGGCTTTCTCGCAGCGCGGATACGTATCGCCGCCCGAAGTTTTCTTCCGGGCATCGGTAAAGCCGGTCCCGGAGTCTCCGGGCATTACGACGCTCACACGTATCCCGTGGTCCCGCACCTCGTTACGAAGCGCGAGAGCCATTGCCTGGAGGGCAGCCTTGCTCGCGGAGTAGAATCCCTGGTACGGAATGGCAATCGGTGCGGCTACGGAGCTTGTAAACACTATGGAACTGCCGCGCTGCCCGCGCATATAAGGCAGTACCGCGCGCGTTACAAGGAACGCCCCGAGGAAGTTGACATCCGTAATCCGGCGCACGTCCTCGAGGGCGGCGAATTCAACCGGCCCCGAGATTCCGATTCCCGCGTTGCTTACAAGCAGGTCGATGCGGCCTTCCGTGGCAAAAATCTCCTGTACGCAGGCGGATACCGCGGCTTCGTCAGAAATGTCGACCGCGCGTCCGAAAGCACCTTCCGGCGCGGTTCCCCTGCGACTAAGCCCATAGACTTTATATCCTTTCCGCATAAGCTGCACGCAGACCTCATATCCGATTCCGGAGCTTGCTCCCGTAACGATGGCAACCATAACGCTTCTCCTTCCGACCGTATTCTTTCCGCGGCGCATTCCGCGGATTTTTCTGCCTCTCTATCCGATTTTGTATCACAGAAAAGCGGCAAATGTCAATACGCCCGAAATGCTTGCGGTAGCGCGGGGAGTATGGTATAATCGGATAGGAAGCGGGAGGAGTCCGAACATGTATTGCATTTACCGGAAAAACAGGCGCGGCAGGGCATTGTTGGTTGTGACAATGCTCCTTTTGTGTTGCCTTCTTTCGGCATGCGGAAAGAAAAAGAAGCAGACCAAGACCGAAGAGCCGCAGCCGAGCGTGACGCCGTCACAGGGGCCTTCGGGGCAGCATGAAGCGTCACAGACGGAAGATGCGAAGAAGATGTATCAGTTTTCGGAGCCGAAGTCCGGCGATACGATCGTGAAGATCACGGTGAAGAAGTACGGAACAATCTGCATCAAACTGTTCCCGGACGAAGCGCCGAAGGCCGTTGAGAACTTCGTTACGCTTGCTTCGCAGGGCTGCTATGAGAACGTGAAGTTCTCACGCGTCATTGCCGATTACCTGATTCAGTCCTCGACCGCGATGGGATACGCGACCAGTATCTACGGCGGCGGATTTGAGATTGAGACCTCCGACCGTTTAAGACCGGCGCGCGGCGCACTCTGCATGGCGGATGCCTCCGAGGACGGAACCAACACAAGCTCGTTTTATATTATCGTGACAAAGGCAAGCCTGCTCCGAAGCCTTTCGGATCCGCTGGATGCGCGGTACCACATCACATTTGCCGATTATCTCGAGGAAGCATACAACACCAAACTTTCGGCGGAGCAGCTGGAGTTCTACTACACCTACGGCGGAGCCCCGTGGCTCTACGGACACCAGACGGTGTTCGGACAGGTGTACGACGGGTTTGACGTGCTCGACAGCATCTCGGAAGCGAAGGTCACTTCGCAGTGTGTTCCGAACCCCGGCATATTCATTGAAAATGTGACGGTCGAGACCGTTCCGTAGGGTTCAGAGATTATTTGGCCGTTGTTCACAGTTTCACCATAGATGTTTGTTACATTTGCCGTAGTACAGCATAAAGGAGAAGCCCGACATGGATGAGATACGTGTACTCGTTGTTGACGATGAAGCAAGAATGAGAAAACTGGTATGCGACTTTCTGCAGAAGCGGGGATATATGACAATCGAGGCGGAGGACGGAGAAAAGGCCGTTGAAATCTTCTTTGAAAAGAAGAACATCGACCTGGTGATTCTCGACGTGATGATGCCGAAGATGGACGGCTGGCAGGTCTGTAAGGAAATCCGGCAGTACTCGAAGGTACCGATTATCATGCTGACCGCGAAGGGCGAGGAGCGTGACGAGCTGCTCGGCTTTAAGCTCGGCGTGGACGAATACATCAGCAAACCGTTCAGCCCGAAGATACTTGTGGCGCGTGTCGATGCCATTTTACGCCGTACTACTACTGTAGAAGACAATTGTGAGGCCGGCGGCATTGTGATTGACAAGAAGGCGCATCAGGTGACTATCGACGGCAATCCGATTGAACTCAGCGTGAAGGAGTTTGAGCTCTTAAGCTACTTCGTCACGAACCGGGGCGTGGCGCTGTCCCGTGAGAAGATACTGAACAACGTATGGAATTATGACTATTTCGGTGACGCCCGGACAATTGACACGCATGTGAAGAAACTCCGAAGCAAGCTCGGAGAGAAGGGCGAGTACATCAAAACCATTTGGGGAATGGGATATAAATTCGATTATTAATGCCCCGCAATGGCCCTGTGTATGACGCAGGGCTTTTCGTGTTTTTATGGAGTGAGGTTCAGGATGACGGAACGCAGGATAAAATCGCTTCGGATTAAGATGGTTATCGCA
>JAGAES010000050.1 GCA_017613055.1 Lachnospiraceae bacterium | reverse complement strand
GTCTTTCCGCGGAAGCGAGGCGGCAGGCGAAGCCGTAAAACTCCCGGAGGAAACGGAGAATTCTTCCGTAAAGGAAGCAGCCGTAACGGAAACGGATGTGACGCAGGTAAAGCGTCCCTTTACGACGTTCCGCTGGCTCGGGCTTTTACTGCTCCTTCTGATTCCTCCGTACGGATGGATTGCTTTCCTTGTAATCGCCTTAATCAGCGCGTTCGGAGCCAATGCGACCGACGAGCGGCGCGCCTTTGCGAAGGCGTTTCTGATTTTCAGTGTGATCCTGATTGTGCTTGCGTGCATCCTCATCTACTCGAATCCGGAGCTGATGAACCAGTATATGGAGCAGTACAACAAAACACTTCAGGAAATGCAGTCAAAGAATAAATAATAATGGTTCTACCGCTGTAGAACAGAAGGACATAAGATGCCGATTTACGACTTCCACGCGCACATCTATCCGGCGAAGATCGCCGAGAAGGCGACCGCCGGCGTGGGAAACTTTTACAACATTAAAATGCATGAGACCGGCACGCCGGAACGGCTCCTTACGCTCGGCGATGAAGCCGGAATCGATTATTTCATCGTCCATTCGGTCGCGACCGATGCGCGCCAGGTGGAGCACGTGAACGATTTCATCGCGGCGGAGGTAAAGGAACACCCGGACCGGTTCGTCGGTTTCGGTACGATGCACGCGGATTACGACGGCAAATGTGACGAGGTTGAGCGGATAATCAAAAACGGGCTGTCCGGTGTGAAAATTCACCCGGATTCCCAGCTTTTTTATGTGGACGACCCGCGCATGTACGAACTGTATGAGTGCATTGAGGGGAGGCTGCCGATTCTCGTGCACTGCGGGGATTACCGGTATGACTTCGATTCGCCGGAACGCGTCAGAAAGGTGCTGATGCGGTTTCCGAACCTCACATTTATCGCAGCGCACTTCGGCGGCTGGTCGGTACAGGATCTTGCAACGGAGTATCTTCTTGACACCGGCTGCTACTTAGACTGCAGCAGCTCGATGATGTATCTCGGAAAGAGACGGTCGGCGGAGCTTATTAGGATGTACGGGGCGGAACGGTTCCTGTTCGGTTCCGACTTCCCGATGTGGAGTCCGGTTTCCGAACTGCAGACATTAAAAAGCCTCGGGCTTTCCGATCGCGAGCTTTCGCTGATGCTTACGGACAATCCCGAAAAGATTTTGAAACGGAAAGGGTAACGCCTCGGGCGTGCCCTTTTTCTTATGCGGTTTTACAGGTTGCTCTTTCCTTTTGCGCGATAATATGTTACAGTAATAAGAGTAGTATTGTGCGTTAGAATCTGTTCGATTTCGGAGGTCCTCATGAAACTCGGAAAAGAAAGACTGGCCGTATATCTGCTCCTTCCGCTTCTGCTCGGCATATTGCTTCTGGTTGCGGCGGCAGGGGAGTATTTCGTGAGCCGTGAAGCGGGAACGCTCTGCCTCGTGATTGCCGTCATTTACTACGGCGTCGCGATCTTTCTGTTCCTCTTCCATAAGGCGAACATACTGCGTGACTACACGGATTTCGCGGCTGATTACAACAAGGTCCAGCGGACGCTGATGGAGGAACTGAAGATTCCGTATGCGGTACTGAATTCCGCCGGAACGGTCATCTGGACGAATGAGAAATTCCGTGAGATCAGCAAGCGGTCACACCGCGGCTATTCCGTCCGCGAACTGGTTCCGGACGTGAAGGCTTTTTCTCTTCCGAAGCAGGACGGGGATGAGCGGAATTACCGTGCGGTCATCGGGGACAAGCATTTCCGGATGTACATGAAGATGATGACGTCTCCCGAGCTTTCCGAAGATCTCGAGGAACAGAAGATTCTCGATTCCAAGGGAAAAAATATCGACAATCTCATTTCGGTTTTCCTGTTCGACGAGACCGAAATCCGCATGTTAAAGCAGGAGAACTACGACAACCGTCAGATTTGCGGCCTTTTGTATATCGACAATTACGATGAAGTGCTGGAGACGGTAGACGAAGTGAAACGTTCGCTTCTGACTGCCCTTGTGGACCAGAAGATTAACAAATACATGCAGTCCATCAACGCGCTGATTAAGAAGATTGAGAAGGACAAGTACTTCTTCGTCTTCCAGAACCGCTATCTGCGCGACCTTACCGACCGGAAGTTCTCGATTCTCGAGGAAGTCCGTTCCGTAAACCTCGGCACGGCGGAGTCCGTTGTTACGGTCAGTATCGGCCTGGGCGTGAATGCGCCGAGCTACGCGGTCGGTTACGAGTATGCGCGTGCGGCCATTGACCTTGCGCTCGGGCGAGGCGGCGACCAGGCCGTTATCAAGGACGGCGATAACATCACCTACTTCGGCGGCAAGAGCGAGTCTGTAGAGAAGAGCACCCGTGTTAAGGCGCGTGTTAAAGCACACGCTCTCCGTGAGATGATGGAAGCGCGCGACGTGATCTTCATCATGGGACATTCGAATATCGATGTCGATGCGTTCGGTTCCTGCGTCGGCGTATACCGGATTGCGAAACATCTCGGCAAGCGCGTGCACATTGTCGTGAACGAGGTCGGAAGCTCCGTTAGGCCGCTGATTTCCCAGTTCTTCTCGAGCACCGAGTATGAAGACGATATGTTCATCAGCAACCTGAAGGCAATGGAACTGGCAAGGCCTGAGGACCTGCTTGTCATCGTGGACGTGAACCGGCCGAGCATCACCGAGTGCCCGGAACTCGTTGACCAGATGCATGACGTCATCGTGCTCGATCATCACCGTCTGACGACGGATTCGATTGAGAACGCGCAGCTTTCTTACATCGAGCCGTATGCGTCGTCCGCTTGCGAACTCGTTGCGGAAATTCTGCAATACATCGGCGACGGACTGAAGCTTCGTCCGCTTGAGGCGGAAGCGATGTACGCCGGCATCATGATCGATACGAATAACTTCCTGACGAAAACCGGCGTCCGGACGTTCGAAGCGGCTGCATTCCTTCGAAGAAACGGCGCGGACATCACACGGATCCGTAAGGCTTTCCGGATGGACATGAACGAATATCTCGAGAAGGCCAAGGCAATCGCGGGAACCGAAATCTATCTCGATTCCTTTGCGCTTGCAATCTGTGATGCCGAAGACGTGGAGTCGCCGACCGTGCTCGGGGCGCAGGTCGCGAACGACCTGATGGAGATTAACGGAATCCGTGCCTCATTTGTCTTCACGCCTTACAAGGATAAGATTTACGTAAGCGCCCGTTCGGTTGATGATGTCAACGTACAGGTGATTATGGAGAAACTCGGCGGCGGCGGGCACATGACGGTTGCCGGCGCGCAATTTTCCGATATTGACGCACAGGAGGCGGTACGCAGAGTCAAGAGCGTCCTGCATGCGATGAAACGAGGAGGAGAACTTTAATGGACATTATTCTGATACAGGATGTGAAATCGCTCGGAAAGAAGGGCGAAATCGTGAAAGTAAGCGACGGTTATGCGAGGAACTTCATTCTTCCGAAGAAGCTCGGTCTGGAGGCCAACGCGAAGAACCTGAACGACCTGAAGCTGCAGAAGGCGGCGCAGGCGAAGCTTGAGAAGGAACAGCTTGAAGCGGCGCAGGAGCTCGGCAAGAAGATTGACGGCAGCACCGTAACGGTCCGTATCAAGACCGGCGAGAACGGAAAGGTGTTCGGCTCGGTTTCGGTGAAGGAAATCGCCGAGGCGATGCAGGAGCAGCTGAATCTCGCAATTGACAAGAAGAAGATTTCCCTTGCGAATCCGATCCGGAACGAGGGAACGTTCTCCGCGTCGGTGAAACTGCATCCGCAGGTAACGTCGGAGCTTACCGTTAAGGTGGAAGGAATCTGATATGGATGAAACATTGATTAAGCGGGTTCCTCCGCACAGCATTGAGGCGGAACACTCGGTAATCGGTTCGATGATCATGGACCGCGATGCGATTCTGGCAGCATCCGAGATGCTTACGAAGGACTGCTTCTACGATAAGACGATGGGCACCTATTTCGAAACGCTCACCGAGCTTTCGGGCGAGGGCGTGGAAGCGGACGTGGTCACCGTGCAGGACCGTCTCCGCATGAAGCAGATGCCGGATGAACTGTGTTCCGTTGAGTACATCGGAAATCTTCTGGATGCGGTTCCTTCTTCGGCAAATGTGAAGTATTACGCCGGAATCGTCCGGGAGAAGGCGCGGCTTCGTTCCTTTATCAAGGTCGCGGAGGAAATGTCCGGCGCCGCATATCTTGACAAAGAGGACACCGGCGACCTGTTCCAGCGCGCGGAAGCGGAGTTCTTCAAGCTTTTCCAGGAGCGCAGCACCGGCGACATCACGCCGATTAACGAAGTCGTCGTACAGGCCATCCAGAACGTCGAAGCCGCCTACAAGAACAAGGGGGCGGTCACCGGCATCGCAACCGGTTTTCTGGACCTTGACTATAAGACCGCGGGCCTGCAGCCGTCCGATCTGATCCTGATTGCCGCGAGACCTTCGATGGGTAAGACGGCATTTGTCTTAAACCTCGCTTCGCATATTGCCGTGAAGAACAACATCCCGACGGCAATCTTCAGCCTCGAGATGAACGCGGTATCGCTTGTGAACCGTCTGCTTTCGATGCATTCGGGCGTCGATTCGCAGAAGATCCGTACCGGCAACCTCGAAGACAGCAACTGGAATGATCTTGTAACGAGTGCCCGCGTGCTCGGCAACTCGGCTTTGATGATTGACGACACGCCTGCCATCTCCGTGCAGGAGCTCCGTTCCAAGTGCCGTAAGATGAAACTCGAGAAGAACCTGCAGCTGGTCATCATCGACTACCTGCAGCTCATGAGCGGCGGCAAGAAGTCCGAATCGAGACAGAACGAGGTTTCCGAAATCAGCCGTTCGTTAAAGGCACTTGCGCGTGAGATCAACTGTCCGGTCATCGCGCTTTCGCAGCTGTCCCGTAACCCCGAGACGCGTGACGACAAGCGCCCGATGCTTTCGGACCTGCGTGACTCCGGAGCCATCGAGCAGGATGCCGACGTTGTTATGTTCTTATACCGCGATGAGTATTATCACAAGAATACCGAGAAAGCCGGCATTACCGAAGTCATCATCGGTAAGCAGCGTCAGGGCCCGATCGGTACCGTGGAACTCGGATTCGTTCCGAGCCTGACGAAGTTCGTCAATCTCGACCGGAACCGCGAGAAGAAAGAAGAGAAGTAAAAGAAAACAGCCGCTGCGATAGCAGCGGCTGTTCAGACTGAAGACAAAGTCCGAGGCGCACAACCGCCTCGGACTTACTTTTTGGCAAAGAAAAAAGTGCTAAAAGCCTTATATTTACTGGCTTTCCGGCACTTTTTGTGGTATAATGGAAGTATCAAATCCGAGGGGTATTTCTTCTATGATGACACAGAGCCTGGATAAGAAACGCGACCAAATCGTGATGCTTTGCATGGATGAACTTG
>JAGAES010000049.1 GCA_017613055.1 Lachnospiraceae bacterium | reverse complement strand
GATCGATGGCAATCGGATCGGTTGCAAGCGAGATCATGTCATCTCCGAGCTTTGCCATGCGGGCCGTGTGAGGATGCTCAATCTGCTCCGGAGTCGGAGGCCATCCGGGAACACCGCCGCCCACATAGATGTATGCGCTTCCGTCCTTGTCCACCCATACGGCCGGGTCGAAAAGCCAGGTTACGTTTGCACAGTTCGGAGTGTCGCGGTTAATGAGCGCCTTGCCGATCGGATCGGTAAAGGGACCGGTCGGGCTGTCCGAAGAAAGCACGCCGATGCCGTTGCCGCTGTTTGCAAAGTAGAGGAAGAATTTCATCTTGCCGTCAACTTCCTTGCATGCGGCTGCAGGCGCCCAGGAATTGCCGCCCCACTTAGCTGCGCCTTCATCGCCTGCCGCGAAGATTGAACCGTGGTCGGTCCAGTTTACCATATCGTCGGACGAAAGGACGTTAATTTTGTTGATTTTCTGGTAACTGTTCGCTTTCGGCGAGCCGTCCGGGTTCATCTCTATCACGTCGGCGGTCATATAGATGTATATTCTACCGTTGTAGACAAGCGCATAGGGATCCGCACCGAACCGCTGCGTCATCAGCGGGTTGTGTTCTCCGGGTTTCTTCAGGGTTTTCGCGATGTTCATTCTCAAATCCTCCTTTATTTTACGTGTTATGCAAGAAGACTCCATTCGCTGCAGTCCATTACAGTCGTTGCAAGGTCCTCATAAAACTCCGGTTCATGGCACACCATCAATACGGTACCTTTGTACTCGGAAAGTGCCCGGTGCAGCTCCGCTTTCGCGTCGACGTCCAGATGGTTGGTCGGCTCGTCGAGAATCAGAAGGTTACTCTCCCGGTTCATCAGCTTGCAGAGCCTTACCTTTGCCTGCTCGCCGCCCGAAAGCACCCGTACCTGGCTTTCGATATGCTTAGTCGTAAGGCCGCATTTGGCGAGCGCCGAGCGCACCTCATAATTCGTGTAAGACGGATACTCATCCCAGAACTCGTCCATGCAAGTCTTCGTGCCTTCTCCGGACAGTTCCTGTTCAAAGTAACCGATTGCGAGATAATCCCCAAGCGTCACCTTGCCCGAGATTACCGGAATCTGCCCGAGAATGCTCCGAAGAAGCGTCGTCTTGCCGATTCCGTTTGCGCCCTTTAAAATCACCTTCTGCCCGCGCTCAATCTTAATGTTGAGCGGGCGCGAAAGCGGACGGTCATAGCCGATGACAAGGTCCGTTGTTTCGATGACGACACGTGAAGGAACGCGCGCCTCCTTGAACGAAAACTCCGGCTTCGGATTCTCCCGCACAAGCTCAATCACATCCATCTTATCGAGCTTCTTCTGGCGGGACATTGCCATATTTCTCGTCGCGACACGCGATTTGTTGCGCGCCACGAAATCCTTTAATTCCTTAATCTCCTGCTGCTGGCGGTTGTAGGCGGCCTCGATCTGGCCCTTCTTCATCTCGTATACTTCAAGGAAATGGTCATAGTCGCCCGGGTATCTGGAAAGCTGCGCGTTCTCCACATGCCAGATGACGTTGACGACGCTGTTCAGAAACGGGATGTCGTGCGAAATCAGAATAAACGCGTTCTCGTAGTCGTTCAGATACCGCTTCAGCCATTCGATATGCTGCTCGTCGAGGTAGTTCGTCGGCTCATCAAGAAGCAGGATATCCGGCTTCTCAAGAAGCAGTTTCGCAAGCAGCACCTTGGTACGCTGCCCACCGGAAAGCTCGCTGACATCCTTGTCAAACCCGAGCGCGTCCAGCTCGAACGCATGTCCGATCTCATCAATCTTCGTATCGACGGAATAGAAATCATGCTGCTCAAGCATCTCCTGCAGCACGCCCATCTCTTCCATCAGCTCGTTCATCGAATCCTCATCCGCGTCGCTCATCTTCTCGCAGATGACGTTAATCTCCTCTTCCTTTTCGTACAGCCACGAAAAAGCGGACGCGAGGACGTCACGAATCGTCATGCCGGGCTTCAGTACGGTGTGCTGGTCGAGATAACCGACGCGCACATGCTTCGCCCAGGTGACGGTTCCTTCGTCCGGCATCAGATGTCCGGTAATGATATTAAAAAACGTACTCTTGCCTTCGCCGTTCGCACCGATCAGTCCGATATGTTCGCCCGCAAGCAGCCGAAACGTCACATCACGGAATATCGCACGGTCGCCGAAGCCGTGTGAAAGGTTTTCAACCGAAAGAATGCTCATCTTAACTTAACTTATGCAGGAACAGCCCGCTCCGAAGCTTCGGCTCGAACCAGGTCGATTTCGGAGGCATCAGAAGCCCCGCGTCCGCTACCGAGAACAGCTCCGTGATCTGCGTCGGATACATCGAAAATGCGACGCACATGTCGGATGTTGCCCTGCGCTCCAACTCCTTTAATCCGCGGATTCCCCCGATGAAATCAATCCGCTTGTCCACTCTCGGGTCGCCGATTCCGAGAACCGGTCCGAGAAGATAATCCTGTAACAGCGATACGTCCAGAGAAGCGACGGGATCGGTGACTGCCGTCAGCTCGGGACCTGCCGTAAGCTCGTACCATTTGCCGGAAAGGAACATGCCGAACGTGGCTTTCCTTGCGGGTGCGTACGGCTCGGTACCGACCTCGCGTACCGCAAAATGCTTTGCGATTTTCTGAAGGAATTCTTCTTCCGAATAGCCGTTCAGGTCCTTCACGACGCGGTTGTACGGAAGGATCATCAGCTGGTCCTCGGGGAAGAGTACGGACAGGAAGAAATTAAACTCCTCCTCGCCGGTGTAGCCGGGATTGGCCTCACGGCGCTTGAAACCGACCTTCACGGCGCTTGCGGCACGGTGATGGCCGTCCGCGATGTAAATCTGTCCGATTCCGTCAAATGCGACGCGGATTGCTTCAATGTCTTCGCTTCCCGCGATGCGCCATACGTTGTGCGTGATTCCGTCGTCCGCGGTAAATGCGTACAACGGCTCCTCCTTCATGGCCTTCGCCACGACGGCGCTGATGACGTCATTGCTCCGGTAAGCAAGGAAGATAGGGCCGGTCTGCGCGTTACAGGTGTCCACATGACGGATACGGTCCTGTTCCTTCTCTTCTCTTGTATTCTCATGCTTCTTGATGACGCCGTTTTTATAATCGTCAATCGAGGCGCACGCAACGATGCCGATCTGGGAACGTCCGTCCATGATCAGCTCATAAACATAGTAGCACCTGTCGGAATCGGTCAGGTACGTGCCGTCCGCAATTCTTGCGTCAAGCAGTTCCTTCGCCTTCGCGTACACACGCGGGTCGTAGGTGTCAACGTCGTCCGGAAGATTGCTCTCCGCGCGGTCGATATTCAGAAACGAAAGCGGGTCCCTAAGCGCCACTTCCTTCGCTTCCTTCCGGTTATAGACGTCGTAAGGCAGTGCCGCCACACGCGAAGCAAGTTCCGGTGCGGGACGCACCGCAGAGAAAGGTTTTACCGTAGCCATATCATAATCCTCCGATTATTGTTCCGTATTCCAGTTGCGCTTCCGGATTGAGCCGAAAGAAGCGGCCGTCAGAAATGCGCCGATTACCGCGCAGAACGCGGCGCTTGCAAGATGATATACCGTCACCGGTTCGAGTTTGCCGAGCAGTTCTATATTCAGCTTCACGACCGCGTAGCCGATCATCATGAAGAAAACCGCCGCAAGGATGCCGGCGTAGCGGGTCTTCGTAAAGAGGTTAAATGCCATCGTCACGCAGAAGAACGAAAGAGCCGTGAACAAAAAGGCAATCAGAAACAGTTCAAGAACCGCAGAGACTACCGCGGAAGCATTGTTCGGTCCGGGGAAAAGCGTGGTCCAGATCTTCGTGATGCCTGCCTTCTCTTCCGGGAACGCAACCGCGCTCCAAAGGATATCGAGGCCGAGCATGAGAAGATACAGTCCGCCGAGAAGCGCAAGAATCAGCGAGTATAAAGCCGTCAGTTTCAGATAAACCGCCACTGCTCCGTCGCCCGCTTCCTTCCGGATCCTATAGTAATTCTCGTCCCGAAGATGCGTAAGAAGCGCTTTGCCGCTCATCGAAAGCAGCACCACAATCATAATCACCATCGTAAACAGAAACATGTAGATGATGGTCACGACAAGCCCCTTGTTCTTCGAAATAATGCCGAAACACATAAACAGTTCCAGCATGAAAAGGGCCATCAGAAACATGATTGATGACGGCACGAAGAGTACGGATTCTTTCTTGAGAAAATCTTTCATTATCCCTCCCGAAACGGTCCTAAACCGAACACTTGGGTGTGGCGGACCACACCCAAGGATACTTTCATTATGCGCTGCCGCACCGGATCCGGACGCGGCTTTCCGCTCTGCGGCAAATGTGATTTATAACTCAACAAGTTCTTTTCTGGCGAGCTTGTCCTTCTTCAGGAAGCGGAGATCGCGGCCGAAACGAACCTGAATGATATCCGAATCGCTGTTATCAACGACAACGCCTTCGCCGTAAAGTTTATGTACAATCTCATCCTGTGCGCGAAGAGCGTCAAGCTTGATTCTGAGGCGTTCCTCGGGAGTCGGCTCGTCCGCTTCGAAATAGGAATCCACGGAAGGCGACTCATCAAGAATGCTTGCGGCGGAGCCGGCCTTCTTGATGGCATTGCCCGAAGGAGCTTCGGTGTTGCCCTTCAGACGGTCGAAGTATGCGAGATCGTCATCGGATACATCAAACGAATCCTCAGCCGGACGCGAAGCCTTGTGCTTCTCCTCGCCCTTCCGGCGGAAATCATCGACAACCTTCACGTCATCGTCACTCAGCCGGTCTTCCTCTTCAAATTCATCCTCGAAGGAGGAATCGTATTTCGAATCGGGCTTCTTCTGATCTTCTTCGTGCCCGAAATTCATGCTTGCGTAATAGTTCTTCTTGGCTTCCTTGAAGTCTTCTTCCTTCTCTCCGTCGAGACGCTCCATCGCGGGACGGCGCTTGCTGTAGCGCTCCATCTCCTCTTCGAGCTTCTTCTCCTGGATGCGCTGGAAAATGGTATAGATGATAATCAAAGTGATGACAATCAGACAGACAACCAGAATCGGAATCCACTTTTTGGAGCTGGGAGCCTTCTGTACTTCGTCAATGTTGGAAGGAGTCTCGGTTGCAGCCGGGGTTCCTTCTCCGGGCGTTACGGAAACCGGGTCGGGCGTATCGGTAAGCATTACGGCTTCGGTAGGCGTCGGCTCCGGGGTCGGAGTAGGCGTGAACAGAATCTGCGTATTCTCTCTCTTTACGCGTTCGATGTAGATGTAGCCTTCAATCTGCTGCCCCTTGAATTCCGCGGTGATATGGTACCAGACATCGAGATCGACGTCCTTCGTCTCACCCCATACATAAACCTCGGTGTCCTTTGCAAGACGTACCGGGGTTCCGTCATCGAGCGTCAGTTCCGGATATGCTTTCGTTCCGGGGCCGAGACGGACCGGCGCTGCGTCTCTTACGACGTAGCCGCGGTAATATCCGTTCAAATACTGTTCTTTGTTAACATAGTCCTGAATCGGTGTCGGTGTGGGCGTCGGGGTATTCACTCCCGTATCGCCGGCATCGGCAGCCAAAGCCTTTCTTCCCGCAAGCAGGCAGCAGAGGGCCAAAGCCGTGACTGCCAAAACCCTGAAAATCGGTGCGAAAGTTCTCTTCATAGTCATTTCTCCTTTGCTCACTTTTCTGTTACATCTTCTCCGGTGCTTCAAAACCGAGCATCGTAATGCAGTCCTGCAGAATGCCGAGCGTCGTCGTCAGAAGGGAAACCCATTCGGCCTTCTTCGTTTCATCGGGCTCGGTAATAATCTTATTGGCGTGGTAGAAACTGTTGAAGCAGTTTGCCAGCTCGTAAACATACTGGCAGATCCGCATGGGCGACAGCTCCTGCACGGCTTTCTCCACATTGTCGGAGAACCGCGACAGACTCAGCAGAAGGTTTGTCTCGTCCGCACCGTATTCCCGTTCGGAAACGGTTTCGGCTTCCTTCACGCCGGTCAGTTTCGAAAGAATCGATTTAATCCGTACCATCGTGTAGAGAATGTACGGTCCGGTATTGCCCTCGAACGAGGTAAACCGTTCAATGTCGAATATGTAATCCTTGGAAGGCTGGTTGGAAAGATCTCCGTACTTGAGAGCCGCAAGTCCGACCTGCGTCGCGATCCGGTTCTTCTCTTCGTCGCTCATGTCGCGGTCGGCCATCTTAGAGCGGACCTCATCGACAATCTGCTCAACAAGCATCGAGAGACGCATTACGCCGCCGTCTCTTGTCTTGAAAGGCTTGCCGTCTTTGCCGGTCATCGTTCCAAAACCGATGTGCACAAGGTCCGTCTCCGGCTTCACGATCTTCGTTTTCTTCGCGCAGCGGAAAATCTGCTCGAAGTACAGACTCTGCCGCTTATCCACGATGTAGACAATCCGGTCCGGATTGTACTTCGTCATACGCTCCACGATGGTCGCAAGATCGGTCGTGTTGTAAAGCGTCGCGCCGTCCGACTTTAAAATCATGCACGGAGGCATCTCTTTGTTATCGGTCTCTTCCTTGACATCCACAACGAGAGCGCCTTCGCTCAGGTGCGCGTAGCCGCCGTCCTTCATGCCCTGAATCATGTCGGGGATATACTTCTGCGCGTCGCTCTCCTTGCCCCAGATATCAAACTGTGTGCCGAGGCTGTCATAAGCCTTCTTAAGGTCCTCCATGGAAACCCGCATGATGTGTTCCCAAAGGGCCATATAGCCTCTGCGTCCCTGCTGCAGGTCAAGGATTGCCTTACGGGACTCTTCGCGGTAGTCGTCATGCTCTTTCGACCACTTGCTCGCGTAAGGATAAATCTCTTCAAGTTCGGAAACGGTGAACGGCGCTTCCTTCGGATACTCACCCGTGTAATCCGGGTCGAAATATACAAGGTCCGGCTGTCTTACCTTAAGCTCTGTAATGATAAGACCGATCGGGGTTCCCCAGTCGCCGAGGTGGGCGTCGCCGACTACCTTATGGCCGGCGTAGCGGAGAATCCGCTTCACCGATTCGCCGATTACGGCAGGACGCATATGCCCGACATGCAAAGGCTTCGCCACATTGGCTCCGCCGTAGTCAATCACAACCGTATCCGGAGCTTCGGGCATCTTAAGTCCGAACTTTTCGGAATTCTTCATGCCGGATACATACTCGGCAAGATATGCGGTGGAAACGGAAAGATTGATGAAACCGGGTGCCGCGGCTTCGCAGAGGGAAAACATCGGATCCCCCGAAAGTTTCGCGACAACGTCGCCCGCAATCATAAGCGGTGCTTTATGATACTGTTTGGCTGCCGAAAGCGCTCCGTTACACTGATACTGGCACAGATCCGGCCGGTTGGAAACGGTTACGGCGCCATACTGTCCGTCGTATCCGGAAGCCGTGAAAGCGGCACGAACGCGCTCTGCAATCACAGTGATGATTTTCTCCATAAAACGTACTTCTCCTTGTCTGGTTCCTTTCCCCATTCAACCCCACGTTATCTTACCATATAATGCGAAAAATGTAAAGGAAACGCGCGAAATTTCTGCAAAGGCACAGTTTTTTCACATTTTCCCTTGCATATTTACAAAAATCGTGTATCTTTAGATAATAGCATAATAGTTTTATCGGCTAAGGAGTTCGTTTTTTATGATTAAAGTTGTGAAATTCGGCGGCAGTTCCCTTGCAAGCGCCGAGCAGTTCAAAAAAGTGAAAGACATTATCAAATCCGATTCGTCGCGGCGTTTCGTGGTTCCTTCCGCTCCCGGCAAGCGCTATTCCGCCGACACGAAGGTTACCGACATGCTTTACGCATGCTACAAGCTCGCCGAGGAGGATGCGGATTTTGACGACGCCCTCAGAGCCATTCGCGACCGTTATCAGGAAATCATCGACGGCCTTTCGTTAAAGGCATCTTTGGATGACGCTTTTGAGACGATCAAAAAGGATTTCAAGGCACATGCAGGGCGCGAATATGCGGCTTCCCGCGGCGAATTCTTAAACGGCATGCTGATGGCGGAGTACCTCGGCTTCCCGTTCCTTGATTCCGCCGAATTCATCTTCTTCAACGAAGACGGCACATTTGACGCGGAGAAAACCAACGCTGCGCTTTCGAAGAAACTTGCCGGCATGCAGAATGCGGTCATTCCCGGCTTCTACGGCTCGCTTCCGGACGGACGCGTCAAGACGTTCTCCCGCGGAGGTTCCGACATCACCGGTTCGATTGTGGCGCGTGCGGTACAGGCAAATCTTTACGAGAACTGGACCGACGTATCCGGCTGTCTTGTAACCGACCCGCGCATCGTTGAGAATCCGAAGGTTATCGACGTCATTACCTACCGCGAACTCCGCGAGCTTGCATACATGGGCTTTAACGTTCTGCATGAGGACGCAATCTTCCCGGTACGTACGGCAGGCATTCCGATCAACATCCGGAACACGAACTCGCCGAAGGACCCCGGTACGCTGATCGTCGAGAACACCTCCCGAAAGCCGGGCTTCACGATTACCGGTGTGGCCGGCAAGAAGGGCTTCACGGCAATCAATATAGAGAAAGACATGATGAACGCCGAGATCGGCTTCGGGCGCCGGCTCCTGCAGGCTTTCGAGGATAACGGCATCAGCTTCGAGCATATGCCGTCCGGTATCGATACGATGACCGTCGTCGTGCACCAGACCGAGTTCGAGGCGAAGGAACAGACCGTTCTCGCCGAGATTCACAAGCTCTGCAACCCCGACGCAATCGACATCTCGACCGATATTGCCCTGATTGCGGTTGTGGGACGCGGCATGAAGAGTAACCGGGGCGTTGCTGCACGTATCTTCAGCGCGCTCGACCGCGCTTCGATCAACATCCGCATGATCGACCAGGGCTCCAGCGAGTTAAATATCATCATAGGCGTTTCAAACACCGATTTCGAAGACGCAATCAACGTGATTTATCACGCATTTGTACAGTAAACGGCTGCCGGCGGGACCGGCGGAATCTTTCACATTTTACGGAGGTCATAAAATGGCACAGAATCCCATCGTAACATTTGTCATGGACGACGGCGCAGTCATGAAAGCGGAGCTTTATCCGGACGTTGCGCCCAACACGGTCAACAACTTCATCTCCCTCGTGAAAAAGGGCTTTTATAACGGGCTGACGTTTCACCGCGTTATTCCCGGTTTCATGATTCAGGGCGGCTGCCCGAAGGGAACCGGTACCGGTGACCCGGGCTACAGCATCCGCGGCGAATTCACGCACAACGGCTTCCGGAACGAACTGAAGCACGATGCCGGCGTTCTTTCGATGGCACGCGCCATGAACCCGAACTCGGCCGGTTCCCAGTTCTTCGTAATGCACAAGAAGGCTCCTCATCTCGACGGTGAGTATGCCGCATTCGGTAAGCTTACGGAAGGCCTTGACGTCGTTGATGCGATTGCCAACGTGCGCCGCAACTGGAACGACAAGCCGATTTCCCCCGTCATCATGAAGGAAGTAACGGTTGAGACGTTCGGCGTCGATTATCCGGAGCCGGAGACCATGTAATGAAGGTGCTCGGTATTACAGCCGAATATAATCCGTTTCATAACGGTCACGCTTATCACATCCGGGAAGCGAAAGCACGTACCGGATGTGATTCTGTTATTGCGCTCATGAGCGGCGATTTTGTGCAGCGAGGCACCCCTGCCGCAGTAAGCAAATACGTGCGCGCCGAGGCGGCTCTCCGCTTCGGTGCCGACATCGTCATTGAGCTTCCCGTCTTCAGCGCAACCGCGAGTGCCGAGCGCTTCGCGGAAGGGGCTGTAAGAGCTTTTAAAGATTTGGGCGTCGACGCGGTTTCGTACGGTGTGGAGTGCGATGCTGACCGGACAGTCGACGGCACTGCGAAGCGACCGGTTACTTTCGACAGAGCCGGAACGGGCTTTACGGCATCTGCGTCTGATGAAACAGAAACCCGTCTTTCTGCGACTGCTGCGTCTGTCCGCAGGGCCGCTGCTTTCTTTGCAGAGGAGAGCGATGCGTACCGGGCGATTCTTAAGGAAAAGCTGGCGGCCGGCATGTCATTTCCCGCCGCGAGACAGGAGGCCTACTGTGCCCTGAACGGCGGCTCTTCCGCTTTTCTTTCCACACCGAACAACATTCTCGCAATTGAATATGAGAAAGCAAAAATCCGCCTCGGAGCTGACTTCGAAAGCGTTCCGGTTGCCCGGATCGGAAGCGGTTATCATGACACCGGTGCAGGCGAGTACGCTTCTGCTACGGCGATAAGAAAACTGTTGGAAGAACAGACCGGAAATCCTTCCTTTGGAGATTCCGGGGGGCTTAACGGGGCATCGCCGCTTGCCGTCACATTTCCCGCCGAACTGAACGGGCTCTATGCGGATGCCTTCCGTCATCCGGTCTTTCCGGATGATTTGAGCAGTGCGCTTTTCTCCGCCTTGCACGGGCGGTCATGGCAGGAACTTTCGCAGTATTACGATGTTTCCGAGGATACCGCCAAGCGTCTTTCGGACGCGGCGAAGCATCCTTTCACGTGGACTTCCCTTTCGGAAGCCCTGCATGAGCGGTCGCACACGCAGTCGCATGTGAACCGGGCGCTCTGCCACATTCTTTTAGGCATAACAAAAGAAGCCGAGAACCGTTACCGGCTCTCGGCACATACTCCGTATCTTCATGTTCTCGGTATCCGTAAGGGCGCCGAGGCGCTTCTCGGGCAGCTTGCTTCCTCCTCTCCCGTTCCGCTGCTTGTACGCCTTACCAAAGATATGCGTGCACTTCCCGCGGAAGCACGGGAACTTTTCGAAACCGACCTTCACGCGACCGCCCTTTACAGCCAGATTCTGTACGGCAAAGGCGCCGAAACCGCGGAGGAGCGCCTCCGGAAGTTCCTGACGGTGTAGAAGCGTGCATGTTTCAGTGCTTATGAAGTGTTTTGGTACCAAATGTCTTGAAACGGATATTTGGTACCACTTTTTTAGCCCGGGTTTGGTACCAATAATTCTATTTTCGTATTTTGGTACCATTCGCCGGAAGCTTTTGGATACCCATGTGGTACTCAATCAAGCATAAAACCGGTTTGGGTACCACTTTGCACGAAAGTTTTTGGTACCAAAATAAGCATAAAGCCAGTTTGGTACCACTCGCCGGAAGCTTTTGGTACCCAGGTGGTACTCAATCAAGCATAAAACTGGTTTGGGTACCACTTTGCACGAAAATCATTGGTACCAAAGTAAGCATAAAACCAGATTGGTACCACTCCCCCCTGTTCCAGGGCCTCAATTGCAAAAAAGCAGCGCACCCGAAGGTACGCTGCTTTATTCATTTCATTCGATTAATCCGTATTTCGGATTACTCATCAATATTCTCGAGGAACGTGTTCTCGTCAAACTCGAAATCCTCTTCGTCCTCCGGCTCCTCTTCGGTAACCGTTGCGATCGGATCATCGTAAATGGTCGCCGCATCCTTCGGATTCAGCTGCTGGTAAAGCTCCTGGCGGTTCGCCGCAACAACGTCGTAATTCTCCTTCAGGGAAGCAATCAATCCGTCGAAACGGTCTCTTGCCGAGGAGTAAGCGTTGTTCAGAATCTTCTCCATGTCGGTCATAATATCGTTGGCGTAGTTGAGCGCACCGGTACGGATCTGCGTTGCGTCGTTGTTGGCGCTGCTGAGCATCTCCTCCGCCTCGCCGCTTGCGGATGCCACCATCTCGTTGGCACGCGCGTAAGCCTGCTGCATGATCTCATGCTCGCTCACAAGCTGTCTGGCCTTCGCCTTGGACTCCTCAATAATCTGCTCGGCCTTCTCTTCGGCGCTCGCAATGATGGAATCGCGGTTTGCGATAATCTTCTGATACCGTCTGATTTCGTCCGGAGTTCTCTGCTTCAGCTCATCGAGCATTTCGAAAAGCTCCTCTTTATTCACGGCAACCTTTCCGGGCTGCAGCTTAATCGGCTTACACCCGTCCAGATACTCAAAGATTCCATCAATCAACTGCTCAAGACGATTTACCATAGCGTTCTACTCTCCTTTTATTCTGCTGTTTTATCGAAAAATGTAATGATTATCCGTGATTATTTCGCCGCCAGCTTATCAACGATGTCCTGTCTTACTTCCTTCGGCACCAGCTTGCTGATGTCGCCGCCGAAATGCGCAATTTCCTTGACGATGCTCGAGCTCAGGTACGAGTACTCCACGCTCGTGGTCAGGAAAATCGTATCGATCTTCGGGTCCAGTTTATGGTTCAGCTGTGCAATCTGCAGCTCGTATTCAAAGTCCGTAACTGCACGCAGTCCGCGCACCAGAATACGCGCGTTCTCCTGCTTCGCAAAATCAACGGTCAATCCGTCGAACGTCTTCACTTCGACATTCGGGATGTCCTTTGTCACCCTCTTAATGAACTCCACACGTTCGTCCGCGGTGAACGAGGGCTTCTTGTTCGTATTGTTTAAAACGCCGATGACCAGGCGGTCCACAATGCGGGACGCGCGCTCGATGACATCGAGATGTCCGAGCGTTACCGGGTCAAAGCTGCCGGCGTAAATTCCGACTTTCATCCGTTCTCCTCTATCGACAGGAACCAGTGACGGTTCGTCTTGTATTCTTTCACCCGGTCAATCCGAAACCCGAGACCGATAAGGTCTTCCGCCTGCTTCCGAAGGGAAGTCTCCGCGACGACCAGAGCGTCCTCCGCAAGCAGTTTTGAACTGCCGAGATACCGGAGCGCATCCTCAACCATCGTGCTGTCATAAGGCGGATCGAGAAATACGATGTCGAATTTCCGTTTCTCCGCTTCCATCCTCGTAAGCGCGCTCCGCCAGTCCATTCCGTACACGGTCGCGTCATCGGCGAGCTTCGTATGATTCAGGTTGCTTTTAATGCATTGAAGCGCTTCTTTCGAGTTGTCCGCAAAGCACGCGTACCGCGCGCCGCGGCTTAACGCTTCGATTCCGATTCCGCCGCTTCCCGCATACAAATCCAGAAAAACGGCACCCGCAATCCTCGGCTGGAGGATGTTAAAAAGCGTCTCTTTTATCTTGTCCGAGGTAGGCCTCGTGGACAGTCCGGCAGGAGTCAGAAGAAGAAGTCTCCTCGCCTTTCCGGCAATCACCCGCATCGCATACTCCTCCCGAAAATACACACACTATCATTGTAGAATAGAATACCTTACTTTGTCAAGGGAAAGTTGAAAAATCGGCTCTTTGCACGTATTTACAGATCGCCGTCCGTGCAATGCACTTTAACGCCCTGAATATCGTTGTCCCAGCCGTCTTTCTTTTCGACTGCCTCCCACTCGGCGGTCGTCCCCTCGAAGGTAATCTCTTTAAGCCGCACGCAGCCTGAAAACGTATCCTTATGGATGACCGAAATTCCGCCGAGCGTCAGGTCGGTAAGCTTCGCGCAGCCGGAAAATGTCTCCGCCAAAACCACGCCTTTTCCGACAACTCTGCACTCCTTCAGATCCTTGCAGTCGCGGAACGTCTCGGAAAGCTTGTCGCTGACGCCGCCGTCAATCTCCGCCTTCGTAATCGGGGTCGCGGCGAACGCAGCCGTGTAGATTGTCGTCACATTTGCCGGAACATAAAGTTCCTTAAGGCCGCTTCCTTCAAAAACCGACACCTGGATCTTCTGGAGACTTGCGGGAAATGTGACATTCGTAAGCCCGGTGCACCCCTGGAACGCACCGACCTGAATCGCCGTGATGCCTTCCGGAAGGATAACCGAGGTAAGGTCCGTCCGGTCCTTTAAGAGGAACGGTCCGATTTCCGAAGCGGAGCCGTCCGCAGGGAACGAAATGCCGCCCCAGACGGCAACAACGGTTTTTGTCCGTTTCTCAATCAGGCAATTCCCGGAGACCGCGAAGTAGATCGCATCTGCCGCAATCGTCATCTCCCGAAGCGAAGTGAGCTGCGTGAACGCGAGGTTTTCAAGTGTCCTAAGGTTCTTCGGAAGCTTCACCGAGGTGATGCCCGAACAGTGTAAGAAAGCCGAATCGCCGATTGTCTCGACCGAGTCGGGAATTGCAATTGTCTTAATGCTTTCGCACGAATCAAACGCGTTCGAGCCGATTTCTTTTAAGCCTTCGTTGAGTTCAACCGTCTCAAGCGACGTGCAGCGGTCAAACAGGTAGCCCGGAATCCGCTCCAGTCCCTCAGACGCCCGGAACAGCTTCAAATCTTCGCAAAATGCGAACGCGCTCGACTGAACCGTCCGTACAGAATCCGGAAGAGTCACTTCCGTAAGGCCGCTTCCGTAAAACGCACCCTCGCCGATCCGCTCAAGTCCCGCGGACCAGTCCACCTTTTTTAGGTTCCGGCAGCCGCGGAACGCTTTCTTATCGATTACGGTCACGCTGTCGGGAAGCGTCACCCGCTCAATCCCGAGATTGCCCGTAAAGGCGCCTTCGGCGATGGCCGTAACCGGTTTGTCGTCGATGAACGCCGGAATGATTATATGCTTATCTTCGCACGAGCCGATGCCCGCAATGATATACCCGGAAGCTCCGCTCGGCGCGTATACAAGACCTTTGGATGCTTCGGTCTTCGTGTCCGGTTTGCCGGGGTCCTCCGTAGGATTCCCTTCCGCACCGGTTACCGTCGGGGTGGTTTCCGAATCGCTTTCATCGGACTTCCCGCCTTTTTTTGAACAGCCCGCAAGCGCGCCCGTAAGCACGACAATCAAAAGGACTGCCAAAAACATTCTGATACTTCTCATCGTTCCTCCGCACACTTCTCTTATACCAATGCCATTTGCCGCTCAATCACATCGACGGCGGGGTCGATCTCCGGCATCGAGACTTCCGAAACCTTTCCGTTGTCCACTAGCTTCGCGGCCGCGGGCACGATCGGAAGCTTACAAAGCACGCGCGTGCCGTACTTCTCCGCTACTTCTTCGATATGGCTTTCGCCGAATACGGACATCTTCTCGCCGCAGTGGTCGCACACGAGATAGCTGTAGTTCTCGATGATTCCGAGGAGCGGAATATTCATCATCCGCGCCATATTCACGGCCTTGCCGACAATCATCGACACAAGATCCTGCGGGCTCGTCACGATTACGATTCCGTCAAGCGGAAGCGACTGGAACACCGTCAGCGGAACGTCGCCGGTTCCGGGCGGCATATCGACGAACATATAGTCCACATCGCCCCAGAACACGTCGGTCCAGAACTGCTTTACGGTTCCGGCAATGACCGGTCCGCGCCATACAACCGGCGCGTCCTCTTCCTCCATCAGAAGGTTGATGCTCATAATCTTCACGCCGTCTGCGGCGGACACCGGAACGATGCCCTCATCGGTCGCGTAGGCCGGGCCCTTCACGCCGAACGCCTTCGGGATGGACGGACCGGTAATGTCCGCATCGAGAATCGCGCTCTGACGGCCTTTCTTCTGCATCGCACTTGCAAGAAGGGAAGTTACGAGCGACTTGCCGACGCCGCCCTTTCCGCTTACTACGCCGATGACACGCTTTACTTTGCTCTGCGCATTAAGAGGCGCCTGAAAATCGTTATTCGATGCATGTTCCTCATGCTTCGCGTTCTCCTTCGAGCTGCAGTTTAAGCTGCAGGTTGAACAGTCATGGGTACACGCCTGTGTGTTTTTGTTATCTTCGCTCATTTTGTAATCCTTTCTAAGCTGACTTTACCGGCGAAGCGCTCTTCGTTCTGCTTCGCATTCCAATGTGGAATTATAACATAAAGTACCGAAAAAGCAAGACGAACCGCCCCGTTTCAGCGAAAAATGCCACCGCGGTTTCCGCCCGCGGTGACATCTTCTACTTTTCTTTCGATTGCACGTCGATAATCACGTATTCGGAGTATGTTCCGGTCTTATAGTCGATCGCCCAGTCTGAGATTCCCGACGTAACGATGCTGACCGTGCGGTCTCCGCGCTTTTTCATGCCGTAGATCTGCTCGTTCGCACCTGTAAGATACCCGATCGGCGCAAGCGGAAACAGCTG
>JAGAES010000007.1 GCA_017613055.1 Lachnospiraceae bacterium | reverse complement strand
GATGTCCATGCGGCGGGCGTATTTCTCGACACGGGCGGCGAGATAGGCTTTGGCGTACCTGCGGCCCCAGATGTCGACAGCCGCCTGCACGCGGTCGGGCGTCAGGTCGCGGCCGCGGACGGCAAGGATGGTGCGGCGCACGTCGGGGTGCAGCGCGACAACGATGTTGTCATCGTCGGTGTCCGTCTCGCGGAGCATCAGCTCGGCAACTCCCCCATGAAGCGGGAAGAGCGCGCCGTCGAAATAGCGGTCCGCAGGGGCGCTTGCTGAAGAGCCGGAATTCAGTACCTTGGTCACGGTACGCCGGATCCAGTCCTGCTTCTCCGAAACAATCCGGCGGATGGTCCGTTCCGAAGTTCCGAAGGGCGCACGAACCTCCACATTCCCTTCTTTGGTCACGTGAATACCGACCGTACGCCGGCGGGAGTATTGGATTGTGTAAGGAATCTCCTCCATGAATGCCTCCGCATGTTTCTTTCTTCTATGATAACCGATGCGGACCGTTCCGTCAAATGAAACGTGTCCTTTCTTCGCCCGTTTTTACTTGTATCTAACGCCGTTTTCCTGTATAATGGAAAAGAATATGGACAAAGGAAAAGGGAAGTTATGGAACAGGAAGAAATCTTAAAGAAACTGAAGAAGCATTTGACGGTATGGCGCGTTGCGGCATGGCTGCTTCTGGTGCTTTTCGCAGTTGCGACCGTGGGGGTCGTATACCTTCTCAAAAAGAGCCCGAAGAAGCAGGAAACACCTGATACTACTGTTGTAGTGCAAAACCGTTTTTCAGACCCGCAGGCAAGGGAACACGCGAGTGAATACTCGAACTATGACTGTATTGTTCGCGTCCAGGAAATCATGGGATGGGAATACATCACATTGAATTATGCGAACGGGCTTACCGTCTATGTGCGCAACGAATACCCGCCGGAAGGGGAGACGGGAACGGATCTTCCGGTACTGATTTCGAACGGAACCGATATCCGCACCTGCAGAAACGCGATTTCGATGGACAATGTATGGGAGATTGCGAAGAGAAAACCGGTCGTTTACGACGACATTCCTTATCTCTTCTTTGCAAATGCGGACGGAACCTTCGGCTATATCAACATGCTGACGCTCGACGAGGCGGTTTCCGTGAAGCCGGAGAGCGTCCTTGAGCCGTTCTTCGCGCTCGAAGAAAAAGGAACCGACCATGTAACCGTGAAGGCGGCCAATGCGGAGTTTTTATTCCATTCGTCCGTGCACAGCGTGGCATTTGACGGAATTACGGTGAGCGGAGAGGAGTTGCCGATTACCGTTTCGACGCCGGTCAGACTCGGAGAGAACGAATACATCGGCTATCTCGACGGGGCGATTGTTCCGGACGGCGACGGCTTCAAGCTGATCAACACGAAGTTCGGCGCTTACGTCGGTTTTGATTACGAGGACCCGCAGAGCACGAAGATTATCGAACCGAGCGCGGAGCCGCTCGAGAACCCGATTGTGCTTTCGGGATCGGGATCTGCGAGATATTACCTTCCGCGTTTTCAGAACGTCGGAATGCACAGCTACAACTTTGACAACCTGCTCATTAAGGACAACGGTTTCCGGTATCTGACGGACGACGACGGCAACGTGATCTCGAAGATGGGAATCGACGTCTCGTATCACAACAACAATAAGGGCGCGATTGACTGGAAGAAAGTGAAGGAAGCCGGGATTGATTTCGCGATTGTGCGCATCGGCTACCGCGGCGCGACCCAGGGAACCGTCGACGGCGACAGCTACGCGAAGACGAACATCCAGGAAGCCGCTGCCGCGGGAATGGATGTCGGCGTGTACTTCTATTCACAGGCCATCACCGAGGAAGAGGCCGTCGAAGAGGCCGAATTCATCTTAAAAAAGATTGAAGAATACGGCGCGGAGAACATCACGCTGCCGCTTGTTATCGACACCGAACTGTATGAAGCCAAGCAGACCGCACGCGGGAATCTGGTGTCGAGGGAGCAGAGAACGAAATGCCTCGTCGCATTTTGCGAAAGGATTAAAGCAGCCGGCTACACGCCGATGGTTTATTCGAGCCTTCGCTGGTCTATCATGAGCTACGACCGCGACGCGCTCGCGGATTATCCGTTCTGGTTCGCATACTACGGCGAGCGGACTTCGTACCGTTTCGATTTCGCCATCTGGCAGTACACGAGCGAGGGGACGGTCCCGGGAATTACCGGCGACGTGGACCTCGATGTGATGCTTGATTATTCCGTGATTAAGCAGTGAGAAGGAGATTTCATGATGACGGCGAAATACATGCGCATCCAGGGCAGGGAAGACTCCTGGATTACGAAATACCCGAAGGGAATCTTCGGCATCTGCTGGAGGATGATTCAGGACGGGGTTATGGACGCGGAAGACGAGCAGAAGTTCCGCGCAATCGACGAATGGTTCAAGGAAAATCTGCCGGAACCGGAGCCCTGCAAAAACGGCGAGAAGGTCATCACGTTCTTCAAGACCGAAAGCACGGAGGAAATGCAGAAGATGATCGCCCCGGCCGTTGCGATTCTGGACAAATACCATCACCCTCACGATATCATCTATACGAATTACGTCGGTGCCGTCGTCTACGAAGACGCGTGGCAGGTCGCCGTCGCAGTGGAAGACGGGAAGATGAAGGAATAACAGCAGCGAAACCTGCAAAAGTATACTCAGTATGGCGCCGGTAACGGTCCAGAACGCGTTGGTTTAGGAGGAAAATGTGATGAGACATTACGGAAGAAAACTACTTGGCTGGGCAGTGCTCCTGGTGCTTGCAATGATGGTATTTCCCGGTATACGCCCACGGGTCATGCTTGCATACGGAACGGACAATCAGAAGATCGTGTTGTTCTCTTCACAAGAGGATGTTCCTAAGGAGACGTTAGGGCTTGTAGTGACAAGTTACGATGAACCATATGATGGGAAGCCCCATAGCATTATGGTGAATACCGACGAGCTACCTGCGGGAACTACAATTTACTACAGTGATGTTGACCCCAGTAGCCCGGACTTCAAGGAGAGTTGTTGGGAGACATGCAATCCGGAATTTATGTGTTACACGGACCCGTGGACGATATACGTTAAGGCAGAAAATCCTGATTACGAAACGGCGTATGGATCTGGTACGATAAGAATCTCTCGGAGTGATTTAACGGTTACTATTACAGGAAATAAGAATCAGACGCCTATCACATATGATGGGGTTGAGCATAGTGTAAATGGTTATACAATATCTATTCCGGATGGAGCAGATCTTAAGAAGAAGGATATTTTCGGACCTTCGCAGGATAGTGCCAGCGCTACAGCAACACGCAAAGATGCAGGCACAACGGAGATGACATTAAAAGCAAGCGACTTTGAGGCAATGACAGAAAACTATAACGTAACGTTTGTTGTAATCCCCGGCTCTATTACTATTGACCCGGCAAATGTAACGGTTACTATTACAGGAAATAAGAATCAGACGCCTATCACATATGATGGGGATGAGCATAGTGTAAATGGTTATACAATATCTATTCCGGAGGGAGCAGATCTTACGGGGAATGATATTATCGGACCTTCGCAGGATAGTGCCAGCGCTACAGCAACACGCAAAGATGCAGGCACAACGGAGATGACATTAAAAGCAATCGACTTTGTTGCAATGACAGAAAACTATAACGTAACGTTTTCTGTAATCCCCGGCT
>JAGAES010000048.1 GCA_017613055.1 Lachnospiraceae bacterium | reverse complement strand
TGCATCGACTGCTTCCTTGCTTCCCCTTGGTGCGAGGATGCTTCCGTAACCGTTAAGGAGGCTCTTGCAAGCCTTGTTGCGGTTATCGGCGAGAAGCTTTCCATCCGCCGTTTCGAGAAGATTGTTACCGACGGCTTCGTTGTAGATTACATCCACAACGGCGGCAAGCTCGGCATCCTTGTTGAGATGGCCGGCGAAGCTACCGACGCTGCCGTAGAGTGCGCTAAGAACATTGCCATGCAGGTTTGCGCAATGAAGCCTTCCTATGTAAGCCGCGAGAACGTTCCCGCTGACTTCATCGCTTCCGAGACCGATATCATCACGAAGGAAGCTCTTAAGGAGAACGCCGAGAGCGCGAAGCCGAAGCCGGAGAACATCGTTGTTGAGCGTATCGTTCCGGGCCGTCTTGAGAAAGAACTTAAGGAAATCTGCCTGGTTGACCAGATCTACGTAAAGGATCAGGATACCACCGTTTCCAAGTACATCGCAAGCGTAAGTAAGGATCTTGCCGTTAAGAAGTTCGTTCGTTTCGAGACCGGTGAAGGCATGGAGAAGCGTGAAGAGAACTTTGCTGAGGAAGTTGCAAAGCAGATGGCAGGAAACTAAGTTTCCGGTTGAGTTGATTGATAAGCTGTCGTATTTGCCGCATAAGCGGTAAGTACGGCAGTTTTTTTATGCGGAAAATGTCACAAAAACGATTTGCTTTTTGCGTCAATTGATAATAAAATAATAGAAATACAATGAATGCACAGTGGAGGGGAGCCATGAAAGCATCGGGAAGAGTTTTGTTATTCACCGCCGTACTTTTGTACGGCTTATTTATGAGCGCTTCGGGTTCGGGCGCATCTTCTTCTGATAAGCAGAAACATAAGATTCAGGTGACCGGGGGATATGCACAGGGATATTATTCCGGTCTTACGTTGACGGAAGCATATGCCGGAGAACGGATACTGTTAATTCCCGAATTGGTAGGCGGATACTATGTAACCGGATGGCTGGTTAACGGCGAACCGGTATACGAGTTATTTGATATGCCTGATTATGATGTCGTAATTACAGCTGTTAAGGAAAAGCAGACACCGGTTACGTATGATGTCACGAACTGCTGCAGAATCTATGAAAAAGTCAATTACAGAAGCACGGATATTGTCTACTATATTTATAACGCCCTTGGGTTTTCAGATTCGGATAGGATTTACGGAATTGATATTGACGGAGACGGAACCGGGGATTTGTGCGAACACCCCGTATATATGAGGACAGATGATGAGACATATCTGTTCCGTCATCCGGATTGCAGCGTCCGCGGAAACTATACGATAGAGGCTTTGAATAACCTGCCTTACTGGCCGGTAACCATTCAGTTCGGTTCGGAACCTGCGAAAGAGTATTATTCGATTCACATGACGGAAGGAAAGGCGTATCTTCGGGACGCGGATTCCAAGAAAGAAGTAACGTCTTCCTGCGCCGGTGAATGGATTGAACTTTCTTATCCGTGGAATGAAGAAACGTATCTAAGGTACTGGACGGCGGACGGAGTATCCGATTTTTTGAAATACTATGATTCTCCGGCATATGATACATATCCTTATGAAATTGATGATTTTGTAATGCCGTCCATGGACCTGACGATTCATGCCGTTACCGGAAAGAAGAATGCAATTACAATCAATCTGACCAAAGGATTCTGCGAACAGCCGCGGGATGTGGCGGTATGTGTTGAGGAATCCGTTAACGGGATAAGGTATTATTATGATGACCAGGAGTCTTATGATCTTGACGGCGACGGTACCGTCGACGTGGTTTATTCGGACGGCCGGTTTACGGTTTATTCCGAAACCTGCAGCGTTAGCGGAAACATAACTCTTTCGGGGCTTAACAGCGGTGCATATTGGCCGGTCACATTTCAATTCGGCGAGTATCCGAAGACTTATCCGATTACCGTAAAGGGCGGCCACGCGGAGGACGGAAACGGAAACCGGATTACCGAATCCGGAAGCGGAAAGTATGTGAAGATTGTAAGAGACAGCGAGAACGGAAGATTCTTCAAGACATGGAAATCCGACTCAGGCATACAGAGCGAGTATATGGATTTTTACTTTGTAATGCCGGCTAAAGCGGTAACGCTTGAAGCGGTGACGACAGCAACGCAGAGAGAGTATGTTTTTGACCTTACGGACCCTTCCTGTTCCGTTCCGGAAGAAGATGTTGTTTCGGTTTCGAATATGTTTTATGCTATCCGTCATATCACAGAACAGGGCGGGTATTATGAAGTGTTTGATTTGGATCAGGACGGAACGATGGATATCAGCTTTGCGGATTATTCCATTTTAGAAGGGTTTCATCCGACTGTGTCAAGACTCGAAGGATACAGTCTCGGCTGTTCCTTTTCCATGACCGTTAATGACGGTCAGATCGGAAAACTTACGATCCTTGTGGATAATGAATCGACGGAATCCCCGGTAATCGAGAAAGACAGCGAAAAGCATTCGATATATATGGAGAATGTTACGATTGGAATCTATAATGATCCGTATTCCCCGATTATTGAAAAAGCCCGATACGGCACGCATTTAAGTATTTCTCAGTTTTTCTCCGAACCCCCTGAGGGGTGTTATTTCGGCGGATTTATGATAACCGATGTGAAATCGGAGGAGAACACTTTTCTGCCTCTCGGACAGTATGATTTTTATATGCCGGATTATGATATCCTTGTTTCTGCCGTATTCAAACCAAGGATTCCGCTCGTGATTGATCTTACGGACGGTACCGCACAGGTTCCCGAGGACTGTGATTTCCCGCTTGTATTCTGGGCGGCAAGTGATATTGAGTGGGAAGACGCGTCATGGGATTACTCTTTGAATTATCCGTATTATCGTTTTTCCCTGAACGGCAACGCCGGTGCCGATATTGAATATGATGCTTCGACGGGAATCCTTTCCGTTTGTCCCGATTCGAATATTCAAACGGTTGTGTCGGAACTGATTTTCGATAAGACTTCGGATTCTTATCAGGAAAACAATTATTTTCCGGTGACATTGCGTTTCTCCGATGCTGCTTCGTGTTCATTGGATTGCATTTCTGTCGATCAAAACGGCTGTGATCTCGGCAATCTGGTCGGCATAGAGGTCAGCTCGGACAGCGAATCGATATGGTTAAAATATCCGGATGAATACAGCTATTGTCCCGGCATGCTTGTTCTTACGGGAACTCATGTGGGAGTAGTTTTCGAAGGGAACGGAAAAGGCTACAAGGCGGAAGAAATCTGCGTCAGAAATAAAAACGGGGATGTGCTTCTCACGATTCCCGATGAAGAAATCTACGGGGATTTCAATATGGGATGCGGATTTTATTTCGATATGCCGGATGAAGATTCCGTGATTTATATAAAAGTATCGAACGGTGCCGCTCCGACCGGAAAGCCTGTGCCTACCGTTACCGAAGCCGTTACGCCCGGTCCGGTTACGGTAAATGTTACGCCTTCCCCAAAAGCCGCGGCGAATAAAAAAGCAAAACAGAACGATTCTTTCCCGATTATCCTGTTCCTGATTCCGATTATCACAGCGGCATTGTGCATCGGGGCGATCACATTTGCCGTAATCAGTAAGAAGAAAGATAAGAACAAGAACAATGGTTGAATTCTGTATACCGGTATGGTAAAATTAGTTCAGCACAGATTCAGCGGAGGCAGTTATGGGAAGCTATAAACGCATTCTTTTGAAGTTGAGCGGAGAAGCTCTTGCCGGCGAGCAGGGCTTCGGCTTCGATGAAGCCAACGTACTTACCGTCGGAAAGCAGATTAAGGAACTTGTGGACCGCGGCGTACAGGTCGCGATTGTAATCGGAGGCGGCAATTTCATGCGGGGACGCGCATGCAAGAGCATTGAGCGGACGAAAGCGGATTCGATCGGAATGCTTGCGACGGTCATGAACTGCATCTATGTTTCCGAAAGCCTTCGGAATCTCGGAGTTGAGACACAGGTGTTTACGCCGTTTGCATGCGGTACTTTTACGGAGCTGTTCTCGAAGGATAAGGCGATGGAGGCATTGAAAGCCGGTAAGGTCGTGTTCTGCGGCGGCGGAACCGGACATCCTTATTTCTCCACCGACACCGGAACCTCGCTTCGGGCAATTGAGCTCGAATGCGACTGCATCGTAATGGCGAAGTCCGTGGACGGGATCTACGACAGCGATCCGGTTTTGAATCCGAACGCGAAGAAGTACGATACGCTGACGTATACGGAGATTCTTACGAAACAGCTGAAAGCCGTCGACCTGACCGCATCCGTGCTTTGCATGGAGAACAATATGCCGATGATTCTGTTCGATCTGAATGTCGAAAACAGCATCGTCCGCAACGTTCTCGAGGGGTGCACGGGAACGGTTGTCAACAATTAAAAGTGTATTTGGAGGAGGTATTTAGATATGAACGAAATCCTGAACCCTTTTGAAGTCAAAATGAACAAGACGCTTGATAATCTTCGCGAAGAGTATGCGGGCATCCGCGCAGGACGTGCCAACCCGCATCTTCTCGACAAGCTGAGAGTCGATTATTACGGCTCGCCCACAGGGCTCCAGTCGGTTGCCAACATTTCGGTTCCCGAAGCGAGAGTCATCATGATTCAGCCTTGGGAATCCAAGATGATCAAGGAAATCGAAAAGGCGATTATGGCTTCGGATATCGGTATTACGCCGAGCAACGACGGCAAAGTAATCCGCCTGACCTTCCCGGAGCTTACCGAGGACCGGCGTAAGGAACTTTCGAAAGATGTGAAGAAGAAGGCCGAGGAATCCAAGGTTGCCATCCGGAACATCCGCAGAGACGCCAACGACGCCATCAAAAAAGCGGGTAAGGATATTTCCGAGGATGAAGTAAAGAAGATGGAAACCGACGCACAGAAGATGACGGACCGCTTTATTGAAGAAATCGATAAGGTTGCTGCCGACAAGGCGAAAGAAATCATGACCGTTTAATCGTTCCAAAAAGATTCCGGGGCGTAGCGATACGCCCCGATTTGTATGGAAAGAAGAATGTTATGGCGAAAGTAAAAGAATACGTCGTTCCGCGTCATGTAGCCATTATCATGGACGGCAACGGCCGCTGGGCGAAGAAGCGCCTGCTTCCGAGAAAGGCAGGACATGTGCAGGGAAGCCGCGTTGCGGAACAGATCTGTGAGGACGCTTATAACCTCGGAATCGAATACCTGACAATCTATGCTTTCTCGACCGAGAACTGGTCCCGTCCGAAGGACGAAGTGGATGCTTTGATGAACCTGCTTCGGAAGTATATGAAGGACAGTATCGAGCGAAGCAGCAAGAATAACATGCGCGTCCGCGTGATCGGGGACATTTCGGCACTTGATCAGGACCTGCAGGACAGTATCCGTAAGCTTGAGGAAGTGTCCGCGTCGAATACGGGACTGAAATTCCAGGTTGCAATCAATTACGGCGGTCGGGATGAGATTCTCAGAGCCGTCCGGAAGGTTGCTGCCGGCGTGAAGGACGGAACGATTGAGCCCGAACAGATCAGCGAAGAAGTATTCTACGGCTTCTTTGATACGGCAGGCATTCCGTATCCGGATTTGATGATCCGGACAAGCGGCGAACTTCGGACAAGCAATTTCCTTCCGTGGCAGCTTGCTTATTCGGAGTTTTACTTTACGGATACGCTGTGGCCTGATTTCAACAAAAAGGAATTGCAGAAGGCAATCGACTTTTATAACGGCAGGGAGCGCCGGTTCGGCGGGATCTGACCATAAGGAAAGGACCGGCATCGGCCGGCGGTTTATGTGATGCTTAAGAGAACTTTAAGCGGTGCGGTATTGGTAATCATTGCGCTGATTTCATTCCGGCTCGGGGGATTCGTTCTGTTCGGAATTACTCTGTTTCTGTCCCTTCTCGGAATGTATGAGCTGTTCCGTGCGGTGCACGCAGAGAAGACTTCCCAGGCGATTATCGGCTATATCGGACTGATTGTGTATTACGTCACAATGCTTTTCGAAGGAAGCGAACAGTATTTCCTTCCGGCATTCAGCGTATTTCTTCTTGTATTGATGATTTCTTATGTATTCACCTTCCCGAAGCGGAAATCGGACATCATGTTCACGGTTCCGTTCGGGCTTGTTTACGTCGGCGTTTTCTTAAGCTTCATCTATCGGACGCGCGCGCTTCCTGGAGGCGTATTTCTTGTATGGGTGATTCTCCTCGGTGCGTGGGGCAGCGACACATTTGCGTATCTGGTCGGCTGTTCGATCGGCAAGCATAAGGCTTTCCCGAGGCTCAGCCCGAAGAAGACGTGGGAAGGCTGTGCCGGAGGCGTAATCGGAGCTTTTCTGATCGGTTCGGTATACGGACTGTGCTGCGCGAAGCATCTTCCGGATTTCAGCCCGCTTGCGACCTGGCTTGTCATCGGCATCGTATGCGCCTGCTCGGCCGTTCTTTCGATGTTCGGCGATCTGACCGCATCGGCAATCAAACGGGATAACGGCATTAAGGATTACGGTAAGCTGATTCCCGGCCACGGCGGAGTTCTGGACCGTTTTGACAGCGTATTGTTCACGGCGCCTTGCGTCTTTTATCTTGTTAAACTGTTCTTATGGTATAATGCATGAAACGTTTGGGAATCTTCGGATCCACAGGATCCATCGGAACACAGACTCTTGATATCGTCCGGGAATTCCCGGATGATTTTTCCGTTGCCGTTCTGGCTGCCGGAAGGAACGTAACCCTGATCGAGTCACAGATTCGGGAGTTCCGCCCGGAGATGGTATGTTTATTCGATGAACAGGCGGCTGAAGATCTTCGGATCCGGATTTCGGACCTTTCGGGGGTTACGGTCTTAACCGGTATGGAAGGCTTATGCGAATGTGCCTCTTATAAGGCATACGATATGATGGTTGCCGCGATGGTCGGCATGATCGGAATCCTTCCGACAGAGGCAGCAATCCGTACCGGAAAGGACATTGCGCTTGCAAACAAGGAAACGCTGGTGACCGCAGGTCAGTTTATTATGCCTCTTGCTAAAGAGCATCACGTGAATATCTATCCGGTCGACAGCGAGCATTCGGCAATCTTTCAGTCGCTTCAGGGTCTTTCTTATCCCGGACCCTTCTGGGAAGGACATCCGCAGATCAAACGCATTCTTCTGACCGCGTCAGGCGGTCCTTTCCGCGGCAAAACGATACATGAGATGGAATCGTTCACGGTGGAGGACGCACTTAAGCATCCGAACTGGTCGATGGGACAAAAAGTGACCATTGATTCTGCTACCATGGTGAACAAAGGACTCGAAATGATGGAAGCGAAGTGGCTGTTCGGCCTTACGCCCGAGCAGATTACGGTCGTGATCCATCCCGAAAGCATTCTGCACAGCGCCGTTGAATTCATTGACGGAGCGGTAATCGGGCAGATGGGAATGCCAGACATGAAGCTTCCGATTCAATACGCGCTCTTTTATCCCGAAAGAAAACCGATGACCGCGAAGCCGCTCAGTTTGTTTGAAGCGGGCGCGTTGCATTTTTCGAAACCGGACCGAATAAACTTCCCGGCGCTTTCGTTAGCCGAACAGGCGATGATAACCGGCGGAACCATGCCGACGGTATTCAATGCAGCCAATGAATTCGCGGTTTCGGAGTTTTTGAAGAAGCATATCGGATTTACGGATATCGCCAAGCTGATTGCCGGTGCGATGGAACGCCATAACGTTGTTAAGAATCCGCAGTTTTCTACGATTTTTGAAGTGGAAAAGGAGACGCTTTCGTCTCTTTCAAAGGAGAACCGTTCATGTCATTAAGCAAACCGATTGAAATTCTGATTGCGATCTTCATGGTCGGCATCGTTATCGCGATTCACGAATTCGGTCATTTTATCATGGCCAAAGTGAACGGCGTCATCGTGAAAGAGTTCTCGATCGGCATGGGACCGAGGCTTCTTTCGAAGGACTATAAGGGCACGAAGTATTCCTTAAAGCTGCTGCCGTTCGGCGGTTCGTGCCAGATGCTCGGCGAAGCGGAGCCTTCGGACGAAGAGGGCTCGTTCAATTCGAAGTCGGTATGGAAGCGCATCAGCATCGTATTCGCCGGACCGTTTTTCAACTTTATACTGGCATTTCTATTGTCGCTTATCATATTGAACGCGATCGGCTACGACCCGTGTTACGTTACCGATGTTGACGAGACGATTGCTGAGGCGACCGGTCTTCAGGAAGGCGACTTGATTGTCCGCTATAACGGCCATAGGATTCATATCGGCCGGGAACTTAACCTGTATGAGGTGCTCGACGGTATCGGCAAAGATCCGGTCACAATCACGTTTGAGCGTGACGGAAAGCGGCAGACCGTAACGTATGACCCCATACACACCGCAAAATATTATATCGGCATCTATTATGAGGTGGACGGCAGCAAGCAGGGGGACGGCCCGATGATTCTAACGGACGTCGTCAAGAACGGCGCGGCTGCCGAAGCCGGCATGCAGAAAGGCGACCGGATTGTCTTAATCAACGGGATGCCTGTGTTAAATGTCAAGGATTTTGTCAGCTATATCGAAGAGTATCCGTTCGGCGACACCCCTGTGGAAATCGGTTATTCGCGTGACGGCGAGACGAAGATTGTCACGATTACACCGAAGTTTAACGAGATGTATTCGCTCGGTTTTTCGTATAACGTGAACGGCCGGGAGCGGATCGGTTTTCTGAAAACCGTCAAGTACGGTGCCGTTGAAGTCAATTACTGGATCAAGTCCGTTATCAAAAGTCTCGGCTATCTGCTTCGCGGCAAAGCTTCCAGGCAGGATATCGGCGGACCGGTCCGCGTAGTCAGCGAGATGTCCGACGTCATGGAAACGAGTTATAAGACGGACGGCGTGTTCTATGCGTTTTTGAACCTTCTCAACTGGACGATTCTTTTATCCGCAAACCTCGGCGTGATGAATCTGCTTCCGATTCCCGCATTGGACGGCGGAAGACTGTTGATTTATCTGATTGAGATTATAAGGGGCAAGCGGATGAGCCCCGAAAAAGAAGGCTTAATCAATTTCATCGGTTTCGTTCTTCTGATGATTCTGATGGTATTTATCCTTTTCAACGATATCAGTAACGTATTCCACTAAGGAGTCCTTATGTACCGCGAACATACGAGAGTCGTGAAAATCGGTGACCGGCTGATCGGCGGGGGCAATCCCGTATTGATACAGTCGATGTGCAACACGAAAACCGAGGACGTCGCTGCAACCGTAAGCCAGATTCAATGCCTTACGGCGCTCGGCTGCGACATTATAAGGGTAGCGGTACCTACTGTTTCCGCGGCAAATGCCATAGCGGATATCAAAAAGCAGATTACCATTCCGCTCGTAGCCGATATTCATTTTGATTACCGGCTTGCGATTGCATCCATTGAGGCGGGTGCCGATAAAATCCGGATCAATCCCGGCAATATCGGCTCCGTAGAGAATGTCCGCGCGGTCGTTTCGTGCGCGAAGGCGCACGGCATCCCGATCCGCGTCGGCGTGAACAGCGGCTCGCTTGAGAAACCGATACTGGAGAAGTACGGTCACGTGACCGCGGAAGGAATCGTCGAAAGCGCTCTTGATAAGGTAAAGATGCTTGAGAACGAAGATTTTCACGATATCGTAATCAGCGTTAAGTCATCGGATGTTCCGATGGCAATCCGCGCGCATGAACTGCTCGCCGAAGCGACGGATTATCCGCTTCATGTCGGCATTACCGAGGCAGGTTCCCTGTACGCTGGCAATATCAAATCCGCAATCGGAATCGGAACTGTTCTTTATATGGGTATCGGCGATACGATACGGGTTTCGCTTACCGACCGTCCCGAGGAGGAAGTTCGTTCCGCAAAGACTATACTTGCGGCGCTCGGACTTCGTAAGAGCGGTATTCAGCTTGTTTCGTGCCCGACGTGCGGGAGAACCGAGATTGACTTGATCGGTCTTGCGAAGAAGGTCGAAGAACTCGTTTCGGGATATGATTTAAACATCAAAGTAGCCGTGATGGGCTGTGTTGTGAACGGCCCCGGAGAGGCAAGAGAAGCCGACCTGGGTATCGCAGGCGGCCGCGGGGAAGGGCTTATATTCAAAAAAGGCGAAGTGCTTCGAAAGGTTCCCGAAGACTGTCTGCTTTCCGAATTGAAGAAGGAACTGGATCATTGGAATTAAGGGTTTATATATGAAGTTATTGGATGTTTTTACGGACCTTTCGCTTGAAGCGAGGGTTTTGAATACTTTTTCAAACTGCGACGTGGATTCTGTCTCTATGCCTAAGACCGAGGGAGATATCCGCGTCCGTCTTTGTTCGGACGTTTTAATCCGACCGGCGATGCTTCCGCTTTTGGAGCGTGCTCTCTTAAAGCAGTATTTCTTCGATGCCGGAAGAAACGTCCGCGTCATTGTTTCGTATCCGCGGTATTACAACCGGGAGATTTCCGAAATCTGGGATGAAATCAAAGAATACGTGCTCGAGGATATCCGGTGCCGCGATCATTTCGACGGCACATTTCTCGATGATGCCGATTTCCGCGGCGAGGATAACTGCCTTACCGTGATTCTTGAGGATTACAATATCACCAGGTCCCGAAAACAGAATATTATCGACGAACTTAAGAAGAGCATTCTTGAGATGACGGGCATCGACTGCAACATCTTCATGGAATTTGTTTATATGCCGTCAAGCGAAGTCGTTATGGAAGAATACTTCCTTTCGATGCAGGAATTCATCGCGCAGAACGAAGCCGCACGCGCCCGTAAGGAAGCAAAGAAGCATGCAGGCGAGAAGCCGAAGGATCTGCAGAAGCCGAAGAGCAAGGATGAAATTGTAAAAGCCCCGGACGACAGGGAAAAGAAGAAAAAATACGCCGTTCCTGCCGACCCGGATATCATCTACGGAAAGGCATTTGCGTTAGACCGCATCATGCAGATCATGGATATCCAGGACGAAATCGGCGACGTCGTAATCGCCGGTCAGGTGATTTCTTATGAGGATCGCGTTTTGAAATCCGGCGACCGTTATCTTGTAAGCTTCTCGGTAACGGATTTCACCGATACGATCAATGTGAAGCTGTTCGTGAAAGAAGACACACTGAACGCTGTGAAGCCGGAGATTGCGCCCGGTAAGTTTGTGATGCTTAAGGGTATCGCGCAATACGACAAATTCGACCGCGAGATCGTTATCGGAAGCGTATTCGGAATTAAGAAACATAAAGATACGAGAGCCCGCAGGAATGATCTTTCTGCCGTTAAGCGTGTCGAGCTGCATGCGCATACGCAGATGAGCGACATGGATGCTGTGACCAATGTAAAAGAGCTTGTACAGCGCGCATTTGAGTGGGGACACCCCGCGATTGCGATTACCGACCACGGCGTTGTGCAGTCGTTCGTTGAGGCAAGCCACGCGATTGACCCGAAGAAATTTGCGGACGACGAAGAGAAGACGGCGCGTTTTAAGAATTTCAAGATCATCTACGGTTGTGAAGGCTATATCGTCGATGACGAAGGCGTTACCGACGAGGCCGGTAACCCGGTTCACTATGATCTTGAGAAAGACAAGGAAGCGCTCCGTAAGCTTCCGAGTTATCATATTATTCTGCTTTGTAAAAACGATATCGGACGCGTAAATCTGTACCGTCTCGTTTCGATGTCGCATATCGATTATTTCCATAACCGGCCGAAGATTCCGAAGAGCCTTCTTCGGAAGTATCGCGACGGCATTCTTGTCGGTTCTGCGTGTGAGGCGGGCGAACTGTTCCGCGCCGTACTCGATAATAAACCGGAAGAGGAACTGCGCCGTATCCGGGATTTCTATGACTATTATGAGATTCAGCCTTGCGGCAACAACGCTTTCTTAATCCGCGACGTGGAAAAGTATCCCTGGATTACGAAAGAAGAGGATCTTCAGGAACTGAACAAGCGGATCGTGCAGCTCGCTGACGATGACGGAAAACTCTGCGTTGCCACCTGCGACGTGCATTTTCTGAATCCGGAGGACGAGATATTCCGGCGCATTATCATGGCCGGCAAAGGTTTTGACGACGCCGATATGCAGCCGCCGCTTTATTTCCGTACAACGGAAGAGATGCTTGCGGAGTTTGAATACTTCCCGAAGCAGAAGGCTTATGAACTTGTCGTAACGAATCCGAATAAGATCAATGACATGATTGAACGGATTAAACCGGTTCGTCCCGACAAATGTCCCCCGGTCATCGAAAACTCCGACCGCGACCTCCGTGAGATGTGCTACAATACCGCGCGTTCGATGTACGGCGAGGACCTTCCGGAGATTGTCAGCTCGCGTCTTGAAAAAGAGCTGACATCCATTATCAACAACGGTTTTGCGGTAATGTACATTATTGCGCAGAGACTGGTTAAGCATTCGAATGAGGACGGCTATATGGTCGGTTCCCGCGGTTCGGTCGGTTCTTCCTTCGTTGCGACGATGTCCGGAATTACCGAAGTAAACCCGCTGCCCGCGCATTATTACTGCCCGGGCTGTCACTTTAACGATTTCGATTCGGACCTCGTAAAGCCTTACGCGCAGATGTCCGGCTTTGATATGCCCGACCGGATCTGCCCGGTCTGCGGAAAGCCGCTTAAGAAGGACGGCCAGAACATTCCGTTCGAAACATTCCTCGGGTTTAAAGGCGACAAAGAACCCGATATCGACCTGAACTTTTCCGGCGACAACCAGTCGGCCGCTCATGCTTATACGGAAGTTCTGTTCGGCAAAGGTTACACATTTCGCGCTGGTACGATTGCGACGGTTGCCGATAACACGGCGTTCGGTTATATCAAAAAATATTATGCCGAGCGCGGTCTCAATAAGCGGACCGCCGAAATCAACCGGATTGTAAAGGGCTGCGTCGGCGTCCGACGTTCGACCGGCCAGCACCCGGGCGGAATCGTTGTCATGCCGCACGGCGAGGAAATCTATTCGTTCACGCCCGTACAGCATCCGGCAAATGACATGACAACCGATACGATTACGACGCATTTCGATTATCATTCGATTGACCATAACCTGTTAAAGCTTGACATTCTCGGCCATGATGACCCGACGATGATCCGTTTTCTTGAGGATCTTACCGGGTTAAATGCGAAAGAAATCCCGATGGATGACCCGAAAGTCATGTCGCTTTTCGAATCTACGGACGCGCTCGGCATTGCGCCCGGCGAACTGGACGGCTGCGACCTCGGATCTTTGGGTCTTCCCGAACTCGGCACCGAATTCGTCATGCAGATGCTTCGGGATACGCATCCGAAGAGCTTCTCGGACATGATCCGGATATCCGGCCTTTCGCACGGTACCGATGTGTGGCTCAATAATGCACAGACTTTGATTACCGAAGGCAAGTGCACGCTTCGTAACGCCATCTGTACGCGTGACGATATCATGACTTATCTGATTTCGATGGGCGTTGAAAAGAGCCTTTCCTTCAAAATCATGGAAAGCGTCCGGAAGGGCAAGGGACTGACGCCCGAGATGGAAGAGGCCATGCTTGAGAAGGACGTGCCGGACTGGTATCTCGAATCCTGCAAACGGATTAAGTATATGTTCCCGAAGGCGCATGCGTGCGCTTACGTCATGATGGCGCTTCGGATTGCGTATTGCAAGGTTTATTACCCGCTTGCGTATTACGCGGCTTATTTCTCCATCCGGGCGAAATCGTTCAGCTATGAACTGATGTGCTTCGGCAGGGAAAAACTCGAGATGTGCCTTAAAAACCTAAAAACCCGGTCGGCTTCCAACGATCCCGATAAAAAGCTTTCGGATAAGGAAAAGGACCAGATGTACGTCATGCGGATCTGCCAGGAGATGTATGCACGGAATATCGAATTCCTGCCGATTGATATCTATCAGGCAAATGCGACGCGCTTCCGGATCATTGACGGCAAGCTGATGCCATCGTTAACCTCCATCGACGGACTCGGCGAGATTGCAGCGAAGCAGATCGAAGAGGGCGCGAAGGGCGAGCCGTTCCTTTCAAAAGAGGATATGATGATCCGCTGCCATGTCGGGCAGTCGATAGTCGAACTGCTGTCAGGACTGGGCCTTCTTGAAGGTATTCCGGACACGAATCAGCTGAGTCTTGAGGACCTGCTTTCCGCGGAATAATACGGAGAAAACGGATTTCTTTCGAATTCTTTTCGAAATCATAAAATAATGCTTGCATTTTCGAATGACATTTGGTATCATTCGTTATGCAGCATTTGGCTTGTTGGTCAAGCGGTCAAGACGCCGCCCTCTCACGGCGGAAACGGGGGTTCGATTCCCCCACAAGCTGCTTCCCCAAACCGG
>JAGAES010000047.1 GCA_017613055.1 Lachnospiraceae bacterium | reverse complement strand
GTTTCGTACGAAGGAAAGACGGTTTCGATTACCGGTTTTCTCGGCAAATCCGCTATCAACCGCGGCAACCGCAACTACGAAATGATCTACGTGAACGGCCGTCAGATCCGCTCCGGAATTCTGTATAAAGCGGTCGAGGATGCTTATGCCAATTACCTCATGCAGCACCGGTATCCGTTTACGGTTCTGCTGTTTGAAATCAATCCCGAGGAAGTCGACGTGAACATTCATCCCGCAAAGATGGATGTCCGGATTTCCGAACAGGAGATGATTACGGCGGAGATTACGTCCGCTTTGGCTGAAATCCTTCGTAAGGCCGTGCTGATTCCAGATATGGAACCGGCTGAAGAAGTGAAAGTTACTCCCGCAAGACCGCCGGAGGCCTTTGAGACAGTCAGAATCAGACAGGAAGCCGCTTATCACGCGCCGGCCTTTACGTCCTCAGTGCAGGAAGCAAAAGTGCCTGAATTGCGGTCTGAGAGCGTTTCGCAAGGCATCACCCCCGTGAAAAATGACACGGTTCCCGTCTTTTCGCGACCCGCCGAAGCAGCCGTTTCCGCACCGGTTTCCACGGTTTGTGCAGAGTCGTTTCGCATGCCCGTAGAAGAATCCGATACCAAACACGAACAGGCTTCATTCCTTGATACGGACTTTCAGAAGATGCGTGACGAAGTATCGTTTCGGATTGTCGGTCAGGTGTTTAAGACCTACTGGATTATCGAAACGAATGACCAGATGTATATCATTGACCAGCATGCTGCACATGAAAAGATCAATTACGAACGTTTCGTGAAGGCAATGAACGAACAGACGCCGGCTTCGCAGACACTGTTCCCGGGCATCGTATTTTCCCTTTCCATTCGCGAAGAGGAAATCCTGCAGAGATATTCCGAAAGTCTTGAAAAGATCGGCTTTACGATTGAGCATTTCGGCGGAAGAGATTACCGGATTACTGCCGTTCCGGTCTGCTTATACCGGATAGACGCAAGAGATTATTTCTTAAGCGTTCTCGATTCGCTTTCGGAAAGCGGCACCTCCGTAAGACCCGAGCAGGTTTACGAGACGCTTGCTTCGATGTCGTGTAAAGCCGCCATCAAAGGAAACCAGAGGATTTCCGAAATGGAAGCCGAGCACCTGTTTAAAGAGCTGTTAACGCTCGAAAATCCGTTCCACTGCCCGCACGGCAGGCCGGTCATCATCAGCATGTCGCAGACGGAAATGGAACGCAAATTCAAACGTATTCTGTGAGGACTTTATGTATCCACCGCTTATCATCCTTTCCGGGCCGACATCGGTCGGAAAGACAAGACTTTCGTTAAAACTTGCCGACGCCGTCAACGGTGAAATCATCAGCGCGGACTCGATGCAGGTTTATAAGCGGATGGATATCGGAACCGCAAAGATTACGAATGAAGAGATGGGCAGCATCCCGCACCATCTGATTGACTGCCTGGAACCCGAAGAACCCTTCAGCGTTTCTTTGTTTAAAGACCTTGCCGGGCAGGCGGTTAAAGGGATTCTTTCAAGAAATCACATTCCGATTGTCGTCGGCGGTACGGGCTTTTATATTCAGGCGCTGTTAAAGAGTGTCACATTTTCCGAAGAGGAAGAGGACGGGTACCGGGAAGAATTAGAACAAAAAGCGCAAAGTGAAGAAGGTGCTGAGGCCTTATTCGAGGAGCTTAAGCGGATTGATCCCGATTCGGCAGAAGCGATTCCGAAACAGAATCTGAAAAGAGTCATCCGCGCGCTTTGCTTCTACCATTACCACGGTTATCCGATTTCGGAGCACAACCGGACCGAAAAAGAGAAGGAACCGGAATACAATTTTGCATATTTTGTATTGACGACGGACCGCGCGGCGCTGTATCAGAACATCAACCGAAGAGTTGATCAGATGATGGAGAACGGGCTTTTAGAAGAAGTAAAAGAGCTTCGCGCAAGCGGGCTTACCGCGACCGATGTTTCGATGCAGGGACTCGGCTATAAGCAGCTTATTGCTTACCTTGACGGAGAATGTACGCTTGAGGAAGCCGCAGAGCGGATTAAAACGGAGACAAGACACTTCGCGAAACGGCAGCTTACCTGGTTCCGCCGCGAAAAGAACTGCATCTTTTTCGATAAAAGCAAGCAGACTGAGGACGAAATACTTGCGGATATGATCCGAATCCTGAAGGAGAAACGGATTATCCCTTTGGAGTAAAGAATGAATGAAATGTATCAGCAGTTCGGAATTTCGGATGCCGTTTTAAAATATGCCGAAAAAACCGAACAGAATTTGAAGGAACGCTTTGCGGCAATTGACGCCAACGCGGAATACTGCCAGTTAAAGGTCATTAAGGCCATGCAGGAGCACAGAGTATCCGAAGGCTGTTTTGAAGGCTCTACCGGATACGGTTATAACGACCTCGGACGAGAGACCCTTGAGGCCGTTTACGCTTCCGTATTTCACGCAGAGGACGCGCTTGTCCGCGCGCAGATTACATGCGGTACCCACGCCCTTGCGCTTGCCATGGCTGCGAATTTACGCCCGGGAGATGAGATCTTAAGCCCGGTCGGCAAGCCCTATGATACGCTTGAATCCGTCATCGGCATTAAGGATGCTCCGGGTTCCTTAAAAGAATTCGGCATCACCTACCGGCAGGTTGATCTGAATCCGGACGGCAGCTTTGCATTTGACAGAATCCGCGAAGCGATTAACAGCAAAACGAAGCTTGTTGAAATTCAGCGGAGCAAAGGTTACGCAACAAGACCGACGCTTTCTGTCGAAAGAATCGGGGAACTGATTGCGTTCATCCGATCGATTAAGCCCGATGTCATCTGCATGGTCGACAACTGCTACGGCGAGTTCACCGAGCCGATTGAGCCGACCGATGTCGGCGCCGATTTGTGTGTCGGTTCGCTGATTAAAAACCCCGGCGGCGGTCTTGCCCCGTGCGGCGGCTATATAGTCGGCAAGAAGGAATACATTGAGCAGTGTGCATACCGTCTGACAAGTCCCGGTCTCGGTAAGGAAGTCGGTGCATCCGTTGGACTGAACCGGAATTTCTTCCAGGGTCTGTTCTTAGCACCTGTTGTAACCGCCGGTGCATTAAAGGGTGCCATTTATGCGGCTTCTCTTTATGAGGGACTCGGTTTTCCGGTTGTTCCGAACGGTACGGAGCCCCGTTATGACATTATCCAGGCTGTAACGCTCGGAAGCAGGGAAGGACTTCTTGCTTTTTGCAAGGGCATTCAGGCGGCTGCTCCGGTAGACAGCTATGTCACGCCTGAGCCGTGGGATATGCCCGGTTATTCCGATCAGGTCATCATGGCGGCCGGAGCCTTCTATCAGGGCTCCTCGATTGAGCTTTCTGCTGACGGCCCCTTATGTGAGCCTTATAACGTATATTTTCAGGGCGGCCTGACCTGGTATCACGCAAAGCTCGGCATTCTGATGTCATTAAATGAGATGCATAAGGCGGGGCTTATCAAGCTGTAAGACACTCCCGCACAGAATGGTCCCGGTGCCGATTCTGTACAAAAACGGAGAGTTGTGCTATAATATTTGTTCGTGCAGTCAAAAGGTGCACATCCTTCCCGGAGAGAGGGAAAGGATCAAAATGGAACACAGGATAATGAAATCGCTTCCGGCCGGGGAATCCCCTGATGAAAAAGCCGGGCGTTACGGCATTTCAACCCTGTCAAATGCGGAGCTTTTGGCCGTAATCCTCCGAAGCGGAACAAAGGATGCTTCGGTTGTCCATACCTGCTACCGGTTACTTGAGCACATGCACGGTCTTTCGGGACTTTTAAATCCCGAAAACCTGCAGAAATCGGACATTCCGGGCATCGGCAGGGTAAAGCTTTTACAGCTTTCCGCCGTATCCGAACTGTCAAAGCGTCTTTCCGAAGAACGTTCGGTTAACCGGTTAAACTGCAGTGACCCGGAAAGCGTTTACGCGTTTTATAAAGACCGGTTTCGTCATTTGCCTCAGGAAGAAGTAAGAATCCTTCTTCTGGACACACATTTGAAACGAATTCGCGATATACTTGTTAACCGCGGGACTGTGAACCGTTCCCTGATTTCGCCGAAGGATATCTTCAGGACGGCTGTCACGGGCGGCGCTGCTGCATTTCTTTTAATGCATAACCATCCAAGCGGTGACCCGCTTCCGAGTGATGAAGATATCCGCATCACGAAACGGATTCGCGAACTCGGCGAGATGATGGAACTTCCGATGGTTGACCACATTATCTTCGGAGAAAACCGGTATTACAGTTTTTCAGAGCAAGAAAATACTACCCTGTGAGGTATATATGGCTTCTAAAACATTCGGAATCGACTTCGGGTCTGATTCTACGAAAATCTATCGAAAAGGCCAGGGCGTTGTTTATAACCAGAAAACTGCCATTGCCTATAAGGGCGGAAAGAAGATTCTTGCCATCGGTGACGAAGCTCACGAAATGATTGGTAAAACGCCGGATACCATTTCCGTCAAATGCCCGATCGCGCACGGTGTCATCGCAGGCTTTGCCGACATGCTTTCCCTGCTGAACTGCATGTTCCTCGATCTGAACCGCATCTTCGGCAAATTCCGCGGAGCCGAGTTCTATGTTGCCGTACCTTCGGATATCACGGAAGTCGAGAAGAAGGCCTTTTACGATCTGGTGGACGGCACAATTGTCCGTCCGAAGAAGATCCGACTCGTTGAGAAGCC
>JAGAES010000006.1 GCA_017613055.1 Lachnospiraceae bacterium | reverse complement strand
GATGGATTCGATGGACATCGTAAACGGCGTTTTGATTCCGGCGCTCGACACGGTCGGCGCGGGCTTTGAGAAGGGAAGAATCTTCCTGCCGCAGCTGATTCTGTCAGCTTCGGTCGTGCAGGGAGCGTTCGCGCGGATTAAGGAGCATATGCAGAAAAGCGGCCGGCAGCAGGTCAGCAAGGGCGAAATCGTGCTTGCGACCGTCAAAGGCGACATCCACGACATCGGAAAGAACATCGTCAAGGTGCTTCTTGAAAACTACGGCTTCACCGTACACGATCTCGGGAAGGACGTTCCGCCGGAAGCAGTTGTGGATGCGGTCAAAAAAACCGGCTCGCCGCTCGTCGGATTGTCCGCTTTGATGACGACGACGCTCGGAAGCATGGAAGAGACCATCCGCGCGTTGAAAGAAGCCGGGCTTCCGTGCAAAACCGTTGTGGGCGGCGCCGTACTGACGCCCGAATACGCGAAGACCATCGGCGCGGATTATTACGGCGCAGACGCGAAAGCGACCGTCGATATTGCGAAAGAGGTATTCGGGTGCTAGCCATCCGGAAGGAAGAGATATGATAGGATTGTTTCGAAAGAAAACCGAAGCGGAGAGTGCCGGAAATGAGACGCTGACGCTGATCTTCGGGCTCGGGAATCCCGGGCGGAGATACGCGGGAACGAGACATAACGTCGGATTTGACGCGGTTACGGCGCTTTCGGACGCGTTCGACATCCCGATTAAGACGAAGGAATGGCACGGTCTGTCCGGGCGGGGCACAATCGCCGGCAGGAAGGTCATTCTCGTGCAGCCTCAGACATTTATGAACGCAAGCGGCGAATGCGTCCGCGCGTATATGGATTTTTATAAGGTTCCGGCGGAACGGATACTGATTATCTGCGACGATATTTCGCTGGAGCCCGGAAATCTGCGGCTTCGCGTTAAGGGAAGCGCAGGCGGGCATAACGGCCTTAAGAGCATTATCGCGCACATCGGGACGAGTGTGTTCCCGAGACTCCGGCTCGGCGTCGGCGAGAAGCCTTACGGATGGGACCTTGCGGATCACGTGCTCGCGAAGTTCCCGAAGGAGCAGGAGCCCGTGATGCGCGACGTGATGGCGCGTGTGACGGAGGAGATTCCGGTCTATCTGACCGAAGGCCCGGAAGCGGCGATGAGTAAGTTTAACGGATTGGTGTTACATGAATAGAACCTTTTTGGAGCCGCTTCTTACAGACCGTGAGTTCTGTGCGGCGCGAGATTTTCTGCGGACGAAGACAGCCCCGGTACAGGTATCGGGGTGTACTTCCGTGCAGAAAAGCCACTTCGTGAGCGCGCTCGGGCAGGAATACCCGTATCGTCTGATTGTCACCGCGAGTGAACTTCGGGCCCGTGAGATGGCCGAGGATATGAGTCTCTACGATAAGAACGTGTGCATCTACCCCGCGAAGGACATCATCTTCTACAGCGCGGACGTACACGGAAACGCGATTGTCAAGGAGCGCATGAGCGTCATAAGAAAACTCCTCTCGGGCGAGCCCTGTACCGTCGTGACGAGTGTGCAGGGACTTTTGGACCGCCTTCTGCTCCCCGAGGAGATTCTCCTTGCGTCCGTTACGATAAATGCCACATCTCCGATTCCGATGGAGGAACTGACCGCGAAGCTTGTGACGATGGGTTACCAGAAGCAGGCGCAGGTGGAGAACCCGGGCGAATTTGCGGTCCGCGGCGGCATTCTCGACGTGTTTCCTCTGAGCGAGGACACGCCTTACCGTATTGAATACTGGGGCGAGGACATCGACTCAATCCGGAGTTTCGATATCTCGAGCCAGCGCTCCATCGAAAAGACCGACGAGCTGTGCATCTACCCCGCGATGGAATTCGTGTTCTCCGACGGGGAACTGCAGGAAAGCCTTGCGCGGATTGAGAAGGAAGCGAAATCCGTCGAGAAGAAATTCCTCGACGCGATGCAGACCGAAGAGGCCGCGCGCGTCCGCCGCAGCATCGAAGAGCTCCGCGAGAACCTGACTTATCTGAAGAACGCGACGAACTTAGACTCGTACATCCCTTATTTCAAGAAGGAAAATGTGAGTTTTGTGTCGTATTTTCCGCAGGAGAAAACGCTTTTCGTTATGGATGAGCCCGACCGTGTCCGCGAGAGTGCCGAGGCGGCCTCGGCGGAGTTTACGGAAAGCATGAAGGGACGGCTTATGAGGGGCTACTGCCTCCCCGGGCAGACGGATGCAATCTTCGATTACCGGAAGGTGCTTTCGCAGTTTACGTCGCGCCGTACGGTGCTTCTGACGACGCTTGCGGGCGTTCCGTCCGGATGGAAGCCGGCGGCGAATTTCGAAGTGCTCGCGCGGTCGGTGGCGTCCTACAACCAGCATTTTGAGACGCTCGTTCAGGACCTCAGAAACTTCAAGAAGAACGGCTACCGGATTCTTCTTGTGTGCGCTTCCCATACGAGGGCGGCACGCCTTGCGGAGAATCTCCGCGAGTACGAGTTGAGCGCGTTCTTCACCGAAGATGAAAACCGCGTGGTCAGCCCGCAGGAGATCATGGTCATCTACGGAAACCTGCACCAAGGGTTTGAATATCCGCTTCTGAAGTTCGTCGTCATCGACGAGAGCGACATCTTCGGACGCGAGAAGAAGAAACGGAAGAAGAGCCCGTATTCGGGCGCGAAGATCAACGCTCTTAATGAGCTTTCGAGCGGCGATTATGTCGTGCATGAGAACCACGGAATCGCCGTATACCGCGGCATCGAGCAGATTACGATGAACCGCGTCGTGAAGGATTACATCAAGCTTGAGTACGGCGACGGCGGCGTGCTTTACGTGCCTGCGACCGGCCTCGACGTGCTGCAGAAGTACGCCGATTCGGACGCGGCCAAGAAGCCGAAACTGAATAAGCTCAATAACACCGAGTGGAAGACGACGAAGAGCCGCGTGTACCATGCGGTAAAGGACATCGCGCAGGACCTGATCCGGCTGTATGCCATAAGGCAGGAGAATCCGGGGCATGCGTTCAGTCCGGATACGGTATGGCAGAAGGAGTTCGAGGAGCTGTTCCCTTACGAGGAAACCGACGACCAGCTCCGCGCCATCGAAGATACGAAGCGCGACATGGAGAGTCCGAAGATCATGGACCGTCTGATCTGCGGCGATGTGGGCTTCGGAAAGACCGAGATCGCTATCCGGGCGGCGTTCAAGGCTGTTTCGGACGGAAAGCAGGTGGCGGTGCTCGTTCCGACGACCATCCTTGCGCAGCAGCATTTTAATACGTTCTCGACGAGACTTCGTGATTTTCCGTTCTCGGTCGACATGCTGAGCCGCTTCCGCTCCCCGAAGGAACAGAAGAAGACGATTGAGCGCGTCCGGAAGGGACTTTGCGACATTCTGATCGGGACGCACCGGATTCTCAGTAAGGACGTTGAGTTTAAGAATCTCGGGCTTCTGATTGTCGATGAGGAGCAGCGCTTCGGCGTTACGCATAAAGAAAAGATCAAGCAGATGCGGAAGGACATCGACGCGCTGACGCTTACGGCGACGCCGATTCCGCGGACGCTTCATATGAGCCTGATCGGAATCCGCGACATGAGCGTGCTTGAAGAGGCGCCGAGAGACCGGCAGCCGATCCAGACATTTGTCTTAGAGCGCAACGAGGAGATGATCCGCGAAGCGATTAACCGTGAGCTGAACCGGAACGGACAGGTTTACTATGTCGTGCCGCGCGTAGCCGGAATTGAGGACGTCGTGCACCGGCTTACGCAGCTGTGTCCCGAGGCAAATGTGTCATTTGCCCACGGGCAGATGAGCGAGCGCCAGCTTGAGGACGTGATGTTCGATTTCATCAACGGCGATATCGACGTGCTTGTTTCGACGACGATTATCGAGACCGGCATGGACATCAGTAACGTCAATACGATTATTATCGACGACGCGGACCGGTTCGGGCTTTCACAGCTTTATCAGCTGCGCGGGCGCGTCGGACGTTCCAACCGGACGGCGTACGCGTTTATCCTGTACCGCCGCGACAAAATCTTAAGCGAAGTCGCGGAGAAACGGCTTGCGGCAATCCGCGAATACAGTGATCTCGGCTCGGGCATTAAGATTTCGATGCGGGACCTTGAAATCCGCGGCGCGGGCGACCTTCTCGGAGCCGCGCAGAGCGGGCATATGGACGCGGTCGGCTATGATTTGTATTGCAAAATGCTTAAAGAAGCGGTACGATCTATGAAGGGCGAGGAACCGGAGGAGGAATCCTTCGAAACCTCGGTGGACGCGGATATGAACGCCTACATCCCGTCCAATTATATCCGGAACGAGATGCAGAAGCTTGATATGTACAAGCGCATCGCGGGGATCGAGACCGAAGAAGAACTGAGCGACATGACCGAGGAACTGTGTGACCGGTTCGGCGACATGCCGGACTGCGTGAACCTGCTTCTGCATGTGGCGCTTCTGAAGGCTTCGGCGCACCGGTGCTATGTTGAGAAGGTGATTCTCAAAAAGGGATTTCTGGTGCTTCAGATGTACGCGAAAGCCAAAGTGGACGTGGCGCGTATCCCCGAGTTCTTAAAGGCATACGGAAGAAAGATCGCAATGTCGCCCGGCAAGTGTCCCGCGTTTACGTATACGATGACGGAGCAGGGAGACCCGCTCAAAATGATAGAGGAAAGCAGCCGCGTGCTCAGTACAATGCGGCGGATTCTGATTAAGGAGTATGGAACCGATGAGAAAAATCCGGAATAAACTGATATGGTTTTTGGTGATTATTCTTGCCGCGGGGCTTCTCGGAGGCTGTAAGAAGGGAAAGAAGGGCGAGGAGGATCTGCCCACCAGCAAGGGCTTCACGAAGGATGTCGTGATGCGTATCGACGGGCACGAGGTCAGCTACGCGGAAGCGAATATCTATCTCCTCAGCATGCGCGAAGAGGTCGAAACGCTGTACGGCGAAGGCGTCTGGGATTTCAAATTCACGCGTGACGGCCGCACTTATGACCAGCTGATGAAGGACGAGCTTCTTGAAAAGATTATCTACATCAAGCTGGTAGGCTTCATGGCGGAGGAATTCAACGTCTCGCTCGGCGCGGACGACGTTCTCGACGTCAATGACTATACGAAGAACTTCCTGAACGGCATCACCGAAGATACGGCGAAGCGTTACGGAATCACTGAGGATCTGGTCCGTTCCATCTATATGGACAACGTCCTTGCAAAGAAGGTTTACGAGACCGTTACTCTGAACGTTCCCGCGAAGCCGGACCAGAATGAGATTGAACGGAGCGATTTCTATTATCTGTTCAAGACGAAGGTTTATACGGATAACGAAGGAAATCCCGTTACGGTAAGCGGTGACGCGCTCCGGGAACTGAGAGGAGATATGAAGATTCTTCTTGACCGTGCGCTTGCGGCCGAAGACTTCTATAATTTTGCGAAAGAGCAGACCGATGCGCCGAACGTCGAGATGACAATCGGACGGGGCTCCTATGACCGGGAGATTTCGGATATTCTGTTCGCGCTTCCGGAGGGCGGAATCAGCAACGTGATCGAGACTTCGGACGGATTGTATATCTTCTGCAGAAAGAATAAGATCAACACGGCGGAGACGCAGCGTGCCGAAGAAGAGGCTTATGCCAAGATATGCAAAGAGTACTTCGAGGAGCTCTACAAGGAATGGCGTTCCAAAACCAAGGTCGAGATCAACGAAGCACTCTGGGAAGCAATGTAATCACTTTTTCTTCCGGCCGTAGACGACCGCGAAGATGATATGGAAAATCATAAAGAAGATGCAGTAAACCAGGCAGGTGAGGGCAACCGGAACAATGAACTTCGCCTGCGGGTTTCGCATTCCGAAATGAATGAACTGATAATAGAAGCATTCAATCAGGAAACCGCCGAGAAGCGTGATGAAGAAGCTTGAGAATACAAACTTCGCCGCAGAACGGTGGTTTTTTCTTGTGAAGCACAGGAAACCGGAGCCGATTGCCAAAAAGCCGGGAACCGTGAGGAACAGGTGCGTGAACATCACATCGTCCGCAATGCCGTCCGCTTCCGCATCCGGTCCCGTGTAGTCGGCTGCGACGCGTGCCGCTTCGGAAAATCCCACGGCTAAAAGGAGAATTCCGATTGCGCACAGAATCGCACAGAATACGAACGCGGTGAATCTCCGCTTATCCTTATAAAGGTCAAGCCAACGATTCTTCAGGCTGACTTTTTCTTTTTGCTTGCTCATAGAAACTCCCTCTTACGGATAATCGGCCGAATTGAATATAATGCCCGGAGACATGCGGTACAGGTTGTTGCTGTTGTATACGCCGATGGAAATCTCGTCCCCGTCCGAAAGCGATACGCGCGGCAGGAACAGCTCGCTGTCGGAAACATAGATGGTATCCTTATAGCGCTCGCCGTTTACGTAAATCGAACAGTACGGAGTGAAATCCGTTCCGTAAACGGAAAGGTAATAGGTGTCGTTGGCCGAATCGTAAATCGGATGCATCGAAGCCGGATCCGGATGATAGTATCCGAATGTGATATCGGTCGGCTTGTAAGGATTCTCACCGTCCCAGCAGTACTGATCGCCGTACAGCATATCGTAGGAAAGAACGCGGAGTTTTTCGAGATAGTCTTCTTCGTCCTCTTCCATGTAATAGGTCTGGTGCAGACGCGTAATCAGGCCTTCATGCATTCCGAGGAGTTCCTGCACATAGGAACTCAGCTGGTAAGAATACAGGTCCTTATGCACGACTTCGGTCTCGAAGTTCGTCCAGATAACGTATTCAGTCTGTAAAAGCGTGCCGTTCGTCAGATCGTCGGGCTCGAAATCAAAGCCCGGCAGATGATCTCCGTAAAGCACGAGCACGGTCTTCTCATCGCGCTCCGCAAGGCAGCTCACAAGGCTTCCGACGAAGGCGTCCATCTCATTCAGCTGGGAAGTGTAATACTTCAGGCCGTAAATCGTGGAGTCGTCAAATGCGTCACTCAACTTGGTAAGCTCAATCGCGGATTCGAGGATGTCCTCGTCCGGGTACTTGCCGTGACCCTGCACGGAAACCGCGAACACATAATCCTGGTGCTCGGTGGAATTCAAAGCGGAATTGATCTCACGGTAAAGAATCTTGTCCTTCGCCCAGTCAAGCGCGTTCCGTTCGACGTTCGGCATGCACTCGACGGAATCGTAATCGTCAAAACCGAGGTTCGAGAAGACGACGTTCCGCCCGTAGAACGCGGCGGTGTTGTTGTGAATCGCGTGACACGCGTAGCCGAGGCCTTTCATGTTGTAGGCCATGCTTTCGCAAGTGCTGCTCTGAAGGATGGTCCGGTACGGATATTCGCCCGAACCGAAGTCCGCGACGCGCATGCCGGTCAGCACTTCAAACTCCGTATTGGCGGTTCCGGCGCTTATACTCGGAACAGTCAGAAGACCGGAGCAGTAATGGTTATAAAGATGCGTGAAGTTCGGAATCGGATCCTCTTCAAACCGGATATCCCGAATACGCTTCGGATCGAAGAACGATTCAAGCTGGATGAAGATGATATTCGGCAGGTCCGTATCCTCAACCGTTACGGAAGGAGTAGGCGTCGTCAGCTCTTCCACCACCGACTTAACGGAACCCTTCGAATAACGGGACGGCTTCTTGATACCGCGGTCGAAGATGCTGCAAGAGAAGCAGTACGGAAGGCCGTAATCCTGGTAAGCATTTGCAAGGTTCGGGAAGGTCCGCTTCATGATGCCGACATGGATGCTTCCGAATACAAGAAACAGGTTCAGGAAGAAAAGGACAACGGTGCACGGAACGGTGAAGCGGTAGCGTATGGGTTTCTTCACCTTCGGGAACTTAAGGAAGGCAATCACGAGCACGAAAACGCCGAGCGCCGCGAGAATAATGACGCCGACGACCTCATAGAACTTAAAATAATGAACGATGACATTGAGCGCGTCATCAATCATCTTAAAGTCGTTGGCATTGAACGGCGTGACGCGGTTATGCAGAATAATAAAGTCCACGACGCCGACGACCATCCAGAGAATGAACGCCAGATTAAAGAAGAAAGCGCGTCTTCGGAACAGAAGCGCCGGGACGAACAGCAGCGAAACAATCAGCATGTTCGTCAAAAAGATTAACGGATGCTGCACCACATGAACGATCTGCGGCAGCGACTTGTAATGGGACAGCCCTTCGATGATATATGTGGTCACGAACGAAAGCAGATAAACCTGCACGACGCGGATCCGGAAGAAAGGCTTGGAAAAGAACGCACGAAGGCCCGAAAAACCCTTCCGGCAGGCGCCGGTTACGGCTTTTCGGGCGGTTGTAAAACGATTTTGCTTATCGGTTAAAACTTCTTCATCCGACATGATAAATAACTCCTTCTGAACATTTCCCCACTTTGATTGGACATTCTATCACATTTTTCGGAAAAAATCAAATCACGCGGGCGGAGTCTCCCTGTGCTTCGACCGCCACATCGCGTAGACGCACAGATGGACGCAAAATGTGAAGATCCAGCTGATCGGATACGAGGCGAAAAGCACCGACAGCTCCCGATGCGAGCGGAAGTAGGTGAAAATCCAGATTACGCGGAAGCCGCACACTCCGGCGAGTGAGACGAACATCGGAATCAGCGAGTAGCCGATGCCCCTGAGGCAGCCGACCGTTACGTCCATCGTGCCGCAGAACAGATAGAGCGTGTTGATGGAGATGACGCGGACGCAGCCGTAGGCAAGCGCTTCCCTGCCGTTGATGTAAAGGCGCAGCAGCGGCATGCGGAGAAGCACGACGAGGTTGCCGAGTATGCCGCCGACAAGCGTGACGAACAGAAGCCCGTAGAAAAGCGACTGGCGGACGCGCTTATAGTTCCGGGCACCGTAGTTCTGGCCGGTGAAGCTTAATACCGTATGATGGAAGGCGTTCATCGAAACATAGACGAAGCCCTCGAGGTTGCCTGCCGCCGCGCTTCCGGAGACCGCCTCGGGACCGAACCAGTTAATCGAAGACTGAATCAGCACGTTGGAAGCGGAGAAGATACAGCCCTGAAGTCCTGCGGGGATACCGATCCGGGCAATCGAAGCGAGCTTCGAGCCGTTAATCTTAAGTTTCGACGGGATCAGCCGGCAGCAATGCTCCGAACGGTACAGGTTCCGAAGAATCAGAACCGCCGCAAGCAGCTGCGAGATTACGGTTCCCCACGCAACGCCGTCCACGCCGCGCCCCAATACGAGCACGAAGAACAGGTTCATGAAGACGTTGACGAAACCGGCCGCGGTCAGGTAATAGAGCGGGCGCTTCGTGTCGCCTATGGCCCGGAGAATCGCACTTCCGAAGTTATAAAGCATCATAATCGGCATGCCGAGGAAATAAATCTTAAGGTACAGTGCAGCCTGGTCGATGACGTCGGCGGGGGAGCCCATCAGGGAAAGCATGGGTCTTGCGAACAGAATGCCGACGGCGGCAAGGAAGACTCCGCACACAAGGCTTATGCAAAGCGAGGTATGAACCGTTTCCGAGGCGTCCTCGTCCCGGCCCGAGCCGACGTAACGCGCCACGAGCACGTTGGTTCCGACCGAAAGCCCGAGGAACAGGTTCGTAATCAGGTTGACGAGCGAACCGGTGGATCCGACTGCGCCGACGGCCGTGTCATCGACGAACTGTCCCACGACAATTAAGTCCACCGCGTTGAACAGAAGCTGCAACAGGCTGGACAGAATGAGCGGGACGGCGAACCGGAGCATCTTCTTCGGAAGGGAGCCGGTGCACATGTCGATTGTATGGGAATCGTGAATCATCGTTTCACTCCTCGGGTTCTCTATCCGTTATAGCGGAACAAAACGGAAAATACCATGTAGGAAAGCGTTGCTTTCCTGTCCTTTTTCGTATAAAATGGTGTTATATCACATTTGAGGTAAGTTTGCAACAATGGAAGATAAAGAAAAAGCAGCGTCCGGCAATTCGAAAACGAGAATCATTCTGATCGCCCTGATTACGGCGGCGTTCGTGATGGTGATTGTCCTTCTCGGGATGCATTATATGAATACGAAGAAGCGTTTCCATAATAAGAATCTCGGGTATACGCTCGAGTTTGACAGCGCGGAACTGAAGTATCAGGAGATTGTGCTTAACAACACCGATAACGTCCGGATGGACCGCTTCGGCGTAGTCGGAAGCGAGGACCTTTATTATCTGTCGGTTTCGACAATCGACGTTTCGACGGACCTGGACGAGGCGCTTGAGGCATTCGAAAGTGACGAAAGCTATTCGTTCACCAGAGAGAACGACGTGACCTTCGGTTCCGGAAACTACCACGCGCGCCGCGTCTCTTATGAGGATAAGACCGGGGTCGAGCCTGTGAAGGTTACCTACTATTTCGATTCGAACCACGGACTGTTCTTCACGGTCTGCACCGACGAAGCGCACCGTGGGCTGCTCGAGAAAGCGCTCTCGACGGTAGTCATTAAAGACAGGGATTAACAAAGTGAAAAGCGCCGGAACACGAGGATTCGTGACCGGCGCGTTTTTTATTCGTTTTCGAACAGCGGGGTGGAAAAGTACCGCTCGGCAGTATCCGGAAGAACCGTGACAACCGTCTTTCCGGGACCGAGGCGCTTCGCCATCGCAAGGGCTGCGGCGACGTTCGTGCCGCTTGAGATGCCGCAGAGGATGCCTTCCTTCGAGGCAAGGTCGCGGGAAGTCTGAAGGGCAACCTCATCCGTGACGATATAGATGTCGGAGTAAATTCCCTGATTCAGATTGTCCGGAATCAAACCGTCCCCGATGCCCATCTGCAGATGCGTTCCGATGGAACCGCCCGAGAGGATCGCTGCGTTCTCCGGCTCAACCGCCCAGATCAGGATATCCGGGTTCTGCGTCCGAAGCACTTCGCCTATGCCCGAGATGGTTCCGCCGGTTCCGATGCCCGAGCAGAAGCCGTGAATCGGACCCGCAACCTGTTCCAGTATTTCGACGCCGGTGTGGTATTTGTGGGCGAGGGGGTTATTCGGATTGCTGAACTGCTGCGGAACGAAGACGTTCGGATCTTCCTTCTGCATCCTAAGCGCGGTGTTCAGGCATTCTTCCATGCAGGCGCCGATGTCGCCGGCGTCATGAATCAGAATGACTTCCGCGCCGTAATGATGCACGAGCTTGCGCCGCTCTTCGCTGACGGAGTCCGGCATCACGATGACGGTCCGGTAACCGCGTACCGCGCCGATCAGTGCAAGGCCGATGCCCTGGTTGCCGCTCGTCGGCTCGACGATAACCGTGTCTTTCGTAATCTGTCCGGCCTTCTCGGCGGCGAGAATCATGTTGTAAGCGGTCCGCGTCTTGATGGAACCGCCGACATTCAGACCTTCGAATTTAACAAGCACTTCGGCGCTGTCCGGCGCCGTCATATGCTGCAGCCGGATAATCGGAGTATGCCCGATTGCTTCCAGAATATTGTTATATACCATGTAAATGTCAACCCCTGTGTCATTTTCGTCGGAATGGTTACAGTATAAGACGGAAGAGAGAAAAATGCAAGAATCTCCTTTTCCGCATTCAAAAACTGTGCTATAATGATTCAAATGAATGTATCGGGGAGGTGTGCAATATGAAGAAGATTATCACCATCAGCCGTGAATGCGGCAGCGGCGGCCGTCAGATCGGAAAGAAACTGGCCGAGAAGCTCGGTTATTCTTACTATGACAAGGAACTGATTGACCGCGTCGCGAAGGAAAGCGGGCTTGCGAAGGAATTCATTGAGGAGCAGGGCGAGCATATTACCGGAAGTCTTCTCTTTAATATCGCGAGCAACATGACCTACGCCGGCATGGTATTCGGCGGGAACATGCTTCCTTTGCAGGACCAGCTGTTCGTCGTGCAGTCCGACATCATCAAGGACATTGCCAACAAGGAAAACTGCGTGATTGTGGGACGCTGCGCGGACTTTATCCTGAAAGATTATCCGGATGCGCTCCATGTATTCATTCATGCCGATATGGAGAGCAAGGCGAAGCGCGCCGTTTCGGAGTACGGCTTCCAGAAAGACGATGTGGAGAAGACGCTTCGGAAACGCGACAAGGCAAGAGCAAACCATTATAAGTATTATACGGACTGTGAATGGGGAAAAGCACAGAACTATGATATGACACTGAATTCCGGGACGTTCGGAATAGAGGGCTGCGTTGCGCTCCTCTATGACATAGCGACCAAAGAATAAAGGAGGACAGAAGATGCTTCATAATGTATTGCTGATCGGCGGCGCCGCTATTGCGCTCGCGGGATTAATCGGAATGGTGCTTGCGTTCCGGCGCAAGAGGACATTTGCCGTTCTGGCGAATGCCGAAATCGTGGATGTTCACGAGGATGTGGATATGAACGATTCCGGAAAGAAAGTGACGAACTATGTTCCGGTCGTGTCCTTCATGGCCAATGAAGAGGAGATTCGCGACATGCTGAATATCCGCTCCGGCCGCAAGAAGAAGTTCAAGGTCGGGAACAAGATTGACATCTATTACAATCCGAAGAACCCGAAGCGGTATATTGCGGCGAAGACGCGCAATGCCATTGCGATTCCGGTTTGCCTGATGGTTGTCGGCATCGCGGGCGTAATCGCATCGTTCTTTCAGTAGACATGGAACTTAAGAGAACAGAAGAAGGGCTTAGTCTTACGGACGGCGAACTCTCGGTTCGCGGCGACTTTCGAAATCTTCTCCCGCGGGTCACAAAAGGGCGGCTTGCGGGAGAACTTCTTGTGAAGGCTGCGAAGCGGAACACGTTCGGGGCAGATGCCACAGCTATTGACGCCACGGCGGGGCTCGGGGAGGATTCTTTCCTGCTTGCCGCGGCGGGTTTTTCTGTCCGCATGTATGAACGGGACCCGGTCATTGCGGAACTGCTTGAGGACGCAATCGCGCGCGGGCTTCGGGATCCGGAGCTTTCGGAGATTGTATCGAGGATGGAGCTGGTAAAGGGTGACAGCATCGAAGGAATGAAGGAGCTTTCCGAACGTCCCGACGTGATTCTTCTTGACCCGATGTTTCCGAAGCGGCAGAAGAGCGCCCTTGTTAAGAAGAAATTCCAGCTGATTCACGGACTGGAAAAGCCGTGTGAAAATGAAGAGGAATTGTATGAGGCGGCGGTTTCGGCAGGACCGCACCGCCTGATAGTAAAGCGTCCGGTCAAAGGCCCGAATCTTGCAGGCCGGAAGCCGGATTACAGCTTAACAGGCAAGGCAATCCGGTATGACTGCTATATATTCGCATAAAAAAGGTACACAGACACATGCCTGTGCACCTTTCTTTTTTGTGAATCATCCGGGCAGCTGTTCCGTATACCCCACAGAAGCGTCCGGGGAAACCTCCGCGCTTTCGATATAGAAGAGCTTTCCGATATTACAGCCGGGGCCGATTGTTACGACACGGCCCGATACGGAGGCGGCAGAGACATGTTCGAGATAGATTTCATCGCCTTCAACGGAACCCGCCACATCGAAAGTGAGAGTACGCTCTTCCGCCCCGAACATCCTGCGGAAGAATCCGGAAATTCCGTTGACGCGGGATTCGCCCGGTGCAATGCGGATATTGCTTCCGCCGATATTGTCCGCCTGTGAATTGCCGCCGAAACGGATGTCCACGCTGTCCCCGTTCAGAAGTCCTGTGCAGTGGATTGCTCCGCTGATCCGGATGGTTTCGGCGGAGAGGTCACCGTCAATGGTGGTCGCGCCGCTTCCGTGGAATTCCCCCGCGGACGTTGTACCTGCATGAAAGGCGCCGGATGCCTGCAGCGTCTCAATGACGGTTACCGTGCCGTCACATTTACAGGAACCCGAAACATGCATCGTCTTGGCCTGAAGAGAACCGTGTACCTTTCCTGCCCCGCTGCAGCGGTATTCCTCCTGACACACAAGGTCGCCGTCAACCGCGCCCGCGCCCGAGCAATGAAACGCTTTGCAGGAAGCGCTTCCGGTAATCTTTCCGCTTCCGCTGATTGAGATTAAATCGTCATATACGCCGCCCGGAAGAGATCCGGCACCCGCAATATTCATAGTTTATTCCTCCCTTTTGTAAGCAATTGTTTTACATCATCCGTAATGTCTTGTTTCTGTCCGTCGGGTCCCAGAAGGGAAACAGAGCGGACATCGTTCAGTTTAAAGGACTTCTCCCCATAGGGTGTGTCGATGATGAGAAAGGCGTTCCGCCGGTCTTCGCCGGAGAGCTTGCCTGCGAGTTCATCGAGCAGCACCTCGTTCTTGGTTTGCAGAATCCGCTCCACACGTTCCCGGATGAGGGCCTCCGGGAAGAAGGTTTCCTGCCCGGTCGGCGTGGATTTCCGGATAAACCAGTCGTCTGGTATCAGGCCTTTTCGTTTCCAGCGGTAGAGTGCCCCGTACGAAATACCGTAGCGGGCAAGCAGTTCCCTTTTGGAAATCAGATGTTGTTCTTCTCCCATGCGCTCACCTCCGTAACATTGTTACGATAGTCATTATAACGTAACATTGTTACGCTGTCAAGAGGGTCGTTGCTCTTTGCTGAAAAAACTCCAAATTCATTGCAAATGATCCGCTTATCTGTTATGCTTGATACGGCGCGATTAATGCATTTTCGGGACCCTTAAACATCTCGGAGGACGGATGAATGGATTATATTCTTTCAGGAAAAGCTATCAAAAGCCGCAAAGCGGTTTTTATGTATGAAGAGGAAGAATGGAGCGGAGTCCGTAAGATTGCGGACCGTGTATGTGAGGATATCAAGGCAGTATTCGGACGGAAGCCCGATATGATGCCTGTAAAAGAAGCCGTGAAGGACGAAGCGGTAACGATGCCGGTTCTTTTCGGAACGGCGGGGCGTTGCGCCGCGCTTTCGAAACTGGAGAAGGCGGGGCTGATTTCCGTAAGGGATATTCAGGATAAAAGGGAGGTTTATTCCTTTACTCTTATAAAGAATGTTCCGAAGAAACTGTTAACGGCCGGAGCGAAGGGAGAATTCGCACAGCTTTTGGTGATTGCGGGAAGCGAGAAGAGGGGTACGGTTTACGGGCTGTTTCATCTTTCCGAGATGCTCGGCGTTTCTCCGTTCATTGACTGGCTCGACATGAAGCCTGCGCAGATGGACAGTTTTTCCATCGAGGAAGGGTTTGCATTTGTCTCCAAAGAGCCTTCGGTACGGTTCCGAGGCTTCTTCATCAACGACGAATGGCCTGCGTTCGGCAACTTCTGCGCGAAGAATTACGGCGGTTTCAATGCTAAGGCTTACGTACACGTGTTTGAGCTGCTGCTACGCTTAAAGGGCAATTATCTGTGGCCCGCGATGTGGTCGGCAATCTTTCCGAACGACGGCCCCGGACTTGAGAACGCGATTCTTGCGGACGAACTCGGCGTTGTCATGGGAGCCTCCCATCATGAGCCGTGCTGCCGCCAGGGCGAAGAGTACCGTTATGTGCGCGGAAAGAATTCCGTCTATGGTGACGCGTGGAACTTCAACACGAACGAAAAGGGCATCACCCGTTTCTGGGAGGATGGTCTTAAGCGAAGCGGAAAGTTTGAAAATGTGATTACGGTCGGCATGCGCGGTGAGGCCGACACGGCGATTCTCGGAAGAGAGGCGACCCTCGCCGATAACATCGATCTGCTGCGCCGCGTTCTTAAGACACAGAACGGCCTCATCAAAAAGCATGTAAACAAGGATCTTGAGAAGGTTCCGCGCATGCTCGCGTTATATAAAGAAGTCGAGCCTTATTTCTACGGCGACGAGACGACGCCGGGACTGATGGGCGATCCCGAGCTTGAAGGCGTTACGCTGATGCTCTGCGACGATAACTACGGCAACCTCCGTACGCTTCCGACTCCCGAGATGCGTGACCACAAGGGCGGCTATGGAATGTATTATCATTTCGATTATCACGGCTACCCGATTTCGTTCGAGTGGTTCAATACTTCGTTCCTTCCGAAGGTATGGGAGCAGATGACGACCGCCTACGATAACGGCATCCGCGAGCTGTGGATCGTAAACGTCGGCGACATCTTCAGCAACGAATATCCCCTTGCTTACTTCCTTGACCTCGCTTACGACTTCGATCGCTACGGAACGAGTGACCGTAACAGCGCGGTCAATTATACGAAGGCCTTCCCGAAGAAGCATTTCGCGGGGCTCTGCGACGATGCGGAAACGAAGAAGATGGCGGAACTGCTGCGCGGCTATACGAAGCTCACCGCCTCGCGACGTACCGAAGCGATGAACGATAACATTTACGCCCCGTTCGCTTTCGGTGAATGCGACGAGCTGATAGCGGAATGCGACCGCCTGATTGCTGCCGCGGAGAAACTTCGTGAAGAGATTTCCGAAGAAGCGGCCTTCGGCTATTATGAGCTCGTATACCTGCCGCTTGTCGCGGACCTGAATGTCATGAAGATGTGGGCGCTTACGACGTTAAATCACGCCTATGCTTCGTTCGGAAGCACCTATGCGCTCAAGCTCGCGAAGGAAATCGATGCCTGCTATCAGAGAGACCGCGCACTGGTCGAAGAACTGCATACGATTCATAAAGGCAAATGGTACGGCATGGGCATGTCGGAGCACATCGGCTTTCAGTACTGGTGCGAGGAAGAGTGCCGGAATCCGATTGTTCATACCTTTGTCCCTGCCGACAAAGACCGCCTGATTGTGACAATTCCCGGAACAAACCAGCATACCGAGGGTACGCCGTGGACCGCAAGAGTACTGACGATGGGAGCCTTTTTAGATCCGAGAGCGGAGCACGGATACATAGGTCTTTCGACCGCGTCGGCGAAGACGATTGCATTTACCGTTGAGAATGCTTCCGACTGCATTACCGTTAATAAGATGAACGGAACCGTGAAGGCGGAGAGCCTTGTGCTTCTTAAGGTTACGATTGACCGGGCGAAGGTTTCCGAAAGCACGATCTTTGAACTGAAGATTCACGGCGCGGAAGGGCATATCCGCATACGGATTCCGGTGTGCGTTCCCACCTGCACGGAGGAACCGGGCACATTCCTTTACTGTGCCGAGAACAGCGTCGACATGAGCGAGAAGATTCATACGATGCCGAACCTCAGTAAGGTATTCGGCGAGGGAGCGATGCTCGGACATTACATCGCCATTGAGGCGGAGCATTTCTTCGGGAAGAAGGATACCAAGGCCGGTTCGTTCGAGATTCTTCCGGACTACGGGCGCACGCTTTCGGCAGTGAAGGCGTTCCCGCAGGACGTCACATTTGCCGTGAAAGACGCTCCGGGCGTTACGTACCGCTTTACGGTACCGAGCGCGGGACGTTATTATGTCCGTCTCTTACAGAACCCGAGCAACCCGCCCGTGCGGACGCCGGAACTCTGGTTCGGAATCGACGTGAACGGCGGAAAGCTTAAGAAAATCAATGCCATTCCGGAGGGCTTCCGTGTCGGAGACGGCAACGACCTCTGGGCTTCGGGCGTTCTTAATAACATCCGTGAGACGACGGTGCCTGTAGAGCTTACCGAAGGCGTCAATACGATTACGGTTTACGCGATTTCTCCGAACTTTGTTCTTGAGAGACTCGTTATATTCCGGGAAGGAGAGGAGCCGGTCCGTTCGTATCTCGGGCCGACCGAGTCTTTCCGCCGGTAAGAAGGAAATTGGGGAATAAAAGCCCGCGCCGGGGGACGCGGAGACGGAGGATTTATGGCTAGAATACTGGTTTCCACCGGGGCGTTGATCGGACGGCCGAACGGAAGGGATTTCCGGCTTCTCGCGCCGCTTTCGGAGCAGCTTACCTGTGACGGATACGAATTCATGATGTATTCGGACTGGTACGAGAAGATCGGAGAGATTGTTTCCTTAGTGCAAAACCTCGGGCTAAAGGTGCCGGTTTATCACGCACAGAAGAGCATCGGCGAGAGCATTTCAAAGGGCGGAAGCGAGGAACTTGAAGACGCGTTCTACCGCTTTTCGCAGAACGCCGAAATGGCTGCGCGGCTCGGTGCGGAGAAGATGGTCATCCATCTCTGGGACGGCATCACTTCCGACCGGAACATCGAGAATAACCTGAAGGCATACGAGACGCTTCGAAAGATTGCCGATGAGAACGGAATCGAGCTTTTGGTAGAGAACGTTGTCTGCAACTGCGCCGATCCGTTCACGCACTGGGACGAGCTTCTTGAACGTTACCCGGACGTAAAGTTCATCTTCGATACGAAAATGGCAGCGTTCCACGGGCAGCTTGACAGACTTTACGATCCGGAGCGGGAGAAACTCTGGCGCGAAGGGCATATCCGCCATTACCACGTAAACGACTACGGCGGCGGATATATGGACTGGGCGAATCTCCGGACGCTTCCGATCGGGAGCGGAAACATTGATTTTGAACGGTTCTTTGGATTTGTCCGTAAGACCGGATACGATGATACGTTTACATTAGAGTCCACGGCTTTCGACGCAACCGGCGCGGTCAATACGGGCATGTTAAACGGGGAAATCGAGTTTATTCGAATGCACCTTTAATCCGCAGGAGGATACTATGGATGAGAAACTGATCTGCAAGCCTTTTAACGGCGTATACATCGCGGTGTTTGCCCTGTTTTTGATTCTTTTCGCCGCAGGCGTTTACTTCCTTCGAAAGAAGGACGAGAAGACGAGGGCGCGGGTGCTCGCCGCAGCCATGCTTGTTACGCTTGCCGGGTTCTTCGTATATAAGTATTTCCTCGGGAAGGATTCCGATTATTCGGCGATTACCGCAGAAGCCGGCAAAGGCGCGTTCAACTGGTGGGGCGAGCTGCCGATTCAGCTCTGTAACATCAACATGATTATGATTCCGATTGCCGCGCTCACCGGCAACCGTCTGCTGCAGTGCTTCAGCTTCTTCATGGGTCCGCTCGGCGCAGGTCTTGCGCTCGTGATGCCGGGAATCGGGTTCGATCATTACAGCATCCTGCTGCCGCGCATGATCGGATACTTCGGCACGCACTGGATGGTCGTGTTCGGAAGCCTCGCGCTCGGCGCGCTCGGGCTTTACAAGCCGAAATATAAGGATTACCTGCTGACGGTGCTGTCGGGCTTCCTCGTGGCATTTGCCGTCTTTTTGATTAACGTTGTGCTCCGTATCACGAAATGCAACGAATTCTCGAACTATTTCTTTACGCATGAACCGGAAGGGAACCCGATTCTCGAGCTGTTCCATTCCTGGATTCCCGTGCCGTTTCTCTACCTGATTCCGAGTGTGTTGATTCTGACGCCTTACGTGATGCTTGTCGTCACGATTGCGAAGCTGCTCGGAAAGAAGGACGCCGCGGCAAATGTGACCGAAGAACCGGAAGAATAGGAGCGACTATGGAACTGTTTTTAGAAAACCTCGGCGAGGACGAGCTTCCGCTTGTCGAGGCGATGGGCGTATCCTTTACGGTTGCCCGGATTAAGAAAATGATTCTCGAGCTGTGCGGCCGCCTTGCCGAGACGCCGTCCGGCGAAGAGGACGGAATTACATGCGGGGTACTGTTACAGCTCCTCGCATTTGTCTCCTTAAAACCGCTCCCCGAGGGGGCGGAGCCGATGTCGGACTGCGACCGCTGGACCGCGCTGCGGAATCTTGACCGGATCCGGCAGGCGGATGTGACGGCAGACGCGGAGAAACAGGAGATTTATGTGCTTCAGTTTCTGTTAAAAGGATACGAGTGCAAAGGGGTCTGAAATCGTTAAGGAGTCGTTGACATAAAGCCTCTTTGAAGGTATAATGAAATTTGCATGGGTGAAGCCCAAAAACTATATAGAAAGGTTTGGTATTACGCAATGGCTATGACGAATATTCCTGTAGTGAAGCTTGGCATTATTGCGGTAAGCCGTGACTGTTTCCCGATTCAGCTTTCGAAGAAGCGTCGCGATGCAATCGGTGCGGCTTACAAGGGCGATCTTTATGTTTGCCCGGTTATGGTAGAGAATGAGAAAGATATGCTTTCGGCAGTTGCGGACGTTAAGGCCGCGGAGTGCAACGCTTTGGTTGTATTCCTCGGAAACTTCGGTCCCGAGACTCCCGAGACTTTGATCGCAAAGAATTTTGACGGTCCCTGCATGTTCGTTGCCGCAGCAGAAGGCGACGGCGATATGATTAACGGCCGCGGCGATGCATACTGCGGTATGCTGAACTGCTCCTACAACCTCGGCATGCGTCATCTGAAGGGTTACATTCCGGAGTATC
>JAGAES010000046.1 GCA_017613055.1 Lachnospiraceae bacterium | reverse complement strand
CCGGTACTTCAACGCGTTGAAGCCGGTGTCCGCTTTGATGTCGAATTGTTCGTTCTTCTCGCCGAGTATCACATTCATGCTGTTGCGGGAATAGATTGCAAGCCCGGCAAGATCTTCGGGCGGAATCTGTTTTGTTATCTTCATCTCGCTCGTGCTTCCGTCATCTTCGTGCACGGGAATAACAAGCCGCCGCTTATTCTTCTTTCCTTCGTCTAAAAACAGCACCCGGACGCCTTCCGGCGACGCGGTGATTTCAATCCAGTATTGCTTTCCGGCTTTGTGGTCGTTATCGATGCTTCTGACCGAAACCGTATCCGCAAACGCCGGCAGCGTTCCGTCAGCGTATGCTTCTTCGAAGGCTGCCTTCTGTTCGATATCCCAGTCACGCATATTGCGTGTCACGCCGTCCGAACAGTTCAGGTACCCGTATTCATCATAGCTTGCCGTGAAGCCGCAGGCATCACAGCGGACTTCGTCTGATGTGCTTTTCAGCGTTTGCATTTGCCGGCAGGACGGGCACCAGAACAGCGTGCTCTCTATGCCGAGTGTCAGGTTCTTCCCTTTGTAAGCAATCTTCTTCTCGTTCTGCACCGCGTAGGCGTCTTCGTAAAGGTCGCGGTTGATGGCTTCGTTCATCTCGTCATCGGTCATCGCCTTCAGTTCCTCGGGCTTGTAGACATGTACGAGGTGTCCGTAGGTCTGCCCTTTCCGAATCGAAGTACTGAACCGCGGCTGCGTGAGGAATCCGCCTTCTATGCGGAACGTTACAAGCGACGCGCCTGCTGCTCTTGCAAGCTTGCCGGTTGACGGAAGAATTTCTCCGGTCAGCCCGTTGAAGGAACGGTTCCCTTCGGCGAACAGGCACACGTTGTGACCCTTCTTCAGTTTCTTTATGATGGCCATGACGGATTTCGTTCCCGTCTTGCCCTTTGTATGTATAATCGGATTAAAATATCGCCTTAAAAACCACGTCCCGAGCCCCTTTCGCATGATATGTTCGCTCGCGACGAAATACAGTTGCTTATCCGCAGCGATTCCGACAAGCGCCGGATCGAGTTCCATGTTGTGGTTCGAAAGGAGCAGATACGGTCCCTCGACATCCTTCAGGCTGTCATAGGAATAATTGAACTTCCGGATGAAGAAGCGTTTCAAAAGAAACTTGAAAAACGACCACGCCCTCCGGTGCCTCCGCACCGCCCTGCGTTCCTGCCGCTCCGCCTTTTTCTTGGCCTTGTCTTTCTTCTTGTCCCCGCCGGTTTTCCCGGCCTCGTCGGCTTTCCTGACCGCGCCGGCTTTCCCGGCCTCGTCAGCTTTTTTCTCGGCTTCGTCCATCAGTTTCTTCCCGACCTCTTTTTTGTCCTTTGCCTGCTCATTCGGGCTCGAATCTTCTCTCATTTACCCTCTTTTCGCGCGTTCTGTCCGCTTGCGGATTCGCAATCATCGGCAGAATAATCTTATACCTACAATAATACCGAAATCATACCGAAAAGTAAAGGGAAAGTGCGCTTTCCGGCAATTCTGTTCTCACATTTTCACCTTATGGTATCCAATTTCGCTTTTTCACCTTTGAGTACCACATTTCGTGCCGGTGAATGGTACTCAATTGTCTTCCGAATTCACTTGAGTACCATCTGGCCTGAAGAACCTCCGGAAACATTGGTACTTAAGAAGAGAAATCCGGCCATTGAGTACCATTTCCCGCTGTTACGAGTGGTACCCAATTCTCCTTATTATCTGGTTGAGTACCATAATTCAAGAAGTCCTTGACGCCTTATGCCGGATTTGATACCATAGACCTACTCATCAGCGTGTCATTCACGTGTTTATTCCGGTTTCCGGCATCTGATTTCTGACATTTCTTTTTTCTCAGGAGGCTCTATGATTAATCACAACATGAACGAACGCAAGAAGACTCTGAAATCCTTATTGAAGAAAACTTCACAGGCAATTCGAAAAGCACCGCCCGGGCGTCTGCGCATCAAATGCTGTCCCATCCCGCGCTACTATCAGGTTACGGATTCCTCGGACCGCTGCGGCAAATACATAGTAAAAGAAGACTTCCCCGTTGCAAAAGCGCTTGCGCAGAAAGCTTATCTGCAACAGCTGCAGGACGCAGCAAAGCAGGAACTGGATTACATTTCCGCACTGGAACAGATGACCTTTCTCCGTCCGGAAGACGTCTATTCCAATCTTTCGGAAAACCGGAAGAATCTGGTAGAACCCTTCTTCCTTACAGACGAAGAATACGCCCGTGAATGGCTTGACGAACCATATGAAAGAAAAGGGTTTTTGGATACCGACCCATTCTATGTTACGTCCCAAGGCGAGCGTGTCCGTTCGAAATCCGAAATACTGATTGCCAATCTTTTAACCGATCTCGGTATTCCCTATCGCTATGAAGCTCCTCTGTTTCTCGATGACGGCTCCGTCATTCATCCGGATTTCACGATTCTTAAAGTACACTCCCGCAAGATCTGTTATTTTGAGCACTACGGCAAGATGGATGACGCTTCTTATCTCCATTCCTTTATGAAGAGAGAAAACGCATATATTCAGAACGGCCTGATTCCGGGACGGGATGTCTTCATGTCTTTTGAAAGCCTTTCGGATCCGCTGAATATGAATACTCTCCGGCAGATGCTGCAAGCCCTGTTTAAAGAAGACTGAAAAGACTGATTCTCCGAGCCCGCCCGGGTTTCTCTTGGGTTTCTCTTGGGTTTCGCTCGGGTTTCTCTTGGGTTTCGCCCGGGTTTCGTTTGGGTTTCGCCCGGGTTTCGTTTGGGTTTCGCCCGGGTTTCGCCCGGGTTTCGCCCGGGTTTCGTTTGGAATTTGCTTGATATTTCAATTGTTTTCCCCTTGTTTTTCTTAGTTGTGGTACTCAACATATCACTATGCTTGCCTGAGTACCACTCGAAACAGCGCAAAATGGTACTCAAAGCCCCAAAAAAAGAGATGTGATACCATTCTTTCACTCATTTCAAACTCAGTGAAAACCAAAAATGGTACTCAGCGAAGCCTTTTCGCCTTCTTGATACCCTTTTTCAGATTTGTAATGGTACTCACGTCCTACAATTCAGTATTTGAGTACCAACAATGGCGTTTCCACTGGCCCCCCGGAGCAAACCAAATGCCAAATGGCGTTTTCACGGCGCTCCCGGGGCAAACCACGATGTCAAATGGCGTTTCCACGGCGCCCCCGGAGCAAACCAAATGCCAAATGGCGTTTCCACGGCGCTCCCGGAGCAAAACAAATGCCAAATGGCGTTTCCACGGCCCCCCGGAGCAAGCCACGATGCTTCGCGACGCCAATTCCCCACAATCTCCCTTTTTTTGCTTTCCTTTTCCGGCATGATATGGTACAATACTTCTCGGTGCTTCGACGCACTACCAAACCGAAATATAAAGGAGTCCGCTACATGGAAGAAAGAAGAGTCGGTACCGTATCCCGGGGCATCCGCTGCCCTATCATCCGAGAAGGTGACAACCTTGTCGACATTGCCGTTGACAGCGTGCTCGGCGCAGCACAGAGCGAAGGTTTTTCGCTTCGCGACCACGACGTCATCGCGCTCACCGAGTCCATCGTTGCAAGAGCACAGGGCAACTACGTCAGCGTTGACGACATCGCTGCCGATGTGAAAGCGAAGCTCGGCGGAGAAACCGTCGGCGTAATCTTCCCGATCCTTTCGAGAAACCGCTTTGCGATTGTGCTTCGCGGTATTGCAAAAGGCTGTAAGAAGATTGTTCTGATGCTCAGCTACCCGAGTGACGAAGTCGGTAATGCCCTGATCTCGCTTGATCAGGTTGACGAGGCAGGAATCAATCCTTACTCGGACGTGCTCACGCTTGAGCGCTACCGCGAACTGTTCGGCTACCGCAAGCATGAATTTACCGGTGTGGACTACGTACAATACTATTCCGACCTGATCCGCGACTGCGGCGCAGATGTGGAAGTCGTATTTGCCAATCAGGCGAAGACGATTCTTAACTACACCGACTGCATCATCAACTGCGACATCCACACGAGAAAGCGCACCAAGCGCATCCTTATGGAGAACGGCGCAAAGGTTGTATGCGGTCTCGATGACCTTATGACTGCTCCGGTATACGGAAGCGGTTTCAATTCCCGTTACGGCCTGCTCGGTTCGAACAAGTCGACCGAGGACAAAGTGAAGCTCTTCCCGCAGTCCGAAGGCGCACAGAAGCTTGTCGAAGCCATTCAGGAAGAAATTCTTGAAAAGACCGGCAAGCATGTCGAAGTCATGGTTTACGGCGACGGCGCTTTCAAGGATCCGCAGGGCAAGATCTGGGAACTCGCCGACCCGGTTGTATCGCCCGCTTTCACGAAGGGCCTCATCGGCACGCCGAACGAGCTGAAGCTCAAGTATCTTGCCGATAACGATTTCGCGGATCTGTCCGGACAGGCACTGAAGGACGCCATCTCCGAGAGCATCAAGGCAAAGGAAGGCAGCCTCGTCGGCAACATGGCATCTCAGGGTACAACGCCCCGACAGCTGACCGACCTGATCGGTTCCCTCTGCGACCTGACCTCCGGGTCCGGTGATAAGGGAACACCCGTTATCCTGATTCAGGGCTATTTCGACAATTACACTTCGATGTAACGAGTGCGGCCGGCAGTTTCTCGACTGCCGGCCGTTTTTATAATCTTAATTCTGCTTAAAACGGGAGGTATGGCGAAGCGTTTTCCTGCTTTCGCCGGACGATTATGAACTACAAGATTCTCATCCTCATCCTGCTCTGTGTCATCTATGTATACGGACTGATTACCAAATATCTCCGCCTGCAGTCCTGTAAGAACGCCATCCCGGCCAACGTTGCGGACATCTATGACGCGGAGACTTATGAGAAGTGGCGTGCGTACCGGCGCGAGAAAATCCGTCTTTCCTTTGCGGAATCGGCCGTTACGCTGGCGATCGATCTCGTGCTGATCTCTCTTAATCTGTATGCGGCATTCGCGGGACTGTTCCCGGACGGAGTCGAGGCACAGCTCTTCGCGGTATTGCTTCTTACGACAATCTCCTCCGTCGCAACGATTCCGTTCAGTTACTACGATACGATGCGGATTGAGGAAAAGTACGGTTTCAACCGCACAAAAGGCAAAACCTTCTGGGCTGACCAGATCAAATCCTTCCTCATCAGCCTCGGCATTCTGTTTCTGATCACCTGGGTGCTCTCGCTTCTGCACCGCGCACTAGGCGACTGGATGATTGTGGCATTTGCCGGATTTTTGATTGCATTTATTCTGCTGTTTTTATTCCTCTATCCGATCTTCAGCCGTATCTTCAACAAATTCACGCCGCTTGAGGAAGGCGAACTTCGTGATAAACTGTGCGGCCTTCTCACAAGTCACGGCTACACCGTGCGCGCCATTGAGGTCATGGACGCCTCCAAGCGCACCGCAAAGGCGAATGCTTACTTTACGGGCTTCGGAAAAATGAAAACCATTGTCCTCTTCGACACGCTTATCGAAAAACTGAGCCCGGACGAAATCTGTGCGGTCTTCGCGCACGAGCTCGGGCACGGGCTTCATAAGGATACGCTCAAAGGGCAGGTTATGAACTCGATTCAGATGCTGATTCTCTCCGTTCTTGCCTGGTTTACGCTTCGCACGGAAGCAATCTTCACGGACTGCGGGTTTGACACGCTGAATTACGGGTTCGCGGTCATCCTGATCATGTCGGTTGAGTTTGCGCTTATCGCACCGCTGTACGGCATCCTCGTGAATTACTTCTCGCGTCTTCACGAGTACCGCGCCGACCGTCAGGCCGTCAGCGAAGGCTACGGTCCTGCGTTGATCAGCGGTCTTAAAAAACTGACGAAAGCGGATTTCGGCGACGTCGCTCCTTCGCCTGCACTCATTGTGCTTGAATTCTCGCACCCTTCGCTGTCGCAGCGGATTGATGCAATCGAAAAGGCCCTTTCCGAAGAAAAGGCCTTATAGTTCATTCGCTCACGGCAATCGGATGCGAAGTGCGGAATAACTCTTCCGTTGCGTATTCTTTCTCTGCCTGATCAAGCGCGGCGTTCACCTCTTGAAGCGTGATAACCGGATACTTCCTGTTTTTCTTTTTGTACGAAACTTCTTTCAGTATCTTGCCGCTCCAAAAAATCGGACGGTTATCCGTTCCGATTTTCTCCCAGAATGCAATTAATGCATATCCGGTGATTTGATTTCCCTCGCGGACAACAATTCGCAAAAGAACCCGGTCGGACTCTATCGGTCCGAACGGGTTTTCTTCATTCTCCCCCGGTCCGTAGAGAAAAAGTGTTTCGGTCTGTCGGTCTTCACTGACATACGCGTAGGCCGTCGACACATTCTGCATTCCCGTCGAATAGTTATAAAGGCATCCTTCCGAAGCCGTGACTTCATAGGTTTTTCCTTCTATGAGAACCCTTATCTGCGCTGCCCCCTGATAGAAACTTAACGCGCCTCTGTCAACCAGCCGGATTTCCGATACATTCATTTCCTCCTTCGATTGTTTCGTCCTCGCGCTGCCGAACTCATGCACAAAAACTCCGATCAAAACCAGAACACCGATTGAATAAATCCCGAACACAAGAAGCAAAAGGCGAACCCCGGAAAGGGTTTTCTTCGGCTTCTTCCCGTCGGGATATTGCTCACTTAATCTTAACTCTTCCTCATATGAATTCATTCCCACCCTCCCACAGGAACGCACGGTTTTATGCAGTATCTTATTCAACTATTATAGCATATGAGGTTTTGGGGCGCAAGAAAATTGACTTTTGCCCCCGGAGAACCTATAATCGAAGTAACATTTTACGTCGATACGGAGGCGCTATGAAAATCACATTAGAGCATCTGACCAAACGGTTTCCGAACCGGAATAAGAAGATTAAAGAGGATGTCATCGCCGCAAGCGATCTGACTTTCGAAATCCCCGACGGCAAGCTGATCGGGCTGCTCGGTCCGTCCGGCTGCGGCAAGAGCACGACGCTCAATCTGATCAGCGGACTCGAAACGCCGACCGAGGGCCGCATCTATTTCGGTGAGAACGACGTAACCGACGTGCCGCCCGAGAACCGCGGCGTCGGCCTCGTATTCCAGAACTATGCCCTTTATCCGCACCTGACCGTGGAGGACAACATCGCGTTCCCTCTCGGAAACCTGCGCGGCAAGGACAAACTGACGAAGGAGCAGATGCACGAACGCGCCCTTGAAGCCGCCAAACTCGTACAGATTGATACGCTGATGGAGCGGAAGCCGAACGAATTGTCCGGCGGCCAGCAGCAGCGTGTCGCGATTGCTCGTGCCCTCGTGAAGATGCCGAGCGTGTTGCTTCTCGACGAGCCGCTCTCGAACCTCGACGCAAGACTCCGCCTGCAGACGCGTGAAGAACTCTCCCGCATCCAGCGGCAGACCGGCATCACGACGATTTTCGTAACGCACGATCAGGAGGAGGCGATGAGCATCAGCGACATGATTGTCGTCATGAAGGAAGGCGTGATTCACCAGATCGGAAAGCCGCAGGACGTATACGACCATCCCGACAACCTCTTCGTCGCGAAGTTCCTCGGAACGCCGCCGATTAATGTCTTCGAAGGCGAAATCCGGGGCGGAAAGGTCTATATCGGCGACGAAGCGGTGCTTGACGCTCCTGCTCCGGCAAATGCCACCGCCACGGCGGACTCCGCCGCCCCCGACGCTCCCCGCAAGGTCTACGTCGGCATCCGCCCCGAAGGCTTCATCCCGGCAAGGGACGGCGCCCTCACCGTGAAACTCAATAAGATTGAAGTCATGGGGCGTGACACAAGCATCGTCGCGGAGCATCCTTCCTATCTCGGCACGACAATCCGTGCCATTGTTCCTTCCGAAGATGTCGAGGGCATCTCCGGCGAAACCGTCCGGTTCAATCTGAAGCCGAAGAAGGTACACCTCTTCGACTTCGAAACCGAGAAGACCATCCTGACGGAACGATAGAGACGACGGGGGAACATTATGAAACAGAACAACTATAAAGGCTGGCTCTATCTCCTGCCGGCAATCGTCTTCCTCGGATTCTTCATGGTCTATCCGCTGATTGACGTTGTCGTGTACTCGTTCGAAGAGGGCTACAGCTTCGTAACACAGACCTCGACAGGGACGGGGTTATACAATTACCGCTACGTCCTGCATGACACCTACTTTGTGCAGGCGCTTAGGAACACGTTCATTCTTGTTATCATTACCGTTCCGCTTTCTACCGGGCTTGCGCTTCTCATCAGCCTCGCACTCAGCTCGATTAAGCCGCTGCGGAACGCGTTTCAGACCATTTATTTCCTGCCCTACGTGACGAACACGCTGGCGGTCGGTCTCGTCTTCATGGTGCTTTTCAAAAAGACCGAGTACACCGACGGCATGGTCAACCTGCTGATTAAGTTTTTCGGCGGGAACACTGTCGACTTCATCGACGGACCTTACTGGGCGAAGATGTTCGTCATGTGCCTGTACACCGTGTGGATCGTGCTTCCGTTCAAGATTCTGATTCTGACGAGCGCGCTCGCGTCCGTCAAGGAAGACTACTACAAGGCGGCGCGTGTGGACGGCACGAGACCGTTCCGCATCTTCTATAAGATTACGCTTCCGATGATTTCGCCGATGATCTTCTATCTCGTGATTACCGGTTTCATCGGCGCGTTCAAAGCCTACAGCGACGAAGTTGCGCTGTTCGGCACGGACCTGAACTCGGCCGGCATGAACACGATGG
>JAGAES010000005.1 GCA_017613055.1 Lachnospiraceae bacterium | reverse complement strand
GGAGAGATGTGTATTCTGATTGAGTTTGATATGCTGGCGTATCAAAAGAAAAACAACGGCCGAGCCGTGAAGAAGACTCTCAGCATTCCGCAGTGGCTGAATGAAGCGGCAACAGAGATGGGAGTGAATTTTTCACAGGTACTTCAGGAAGCGTTAATGAAGAAAATCGGAATGATGTGATGAGAAATGTTTGCCCCGGGCAGAATTGCCCGGGGCGATTTTTGAGTCCGTTATCTTTTTATCTCCGTATAGTAATACACCGCAAGCTGCGTCCGGTCGCGGAGCTGTAGCTTGTCGAGGAGCGTGCTCAGGTAGTTGCGGACCGTGCCTTCGCTTAAGAAGAGCTCGGAGGCAATTTCCTTGTTGGACTTGCCGGCGGCGACAAGTTCCAAAATCTCGCGTTCCTTGTCGGTGATTCCGTGCGCCTCGTAGTCGAAGGGCTCGGACGGCTTCATCAGGTCGGGGAGCTTGTCGATGATCTTCTCGCCGAACACGGTCTGGCCGCGCATCACGGCTTCAAGCGCCGGCGCGATGCCTTCGAAATCCTGCTTTAATATGTAACCCTTTGCGCCGATGTTAAGCGCGGTGATGATGTACTCGTCATCGGAGAATGTGGTCAGATAAAGAATCTTCGCGTCGGGATGCGCCGAAAGAATCCGCTCACCGGCTTCGAGCCCGGTCATCCCCTCCATCCTTATGTCCATCAGCACCGCATCAGGCTTTTTCTCTTCATAAAGCGCAATTGCGTCCGCGCCGGAATGCCCGGTCGCAACGACCGTAATATAACCCGTATTCTCTAAAATCGTCTTTAATGACATCGCCACAAGGCGGTCGTCGTCAATCACGATAATCTTCATTTCTGTTCCCCTTTCGGTATTGTCAGGAATATCCGGAACCCTTTATCCGATGCGCTAAATGTGACATTTCCCCCGACGCTTCGCGCACGTTCTTCCATGTTTCGAAGACCGATTCCGCCGGTCCGGTCGGACAGTTTCTTGACGTCACAGCCCTTTCCGTTATCTTCAACAAGCAATTGGTAAAACCCGGGATGTTCTCTCAGTATGACGTCAATCCGGTCGCCGTTTGAATGCTTGACGGCGTTTGAGATGCCTTCCTTGACGATGCCCGCCACACAGAGCTTGATCCCGCCGGTAATCCGCCCGCTGACGTCGTACTGCAGGCCCGTCTCAAAGCGGCTGTCGACCGCGTCGATCATCTCTTGAAGCACACGGTGCAGGTCGACGGAATCGTCATGCAGGTCATGCACGCTCTCGCGGATGCTCGTCATGGCGCGGTCAAGCGTGGATTTCAGTTCGGCAAGCGGCTCCGAAAGATTCTCGTCACGGTTCATAATCTGCAGGGCGCCGGTCTGAAGAATCGAGCGCGTCAGCATATGTCCGACGTTGTCGTGAATCTCTCTTGCAATCCGGTTCCGTTCCTTCAGTGTCGCTACGTGCACTTCGTTGTCCTGCGCTTCGAAAAGCCGCTTGTTCTGTTCGGCAAGCTGCATATTCCGTTCGGTGATGCCGTCCCGAAGCGTTGTCAGATGCCCGACGGATTTCTCGAGATTCGTGACCCGTTTCTGCCAGATGAACGTGACTGCAAGTCCGGTGAGCACGCATATAATCTGCGGCGTCGAAAGCGCGCCGAAATCCGCGATAAATGCAATCGCGGGAAGGATCAGCCACCAACGCTCCTCACGGAGCGCGTCATAGAAGAAGAGCGGCAGCGCACAAAGAAGAATCGGCCAGATTCCGCATGCCGCAGAAGCGAGGAAGATCAGAATCCACGCAATCCGCCGACCCGAAAGAAGCTGCACGAGACACGATACGAAAACCGCCGAAAGCAGCGCCAAAACGGGCACGGCAATCGAGCCTGCCATCAGAAAACCGGGCAGGCACAGAAGGAAGATGGCGGATTTTTCGAGAAGTCGGTTCATAAGAAAGGCTCCTTTTCGTATCTTTCTTCATTATACGAAACATGAACGGTAAACTCAAGGAAATCTTGACCCGTTTCTTTTGCCATCCGTTTTGAGATGTGCTATAATCTTCCCGTATCATAAAAGAAAATGCCGGGAGGTTGTCGTATGGGCTCAAAAAGAAAGATAGGCGTCGTATTTGCCGCAATCGGAATCATTCTCGGGGCGCTGATGGCGAGCTTCTCGGTTGTGTGCATTCTGATTCCGAACGATGCAATCGATTACGGTACGGCGGGTATTGCAATACTGATCAGCAAGCTTTCGGGGTGGAACCTGTCGCTTTGCGTCGCTGCGGTGTTCCTGCCGTTTCTGATTCTCGCGTTCGTGATTTTAGGAAAGATGTTCGGGCTTGCGGCCGTGCTCGGATCGCTTGTTTATACGCTCGGGCTTGAGCTGTTTAGGTGGGTGCCTTTCGAGCTGAATACCGAGCATTTCCTCGCGGTCGTGTTCGGCGGAGCGATTCTCGGGGCGGGACTTGCAATGATTCTTCGGTGCGGCGGCTGTATCGACGGCTCGGAAATCTTCGCGAACATCGTCGTCAGAAAGCTGTCCGAGAAGACCGGGCAGAACTTCAGCATGACGTATATTCTCATCGGATTCAACGCATGCGTATATCTGGCGGTATTCCTTTTGATCAACCAAAGTGCGGCGCTCATGAGCCTTCTCGTGTATGTGGTCGCGACGTCGGTCATCAACCATTTTACGGACCGGTTCGAGGCCATCAAGCAGGTGACGATCATCACGAAGGACGCCGAGAAGATGGCGCAGGCCATCCGCGACGAGCTCAACAAAACCTGTACGATTATGGATTCTTACGGGTTGATATCCGGTAACAATAAAACACTGATCTGCTTCGTAAACTACTTCGAACTGCCGAAAATGAAAGAGATTATCGCAAAGAACGGCGGCGCGTTCACGACGGTTTCGACCGTTGATGAAATCGTGAGATAAGAGATTTCACATTTTCCTGCGTCTTTATTGGTGAAAGCAGAAAAGACACAGGACGGTTCGCCGGAAAGGAGCAGACGTGCCGAAAGAAATTACAACCGAGGATTATCGGATTTTACAATTGTTCCGGAGCGGTTCGGAGGACGCAATCCGCGAGATACAGCGTGTTTACGGGGGGTATCTGTTCACGCTCGCGGAGGGGATTCTTAAGGACCGGCAGGACGCCGAGGAGTGCGTGAACGATACCTATCTGCGCGCATGGGAGAGCATTCCGAAAGCGGAGCCGGACAATCTGAAGGCATACCTTTCAAGGGTGGTTCGAAACCTTTCGATCTCGCGGCTTCGGAGCAATCAGGCGAAGAAGCGGGGAGGCGATAAGACCTTTACTTCATATGAGGAGCTTTCCGAATGCATCCCGGACAGCCGGCGCAATGAGCAGGCAGACCGGGAGCGGCTCAGATCCCAGATGAATTCTTTTCTGCGGAACCTGTCCAAAGAGAAACGGCAGATTTTCCTGAAGCGGTACTGGCTTTCCTGTTCCGTTGCGGAAATCGCTGCCCAACTCGGTAAGGACGAACGTTTTGTCAGTAACCGGCTTTATGAGATTAAGAAAAAGCTTAGGAAGCACCTGGAGGGATGCATATGAACGGATTGGATTTGTTGGAAGCAATCAATGACATAGACGATGAGTTTGTTCTGGAAGCGACGGAAGGCGTTAGCGGAACATCTTCCCTGAAAACGGAAGGGACCCCTGCGGACGGTCCGGCAGTTAAGAGCAATGATTCGGATTATGTTGTTTTGGATGCTAAGAAGAGCGTACGGAAGCCGTTTTATACGAAAGCGGTATGGAAATACGCGGCCTGTGCCGCACTGGTTCTGGCGCTTGTGGGAGGCGGATTGATTATAAACGCTATGTTAAACGGAAAAGGCGAAAGGGCGAAGACCGTGACGCCTGCTGCACGGGATTGGACGGATCAGGATAAGGTGACGCCGGTTACGGAGCCGTATTCCGGCTTAACGGAAGAGCCGGACCCGTACGGCGGGACCTATTATGACGAACTGGTCTACAATTCGAACACCTACATGAGACAGCGCTCGGAATGCACAAAGGCCGGGGAGTATCTCGGCAGTTTTCAGCTGACCGGTTACCGGTATATCGACGAGGATGAGGAGCTTTCCGGTGAGGAGGAGAACGGAGAGGAAAACAGCGAAGCGGAGAACAGCAAAGCGGAAAATGTTACGGTTGAAGTCTACGCAATCCCGGATATCAGCACGGACTACGCGGTTTGTGTGAAGGACCCGGTTTCGGGAAAATACCCCGTATATGCGCGGGTCTACTGGACCGATAACTTCGCGGATTATGCGAAGGCAACGCAGCTTGCGACCTATATGACACTCGGGGAGGAGTTCACGGTTATCCGCGACAATCAGGAGATCAAGCTTCGCACGAAGATTTCGATGGATCAGACTTTGAATACCCTGTTCCGGAATCAGGACATCCCGATTTTTGCGATGTATGACATGCCGAACGAATTCTTCGCGGGAACATTCCATTATGATCCGGCAGTAGGCCAGCCGTATGATCCGGCGTCCTCCTATGCAAGCAGGTACACGGACGCCTGGGGGAATTTTGAGGATGTCTACGGAGAAGAAATCCCCTATGAAATACATCCGGCAGAAGGCTCCAAAGAGGCGCAGGAGTTCTGCAAAGGCAAGCAAATCGGAACCATGTCGCTGGTCGCATATGTGCACAACAGTCTGCTCGGTGAGGGAGGCTTTCAGGTTTATCTGTACAGCGGCGGATGGGTCGTAACGGATTTCTTCTGCATGTATGTCGGCCCCGAAGCGGCAGCGGATTTTATGAAGATCCTGGACGCACAGATTCCGACGGACAGTACGGTTCCGAATTAAAAACGGAAAATGTGACATTTGTCACAGACAAATCATGACACCATACACTTGGCGCGGGCTTCGGTCCGCGCTATTCTTATGTCAGAAACACGGAGACGGTCGGGGAGGCCGCCCGGAATACGAAAGTGAGGATGCAAATGAAACCTACGGTAGTAAAGATTGATAACCTGGTAAAGCGTTACGGCGAGCTGGTGGCGCTGGACCATTTTTCGCTTGAGATCAAAGAAGGGGAAATCTTCGGACTTCTCGGCCCGAACGGCTCCGGCAAGACGACGACGATCAACTGCCTGCTGTCGCTGCTTTCGTTCGACAAGGGAAATATTGAAGTGTTCGGCTGCG
>JAGAES010000045.1 GCA_017613055.1 Lachnospiraceae bacterium | reverse complement strand
CGGATCCACCAGGTCGCGTAGGTCGAGAATTTGTAGCCCTTACGGTAATCGAATTTCTCGACGGCCTTAATGAGGCCGAGGTTGCCTTCCTGAATCAGATCGAGGAACTGCATGCCGCGTCCTACATAACGCTTCGCAATGCTGACAACGAGACGCAGGTTGGCTTCGGAAAGCCGTCTCTTCGCGGCTTCGTCGCCCTCTTCCATGCGCTTCGAAAGCTCGATTTCCTCATCGGCCGAAAGCAGCGGAACCTTACCGATTTCCTTCAGGTACATACGGACGGGGTCTTCAATACTGACGCCTTCGGGAACCGTCAGGTCGAGCTCTTCGAAATTCTCAAGGCTCTCAAGCGTCTCGAGATCCTCGCCGGCAAGCTCGTCCTCGTCATCGAGAATCGGCACGTCGTCGATTTCTGCCATCGTCTCCTCGCGGAGTATGTCAACGCCGGTGCTCTCAAGATAATCGTAGATCCGGTTCATGCTGCCGGGCTGCAGTTCGATGCCCTTGAAGAAATCAACGATTTCCTGATACTCGAGAACGTTTTTCTTCTTCTTGGCAAATGCGGACAGCTCCTTCAGTTTCTCCTGGAACCGCATCATGCCTTCATCTTTCTTCTCGACGTCGATGTCAGCGGACTCATCCTCGAGCGCAGTCTCGACTTCGTCGGCCGTCATTGCGGCATCCGGACGGATTTCCTCGGTCTCTGCGACAAATGGCACGGGAATCGGCACGAATTCTTCCTCGGGCTCTTCGGTTTTGGCCTTTGCCTTCTTCTTAGAGGTCTTCTTCGGCTTGGGCTCCTCTTCGGGAGCTTCCGCAGTTACTTCCGCAGGCACTTCTTCCGAAGCGGGTGCTTCCGTAACGGTCTCTTCAACTGCTGCCGTTTCCGCTTTCGCCTTCCGCTTGCAGGTTCTCTTCGGCTTCACTTCTTCCGTGGGAGTTTCAACGGTTTCTGCCGCAGCTTCTGCCGCCGGTTCCTCAGCCTTCGCTTTCCGCTTGCAGGTTCTCTTCGGTTTCACTTCTTCCGCGGGAGTTGCAACGGTTTCCGTCACATTTTCCGCTTCGGTCACAACCTCGGTGACTGTTTGCTCTGCCTCTGTTTGTGCTTTCTTTCTTGCCATGTTGTTCCCCTTTCCGTCGTTTTACTGCATCAGTTTCATTCGGATTTTATCGAGTTCTTTTTTCTGCTTCACAATCTGTAACATTTCGGTGCCGTTGCCGGCTGCCTGCGCCGCTTCCTTCTTCCGGTCGAGCGACTCCGTAAGGATGTTTCGGACGCTGTCGGCGAACTCCTTGCGGCGTTCCTCCGCGCCGTCCGTGTTCTCCACAAGCCTTGTCTCGCAAAGCTCCGCGGCGAGCGTCTGCTCCTCCTTCGACTCGAAGCGGCTTATGATTCCCGCAGGGTCGACTTTGCCGGTCCGTTCGAACTGTTCGAACAGAATCCGCGCCACCTCCCGATAGGTTCCTTCCTCGAAATCGTCCGCGGTAAGATACGGCTGAATCTTCGAAATCCACTCCGGCTCCTCCGCGCAGCGCGTCAGCACAATCCGCTGGGATTTCCGTACGGCCGTGTCCGCTTTGGCGGCCTTCCGCTCGTCGGCAAATTCCGGCGTGAAAGCGGTCCTCTCGGTCTTCTTGAATTCCGCCTGTGCCCCGAGTTTATTGAAGAACGACCGGAATTCCTTGTAATCCACGTTGTAATCCCGGCAGAACGCCTTCATGTAATTGGTCCGCTCGATGTCTTCCGAAAATTCGAGAATCCGGTTTGCGACATCGGTTTCAAACTGCGTTTCCTGCTTCGGATCGTTCAGATCGTATTTTGAACGGAGCACCTCCACCTCGTAGGTGAAGCTTGCACTTGCTTCTTTAATCCGCTCCTCGTAGGCTTCCTTTCCGAGCGCTTTGATGAACTCGTCCGGGTCTTTATACGGCGACATGTTTAATACTCTCGTGCGGATTCCCGCTTCCGAAAGAATCGGAATCGCACGGCTTGCCGCCTTCTGTCCCGCGCCGTCACTGTCGTAAGTGATGACAACGTCTTTCGTGTATCTCGACAGCAGCTTCGCCTGCATGCCCGTAAGCGATGTGCCGAGCGATGCGACCGCGTTGTCAAAGCCCGCCTGGTGAAGCGCAATCGTGTCCATATAACCCTCGCACAGAAGCATGTAAGGCTGTTTCGTTCGCCTTGCAAGATGCATACCGTACAGATTCCGGCTCTTATCGAAAATCAGCGTCTCCGGCGAGTTCAGGTATTTCGGAAGCCCGTCCCCCATGACGCGGCCGCCGAACGCGATGACTTTGCCGTTTGTATCAAATATCGGGAACATGACGCGGTTGAAGAACTTGTCGTTCACGCCCCGCTTTTCGTCAAATGTGAAGAGTCCCGACTTCGCGAGGAACTCGTCACGGTAACCTTCTTCCTTCAGGTATCGATAGAGCGTTCCGTCGCTGTAACCGATGCCGAAATTCTTCATCGTGACGGCGGAAAGTCCGCGGCCTATGATGTAATCGCGGGCGTACTTACCGTCCTCGGAATAGAACTTCCGGTAGTAATATGTGGCGGCCTTCTTATAGAGTTCCAGAAGGTTCGCGCGGAGGTCTGCCTGCCTTCTGGCTTCCTCACTGAGTTCGGCTTTCGGGAGCTGGATTCCGACCCGTTCGGCAAGCGTTCTAAGCGCTTCCGGGAAAGACAGGTTTTCGTATTCCATCAGGAACGTGAAGACGTTGCCTCCTTTGCCGCAGCCGAAGCATTTGTAAGTCTGCCTCGACGGGCTGACGGAGAATGACGGCGTCTTCTCGCTGTGGAACGGACAGAGCCCCTGGTAATTGCTGCCCGCGCGTTTCAGTTTTACATAGCTGCCGATGATCTGTACGATGTCGTTACGGCTTCGCACCTCATCGATAATGCTGTCTTCGTAGTACATTAGCACCTCGTCGATTTGATGACTTCGTGATGTATTTCTGTTTTCGGGATGGTAATTTCAATAAATCCCCCAAGCCTTCGGGACGGTCAGCTCCGTGAATTTCGTAACGGCGTACTTGTCGGTCATTCCGGCGACATAATCCGCCACAACGCGGTCAAGCGTCTCGCTGCTTTCAAGAAGCTTCCGGTATTCGCCGGTCAGTACTTCCTCGTTCTTTTTGTAATATCCGAACAGATACTCCACCATCGCTTCGGCTTTGCTTTCCTCGCCCTTGGCGGTCGGGTTTGTGTAAACCTGCCCGAACATGTATCTTCTGAGGTCCTGCATCGCCTGCGTCATCGCTCCGCTGATGCGGATGTCATTTTGGTCATAGCTCTCGCTGATGACGTCGTGAATCATCGTGTTCAGACGGTCCTTAAGCGAATGGCCGAGATAATCGGTCAGGTCCTTCGGTATGTCGTCTTCGCGGATAATCTGTCCGCGAATGGCATCGTCAATATCATGATTATAGTAGGCAATCTTGTCGGAAAGCCGTACAATCTTCCCCTCAAGCGTCGACGGATTGCCCTCGGTCTGATGGTTACGGATTCCGTCGATGACCTCGTAGGTGAGGTTCAGCCCGAGCCCGTCCTTCTCAAGAAGCCGCACCACGCGGACACTCTGCTCGTTATGCTCAAAGCCGCCCTCGCAGACTCTTCGGAGCGCTCGCTCGCCGGCATGTCCGAACGGCGTATGCCCGAGATCGTGTCCGAGCGCAATTGCCTCGGTAAGATCCTCATTAAGCCTAAGCGCCTTCGCGATCGAACGCGCAATCTGCGAAACTTCAAGCGTGTGGGTAAGCCGTGTCCGGTAATGATCCCCGTTCGGCGTCAGGAAGACCTGCGTCTTGTCTTTAAGCCGCCTAAATGCCTTCGAGTGAATAATCCGGTCCCGGTCCCGCTGGAACATCGGGCGGATGTCGCACTGGGGCTCCTCCCGCTCCCTGCCCTTCGAGCAGTCCGAGAACGTCGCATAAGGGCTCAGCATCTCATGTTCCCTTCGCTCAAGCATAATCCGGATATTTTCCATAACGGCAGCCCCTCCTCTCCGAAGAAAGTGTTCTAAAGACTTTATTCCGCGTGAAAAGGATATTTCCTTTTTTCGTAATAAAATTCCTCTCGTTAAATTTCCTCCCGCTAATCCTCTCGCTATACACAGTATAGCGGCGCCGCGTGATTGTGTTTTGTGGTATTCAATTCTATCCTAAAGCAATTGAGTACCAATCCGAGGCAAAGATTTGGTATCACATCCTGCTATTTCCGGTCAAGGGTACCATATTTCAAAAGACTGTGAATCGAGCCGGCCTTCCGTTTTGGTACTCAATCGGTCATTATCAGAAAAAGGGTGCCATTTCTGACGAAAAGAGTGGTACCACACAGACATTTATGAACCGATTGATACCATTAACCCGTAAAAGCCGGGCGTTTTCCATTAGAATCCGTAAAAGCCGGGCGTTCCCCATTAAAATCCGTAAAAGCCGGGCGTTTTCCATTAGAATCCGTGATAATCGGGAAGATTTCAAATAGACAAAACATACAAGAACAAGCCTAAACTCATGAATATTTCCCTTTTCTGCCCGAATGTGATATAATAAACCGTGTGGGATGTTTACTCAGCTACTTCGGAGCAGTGGAATGAAAGCATTATGTAACTTAATCAAACAGGTTCTTGACGCGAACCCCGGGTTCACTTCCGTGTACACCGGGTTCTGTCGTGTTGTCTTTCCGATCATTGCGATTCTGGTCCTTTCGGCCGCCGTACTCTCCCTATTCAACCTTCCGAAGACGCCCGAAGTGTTTGCGATGCTCAGGCTTCAAAGCGGCAAGATATTCCGGCTTAAGCACTGGGAGAACATCCTCGGCCGCTCCGGGTCCGCGGATGTCACGCTCTCCGGCTCGTCGATTAACCGTCTTCATGCGGTGCTCTCGAGCGATGCGGAGGACCGCTGGCATAT
>JAGAES010000044.1 GCA_017613055.1 Lachnospiraceae bacterium | reverse complement strand
TTCTGGATCCTTTATCCATTTCGGAGTCTTTGGCCACTTACCTTCCCTGTACATTTCGACACATTTCCGCTTGTACTCGTAACTGTAACGCATAAAAATATACCCTCCTTACTGGTTGTCCAGTAAAGAGGGTACATATCATTCGCCTTCCTTTTTTATTTCCAACAATTCATTTTTTCCTTCCGCTGTCCTTCTTTGCTGCTTCCCGCTCGCTTTTTCCTCGACTTCCTTGTTTCTTCTTAACCGTTCAACAATGCGAAAAGGTACATGATCAGTGGGATTGTGACAATGCTCAGAAGGGTGCACAGAGCAAATATCTGTGATGCGGTTTCCACATCCCGGTTGAACTTCTTTGAGAACAATATCGTATTGGTCGCGGTCGGACATGACGTTACGATCATGATGTATTCCTTGATCCGAAGCGGTGCCGGAATTGCCAGGAAAAGAAGCATCAGAAGGCACGGGAACAGGATCAGGCGAAGGAATACGATATAGTAATTCCGAAGCCGAACAAAACTGTGCAGAATGTCAACTTTCGCGATCAGCATGCCTGCCACAAGCATCGCGAGCGGCGTATTCATCTCCGCAAGATAATTACAGGTTGTGGTGAACGGTTTCGGAAACGAAATCCGCGCAAAATAACACGCCAGACCGACGAAAACACTGATGACGGTCGGATTTGCGAAAAGCTTCAATACGGTCTTCGGTGTGAATTTCATGCCGTTTGCACGCTGCATCAGCGACACTCCGAAGGTCCACACAGCAAGCTGGAAAACCATCAGATACGTATTGCTGAAGAACACTCCTGCCGTACCCGCGACGGCGACAACAAGCGGAATTCCCATAAATCCGTTGTTCGGGAAACATGCCGCGAACTGTTCCACATCCGCGTTTTCCTTCTTGCTCCCGATGCGCGACAGGTACGATACGATGATCCCGAGCACCATCGCCGATGCGGCAAGTCCCAGAGCGACAAGAAGCAGCTTCGCATTTTCCGCGGAGTATTCCTGCTGATATGTTTTCAGAATCAGCGCAGGCGTAACAATATATAAAAGCACGGTCGTCATATCGTCGGCTGTCCGCTCCGCGACAAAGCGGAAATGATACAGACAGAATCCGATCGACATGATCAGAAACATGATAAACACCTGATTGGCCAGCGTTAACGCAGTGTCCATTTCGTAATTCTTCCTCTTCTATTCTTTCGAAAGCGGTTCCATCATTCCGTAGTACCAGCCGGTAACGCCTTCGCGCTTCACATAATAGCCGCGGCTTGTTTTCGCGATGATCGAAACAATGTCGCCGTACGTAACCGGTAGCTGATAATCGGTAATGTCCTCCGAATACCATTTGCCGTTCTTCTCATACAGAAAATCGGACGGGATCCAGAAATTCAAATCCGTTTTGTCCTGCTTGCAGTACGCGAAATCCTCGGTTCGCCGAAGCGGGATCACGGCATTGTTCGGAGCCGTCAGCGTATGGCCCGGCTCACCCGGCATCTGGCTGTTCAAAATCTTACCTTTCGGGAGCATGTCTTCCGAGTAAATGACAAAATCCTCATTCTCTTTCGGCAGAACAAGCGCGTTCAGCTGCCCGTCTCGCTCTTCGGAAATACCGCCGTTCATACAGATAATATGCCGCGTCCGGTTGATGATCGGATTGGTCTCGCGCCTGGTCAGGTCATAACGGGTAACCGGCCAGTGTCCGACCACGACATAACGGTCAAATGAGAAGCCCTTGTCGAGAAACGCGTCGGCGCGGATTACCTCGGACGGTTTCATATTTTCCGGCGCTCCCGGCAGTATCTGCGCGTGCGCAAAGATGTAGCGGTCGGTCTCAATGATGTGCGGAAGCGCGCAGATATACGCGATCTCGCGCTCATACAGCACGCGGAGCGACTGCTTTACAAAAAGCATGTTCGTATCGGGACGAAGCGTGATGCCGCTCGTCTTGCACATATCCCAGATCAGTCCGCTCTTCTTCGATAGAATGTGCCTCAGAAGCTCTTCGTTCCGGTCATTCCGCAGCAGTTCCTTACAAATGGTATCGCGCTCACCGAGCACCGAATAAACCGGATTCACGCGTGCCAGTTCCATGACATGACGAAGCGTGCGCAGACTGTCAGGCCCCTGTTCGATCAAATCCCCGAGCAGGATCAGCGTGTCTTTCCGGGTATAGCCGATCTTCGCCAACAACCTGGTAAACGCCTCGTCGTTGCCGTTCAGATCCCCGATTACTATCATCCGTTGTGTGTCGTCCAAAACCGGACGAAATACAGAAACCGCCATAAAATCCCGCCTATTGAATCCGTTTGCAGACAACGATCAGACGACCGTCATCCGTATAATGATCGCATGTGGAAAGCGAAAGCAGTTCGTCGCCCCACTCTGCCGTAACTCCGGTATCGATCAGCGCAAGTTTTTCCATTTCACGAAGATACGTATTGAACTGCGCCTCACTTAAAACACCGCCGTAATTATAATACTTAAAACAGGTGTCGCTCTTCGCAAAAATCTTGGAGCGGCACACAAACATCACCTGATAAACGCCCTCGCTCAATACGGTGTTGAAATACACGTAAGGATGCGCATCGCAGTACTTCTTGTCCAGATACTTCCGAAGCGTTCCGAAGTTTGTTTCGTCGTTCATATTGTGGCCGTAAATCAGGTAATTCCGGCTCTTGCCGATCTTCGTCTCGGCGTCCATGAAAGGAAGCCCGCGAAGCTCATATTTATTCTCGAAATTCCGGTACAGATACTTGTCATACTTCTCCGGAACAAACATCACCGGCCAGGACAGCTTCGTATCGGGCACTTCGATGTAGCCGACACAATCGTTGTTCTGTGAAAAAAGGTATTCGAATTTCTCGCGCCAGGCATCGCTCACGTCTTCGTCAAAACGTGAAATGTAACCAATCAGTTCATGTTCGGTCTCGTCCGGGAAAAGCAGCATATCATGGTTGACGCGTGCCTCGTTCATCTTGCGAATCGAGTCCTCAGCGATTCCTCCGCCGATTGCGTCCGTCAGCTTCTGCATCGATTTCTGATACCGGTAGCTGCCCACATGATAAAAAGCAAGTTCTATGATGCAAACAATGCAGATGCTCCCGAAAAGGACCGTCAGGGCATCAAGGATCATATTCCGCCGGCGATTGCGGACAAGTCGCAGCATCAGCTTCTTTTTTTCAGCAAATTCTTCCATGTTACCCGCTCCGTTTTTCCTCTCCGGAATCAAAAACATCTTATCATATCCGTTCCGAAAATTCTACTTGCAAAATACAAGAAAGGCAGTAAAAAAACGTAATTTTTGTATAGAATTTTCACATATGATATGGTAAAATATGAAACGATGAATTTTTCCAGATGAAAGGAGTTTTACTCGTATGATTTATACTCAGGAAGTTGAGAAAATGTGCTCAGTTGCACAGGGTGTTCATCATGGTTGTGCTCCCATCCCTGAAGAAGCAAAGTGGATTCAGGCGAAGGAAGTTAAAGACATCTCCGGTTTTACCCATGGTGTAGGCTGGTGTGCACCTCAGCAGGGCGCCTGCAAGCTGTCCCTGAACATTAAAGAAGGTATCATTCAGGAAGCTCTCGTTGAGACGATCGGCTGCTCCGGAATGACCCACTCTGCCGCTATGGCTTCCGAGATTCTTC
>JAGAES010000043.1 GCA_017613055.1 Lachnospiraceae bacterium | reverse complement strand
CTTCCGTGCCTGATCGGCGGCGAGGAGATGGATTTCTGCTACAAGGATTGTAAGAAAGAGATGGATATGGTCAACAAGGCCTTCATCGAGATCATGATCGAAGGCGATGCGAACGGCCGCGGTTTCCAGTATCCGATTCCGACTTACTCGATTACCCGTGATTTTGACTGGTCCGACAACGAGAACAACCGTCTGCTGTTCGAGATGACAGCGAAGTACGGCACGCCTTACTTCAGCAACTACATCAACAGCGACATGCAGCCGAGCGACGTTCGTTCCATGTGCTGCCGTCTGCGTCTCGACCTCCGCGAACTCCGCAAGAAGACCGGCGGTTTCTTCGGATCCGGCGAGAGCACCGGAAGTATCGGCGTTGTTACCATCAATATGCCGCGTCTTGCCTACCTTGCAAGCGACGAAGAGGACTTCTACAAGCGCCTCGACCGCATGATGGACATTGCCGCCCGTTCCCTGAAGGTAAAGCGTACGGTTATCACGAAGCTTCTCAATGAGGGACTGTATCCGTACACGATGCGCTACCTCGGCACGTTCGAGAACCATTTCTCGACAATCGGTCTTCTCGGCATGAACGAGGCAGGCCTGAACGCCAAATGGGTCGGCAAGGACATGACGCACAAGGAATGCCAGGATTTCTCCGTTCGCGTTCTGAACCATATGAGAGAGCGCCTGTCCGATTATCAGGAGCAATACGGCGACCTTTACAACCTTGAGGCTACTCCCGCAGAGTCCACGAGCTACCGTCTTGCAAAGCACGACAAGAAGCATTATCCGGACATCATTACGGCAGGCCGCGAGGGTGAGACTCCTTACTATACCAACAGTTCTCATTTGCCGGTAGGATATACCGCCGACGTTTTCGAAGCGCTCGACATTCAGGACCGTCTGCAGACGCTTTACACCTCGGGAACCGTATTCCATTGCTTCCTCGGTGAGAAGCTGCCCGACTGGCAGGCTGCCGCGAAGCTCGTCCGCACGATTGCCGAGAACTATCAGCTTCCTTACTACACGATGTCGCCGACGTATTCAATCTGCCAGACGCACGGCTACATCACCGGCGAGGTGGATAAGTGTCCGGAGTGCGGTGCGCCGACCGAGATCTACAGCCGTATCACCGGTTACTACCGTGCGGTACAGAACTGGAACCCCGGCAAGCAGCAGGAGTTCTCGGAGCGTCTTGAGTATGTCATCGATACCGACAGCCTGGACCGCGGCATTGAGGCCGAAGGCGTAACGAGAGAGATGCCCGAAGAAGCGGCGGAAACTCCGGTAGTGAACGAGAACGGCGAGCTCCTTCTCTTCACGACGAAGACCTGCCCGAACTGCAAGCTTGCGAAGGAATTCCTCTCCGGCATGGATTACCGTGTTATCGACGCTGAGGAAAATGCAAAACTGACGATGAAGTACGGCGTTATGCAGGCACCGACGCTTGTTGTTCTGAAGGGCGAGAATGTCGAGAAATACACCAATGCTTCGAACATTCGCCGCTTTGTCAACGAGAATCACTAGGAACCCACAAGACAGGAAGGGGCCGTTCGAAAGGATGGCCCCTTTATCTGATTATAGGGACGAAACGGATAGGAGAAGAGTATGAGTTACGCAGATGATGTTTTTATCCGCATGTGCAAGGATGTGTTGGAAAACGGCACGAGCACGGAAGGCGAGGCGGTGCGTCCGCATTGGGAGGACGGCGCTTCGGCATATACGATTAAGCGGTTCGGCGTTGTGAACCGTTATGATCTGAGCAAGGAGTTCCCGGCGCAGACGCTTCGGAAGACGCCGATTAAGTCCGCGACCGACGAGCTTTTATGGATTTGGCAGAAGAAGAGCAACAACGTGCATGACTTCGGCCAGCACATCTGGGATTCGTGGGCGGACGAGACCGGTTCGATCGGCAAGGCCTACGGCTACCAGATGAGTGTGAAGCATCAGTACAAGGAAGGCATGTTCGACCAGGTCGACCGGGTGCTTTACGACCTGCAGCACACGCCGTACAGCCGCCGGATTCTGACGAACATCTATGTACATCAGGACCTGCATGAGATGAATCTGTATCCGTGCGCGTACAGCATGACATTTAACGTAACAAAACCGAAGGACGGCGGGAAGCTTGTCCTCAACACGATACTGAACCAGCGCTCGCAGGACATTCTCGCGGCCAACGCGTGGAACGTCTGCCAGTATGCGGTGCTCACCCACATGTTCGCGCAGGTCTGCGACATGCAGGTCGGCGAGTTCGTGCACGTCATAGCAGACGCGCACATCTATGACCGCCACATCCCGATTGTCGAAGAACTGATCAGGCGGCCGACTTATCCGGCACCGAAGTTCTGGCTGAATCCGGAAATTAAGAACTTCTACGACTTCACAAAGGATGATGTCGCGCTGACCGACTATCAATTCGGTGAGCCTATCGGGAAGATTCCGGTAGCCATCTAATCAAAAAAACGCAATGTTAACTAAATGAGACAGCTGTAGAATAAAGGAAAATGACATGAGAATTGCAATCACGGACGATTTACGGGAAGACCGCAGCCGGTTGGAAACGATGCTCCGCGAGAATCTGACTGCAATGGGGTATCAGCCGGAGTGCCTTGACTGTTATGAGAGCGGGGAGAAGCTTCTCGAGGCTTTCGAGCCGAACCGCTATGATTTTATCTGCCTGGACATTTATATGGACGGAATTACCGGTATTGAAACGGCCAACGTAATCCGCCAGAAGGATAAGAACGTGCGCCTTGTGTTCGTCTCCTCGAGCAACGATTTCGCGATGGAGAGTTACCGCGTCAAAGCGGACTACTATCTGCTGAAACCTTACACGGCCGACGACATCCGCCGCATGATTCAGGAAATCGGGCCCGAGCAGATTGAAGGAGGCCGCGTGCTGACGCTTCCGGACGGGAGCACATGCATGCTTAGTGATATTGTCTTCACGGAATACTCCAACCATAAGGTGACGATTCATTTCCGCGACGGACACGTGCACAGCGTCTGGACCTCGCAGGCGGAGATGGAACAGCTGCTCTGTTCCCGCGAGTGCTTCGCGACAAGCACGAAGGGCATCATTGTGAATCTGGAGCAGATTGCCGTTATCGATGAAACGGACGTGCGGATGCTGAACGGGATTCTGGTTCCGGTCAGCCGCGCGCGAAGAGCCGAACTGAAGCAGCTGCATGCGGAAACGATATTCCGAAATCTCCGAAAGGCGGGAAGACATTAATGCAATATTCCGTTTTCGAATATGTTATGTATAACACGCTGCGAAGCGGTGCAATCATCCTTCTGGCCTTTGGAATTCTGAAGCGAAAGTCACGTTTTTCCGAGACGTTCACGGCGATTCTCTTCACGGTCATGACGGCTGTCTGGGTCGGTTCCTCGGCGATCGGACTTTATTTCCTGCGTCGCTACAGCATCGGTCCGACGGTGGAAATCATCCAGAGTATCATCCTTTTGATATTCATGGTTTTCGCCATCAAGGATAATCTCGGGAAACTGCTGTTTATCTTCTTCATGCTGTATACAATCGGCGGACTCATATCGATTACCGGTAAGTATATCGAGATGCAGATCTGGCCGATCAAAGCCTACGACGCATACCGCTGGACTGCGACGGTCGGACTGCTGATTGCAATCGGGGTGATTCTTGTTCCGTTCGGACTGGCCATCTATTATGACGCGGTCGCGATCATGGGCAAGGAAGGGGAGAGTACGGCATGGCGCTACTGCTGGCTGATTCCGGCAACATTCTACCTCTTCTGGCTGCAGGGTATGTACGGCAAAGACGAAACGGCGCTTGAGGTTTCCTCAAAGCTCGTGAACATCCTCTACATGACCGCGATCAATGCTTCGGCTTACCTGATCTACCATATGGTCATGCGCATGATTTTGGATCACAACAGTCTTTTGAAGGTGCAGGCGGAGAACCAGGCGCTCAACGTACAGGTTACCCAGTTCAAGGACCTGAGGGAACGAATTGAAGACGCGCGGCGCACGAGACACGACCTGAGACACCACGTAGTTGTGTTGGAGACAATTGTAGAAAGCGGTGATAAAGTCGCTCTTCGGAACTATATCGACGAATTCTGCAAGGTACACCGCCTCGAAGAGCCGATTGTGTATTGCGATAACGCGACGGCGGATTCGGTTCTTTCGTACTTCGTCCGGATGGCAGCAGCAGACAATATCGTCTGTGACATTCAGTTCTCAATGCCCCCTGCGGTCGGAATTGACCGGAGTGATCTGGCCGTATTGCTCGGAAACCTTATGGAGAATGCGGTTCAGGCTTGTAAGAGCCAGAAGACCGGTTCCCGCCGCATCAAAGTCCGCGGCGGCATGCGTGACGGGGGAATGCTTGCATTTATCGTAGACAATACGACCGATACGGAACCGCAGATGGAAAGCGACGGGCGCTTCCGTTCGACCAAGCACGAAGGCATCGGAATCGGTACGGATTCCGTCCGTAACATTGCGGAACGTTACGGCGGGATGGCAGAGTACAGCTACGAGGACGGCATGTTCCACGCGTCGGTGATGCTTTATGCAAATGAATTAATTGAAAATCCGGACACGATCCGACTGGAGTAGACAGCTGTAGAACCACTAGGAAATTGCATATTATACATAAAATATTTACATTTGGGCGGACCTTTTCGGAGGAACCGCCCGTTTTTTATGCATAAATCTGCTTAAAACGGCCCAAATTACTCAAACGGTCGATTTTTTACTCATACTGTGCTTTAAAATTCTTCATCAGGTGGGCTACAATGACAGTGTTTGAGGTTAACTTTGTCATTTTGCGGGATTCATCCTCCCGCAAGCACGCACAAGGGAATAAGAATGGAGGTACTTTATGAGTAAGAGTACGAAATGGATGAGAAAAGGCTTTGCATGGTTGCTTTGCCT
>JAGAES010000042.1 GCA_017613055.1 Lachnospiraceae bacterium | reverse complement strand
GGCACCCGTCGGGCCCACAAGCGCAATCGTCTCGCCGGGTTTCACGTGCAGGTCGAAGTGCTCCAGAATGTTGACGCCTTCATCATAGGCAAATGTGACATCGTCGAAATCCACCTTGCCATTTACCGCGGAAAGCTTTACACAGTCCTTCTCATCGTGAATCTCAACCGGGTAATCAATCGTATCGAAAACCTGCTCCAGGTTCGAGCTCACCTGCGCAAGCTGCTGGATCAGAATCGCAATCATCGTAAGCGGGCCGCTGAACTGCGACATGTAGCTCGTAAACGCAACGACAAGTCCCGCGTCCACGTACGTCGAGCCCTTGAGAATCAGCGAAAGCGCCATGCCGTACAGGCAGACGGTTCCGAGGTTCCAGAACGTCTCGACAATCGGCGTGTTCAGCTCGTTCCGACGGAAGATGCGGAGCCACTGCTTTACGCAGCCGTCATGAATCTCGCTGTATATCTGCTCGCTGCTGTCCGTCCGGTTGTAGCTCTTCACGATCTTCTCGCCCATGATCGTCTCAACAAGGAACGCGGACCGGTTCGAGTTCTTCGCGCGCAGTTTCGCGAATTCCTTACGGATTACGTAACGGAGCGTGAAGATGCACACCATCATCGGGATAATGACGGCAAATACCATGCCCGTCAGCTGCGGGCTGAGTCCGAGCATGAAGAACGTAACGATAATCAGCTTCACCGCGTAGGAAAGCAGGTTCAGCACATAGTTTGAGAAAAAGTTCGCGAGACCGTCCACATACTCGGTGACACGGACAACAATCTTCCCATTTGGCTTCGAGTCAAAATAGTCAAACGGAAGCTCCTGCAGCTTGTAAAAGACGTCCTTCCGCACGTCGCAGATAATCCGGTGTCCGACGATACCCATGATTCTCTGGTGGAAGAAGTTAACGGCAATTTCGAGAAGCGCGATTGTCGCCATCGATGCAATTACGAACGCAAGCGTCCGGTATTCCTCGGTCACGACCACGTCGTCGATGATCTTTCGAAGAAGCAGCGGCGTAATCATCGCGAGTCCCGCGGAAACAAGCATCAGAACACCGACGAGAATAAACGAGCCGCGGTACGGCTTCATGTAGCGAAGCACTCTTCCGAACTGGCGGATGTCAAATTTCTTGCGGATGACTTCATCCTGAAAGTATGTATTCTTCTTAGCCATGCTCTATGCCCTCCCTTCCGCAATCCTGTCGGCAAGGGCGTCGAAATTCACGGAGCCTTCCTGCGTTATCTGAATGTTGTAAATCTTGGCAAATGTGCCGTTCTGTTTCATCAGTTCCTCGAACGAACCGCGCTCGATAATCTCGCCGTCCCGAAGATAGATGATTTCATCGCAGTCCACAACCGACGACAGGCGGTGTGCCGAAATCAGAAGCGTCTTGTCAGGATAAAACTGCTTGATGTCCGCAAGCAGACGTTTCTCCGTGCCGACGTCAAGCGCAGACGTCGAATCGTCAAGAACGAGAATCGGGGCATTCCGAAGGAGCGCGCGCGCAATCGAAACACGCTGCTTCTGTCCGCCGGAGATGCCGAGACCGCGCTCGCCGATAATTGTTTCATACCCTTCCGTAAAGCTGCTGATAAATCCGTGCGCCTGCGCATGCTCCGCAGCCTTCACGACCTGCTGACGGCCCACCTCAGGCTCCGAGTAGGCGATATTCGAAGTAATCGTATTCGAAAACAGAAAGACATCCTGGAAGACGTAAGAGAACTGTCTTCTTAAGGAATTCAGTTCGTACTCGCGGATATCCGTGCCGTTCAGAAGAATCTGCCCCTCGGTCATATCGTGCACGCGGATCAGCGATTCGAGAAGCACGCTCTTTCCGGAACCCGTGCCGCCGACGATACCGATCTTCTTGCCGGGCGTAATGTCGAGATTGATATTCTTAAGGATCTTCTGCCCGCCGATTTCAAGGCTTCCGTTCACAACCTGAATGTGCGCGTCGGAAAGCACCGCTCCTTCGAAAGCCTCCCCCGGAGGAAGCATAATCGAAGACTCCGGATTGCCGCTGACCGTGACGGTACCGCTTACAATCTTGCTTTCGGTGTTCATGAAGTCCATCATCTTCCGTCCGGAGACGAGCTGCTGCTGCATCTGGAACATGCTGTTGTTAATCTGCGTGATATGGTTCATGATACGGAACACATAGTCGCCGCTCGCAACAAGATAACCGACAAGAAGCTGTCCCTTCATGACAAGAACCGCGCTCACCGCAATACTTCCGATGTATGCCGTCTGGCGGATAAAACCGAAGATTGCCTCGAACGAAGACGACAGTTTAATCTGTTTGATGTGCGCGTCACGGAGGGTGTAGTTCGATTTGTCGAACTTCTTCCGCTCAACGTCCTCGTTCGTAAACGAACGGACGAGGCGGACCGCCTCGATATTCTCCTGCACGGTCAGCGCCATGTTACTGTTGCAGCCGCGGATTGCGCGGAAATTTGCGCGCGCAAGCTTGCGGAAGCGAAGCAGCGAAACCGCGAAGAACGGCGACAGAATCACCGGAATCACTAGAAGCGAGCGGTTGATTCCCGCAAGCATCACAATCGCCACGACAAGCACGAAGATACTGTCGCAGATATTCGGAATCATTCTGCAGAACAGTTCCTTGAACATAATCGTGTCGGAGTTGATTGTCGTCAGAAGCTCACCTGTGTTGTACTCGGCGATGGTCTCCGAATCGAGTTCCATAAGCTTATGAAACGTCACCTCACGAAGGTCCGTCTCGAGCGCGAGACCGAGCTTCTGTAAGATATAGTTCTTTACGTAAACAATGATATCTTTAAAAAGAATCAGACTGAGAAACACCGCCGACAGCGAGAAGAACAGCCGCATTGAGTGAATCTCACCGTACTTCCCGGACAGAAGAAACGAGAACAGACCGTCCTCTGCAGGATTGTCCTTGATGATGTAGTTAATGAACATCGCCGTAAGAAGCGGCAGCATCAGATCTGCCGTCAGCGCCATGAAGCTCATCAGCTTCGTCAGAATGTCGAGCGGAAGATGCCTCTTCCAATACCTGAAACCGAACTTAAAAACTTCCATCTTCTTATCCCTTCGCCGCCATGCGGCCTTCTTAGAGAAACCCAAATCCTTGATACACCTGAATGATACCACATCCGTCCTCACGGAAAAATGGACTATAATACCCCCTTTTTACGCAATTCTATACTCTTTCGTACATTTCACAGTGGGCGCGCCCGCTCTCTTACAGCGGGCTGAATTGACCGCCCGCCAGGCACAAAAAAGGCGGGCTGCATCGGCAGCCCGCCTCGATAACCCGGTATTAATTGTAAAACCTATCAGCCTTTTTCAAGAGCCAGCGTTCTTGTGGTAAGGTCGCAAACCTCAGCCGGTCCGTAGTACTGGATTGCACCCGGGTAGGTGAAGCTCGTCTTCACGGCCCACTCCTCACGGTGTGCTTCGAAGTACTTGAACGGCTTGCCGTCAAGTTCGACAAGAGCCTTACGGATAACAGGCTTGTCCTGGCCGTTCCGGCGCTCGATGTTCATCATCTTCGTAATCGGCATACCGCCTGCGTTCCACTCCTCAGCAGGCTTCGACAGATTCGAAACCTTCGAAAGGTAACCGGTGTAGCCGTACTGAATCAGCATGAATGCGTTGTAGCCGAGGGAGTAGCAGTAGTCGGCATCGAAGTTCGACGGGAAGGCGCAGCGGCCTTCGTAACCGAAGAAGTGATGCTGCTGACCGAACTTACCCTTGTAGGTGCCGG
>JAGAES010000003.1 GCA_017613055.1 Lachnospiraceae bacterium | reverse complement strand
GACAAACCGGGGTTCACTCGCTATAATTTCACTATGCGCGCTTCGGACGATGCGGTCCGGGCAATAGACCAAAGGGAGGTGTAAGTGACATGGGTGCTATTTGTCCTAAGAATAAACATTCGAAAGCCAGAAGAGACAGCAGAAGAGCAAACTGGAAGATGACTGCTCCCAATCTTGTTAAGTGCAGCAAGTGCGGCGCATTGATGATGCCTCACAGAGTTTGCAAGGCTTGCGGAAGTTACAACAAGAAAGAGATTATCCCGCAGGAAGCTTAATCGAATTGAATTTGAAAACCGTCGGTTTGTACCGGCGGTTTTTTTGTCTTTTTGGGGTGTTTGGAGGGCGGAAAGCCCGGTTTATTCGGGAACTGTGGTACCATATTGACTTCTAACTTGATTTGGTACCAATGCTTTCATTGTTGGTTGGTACTAATCTGACTTTCGAAATGATTTGGTACCACGAAAGTTCTGCCTGTGTGGGACCAAATCGGATTATTACCCGCTTTAGTACCACGGATTTTCGGCTTCTTTGGTACCAAATTGGGGCCTGAATTGATTTAGTACCATCATTTTCCCGGATATTTGGTACTGAATCTGGGATGCTGCTTATTTAGTACCAAAACGGTTCCGAAAAAATGGTACCAAACGAAGAAACACGGAATCTCAGTACCATAATCAACGACATAGAGTATCCTTGCCTTTTTCGCTGTTTTTTGATAAAGTTAAAGAGATGGTTCTGCATGCTCTGGAAACGACCGGAAAGAGGAATGAGAGATGAAATACTACGTCAGAGTCTGCTCGGCAATTGCATTTCTGTTTTTGCTTTTTGTCAACCTAAGCGGAATCGGCGGGCTATGCAAAAACATCGCGTATTACGTCTATGAGATGAAGCATTATAACCCGATTCACGGAACAATTGACGGAGCGTCAACACCGCATTTAGATGCGTTGGCGGACGCGGAAACCATGGCCGGCTTCCGTGTGAAGATTGCATTGCTGGTTTTTGTTATTTTGTTCTTCCTTGCGGAGAATGTGTGGCGCTTCTATCTAGCTTTCAAGTTGAAAAAAGAGCGGCAGTTCAAGTATTACAAGTGGTTCTCCGTCACGGCAATAATCGAAGTGATTGCCAACGCGATTATTCTTTTGGCCGCATCTAAAACGCCCACGGAATACTACGAATACAGTACACATGCGGTAGAGTATATGGGACATTTGAACGGTCCGGTCTTCGTCGTGTATCTTTCTTTTATTTTCTGGCTGATTCTGAATGCGCTGTCGGCAAACCAGTGCGTGAAGGACGGAATGTAGGAGAAGACTAACAGGGGGTATTTATGAACGAGGGGAAGAACACAACCAAGCGGAAAATCCGACTGTCACGCCGCACATTTATCGTCGTGATTCTGTCTGTATGCGCTGTCGCGCTGGTGACGGAGATTGCTCTCCTGATTCACTCATTTGCAAAGAAAAAGTCGGCGTCGAAAGTGTCCGAAGAGCAGAACTACGACGGCTATATCTGGCTCCTTGTTGAGGAAACGGATTCCAGACTCGGCACCTGCAAGTATGACTACGACGACCTCGGCAGGTGCATCCGGGTGGAATATAACGGCTTCTTTTATGCAGATCGGAGTAGACCGTTTTGTGAGATTACCACGGTCGAGTACGTGTATCAGGACGGAGAACCCGTCACGATTCTCACATATCCGGACCCGCAGTTCTTTGAAAGCCGGAGGAGGAAAACATACTTCAATTCTTCGGGGACAGCGATATATGATGCGCGTTATCAGCGTTTATATGTGGAAGAAACCGACGAATACTCGGATGAGTTGCGGGTTATGGATGAACGTTCCTATGATGAGAATGGGTATGAGACGCTCGACCGGTCCTTCTATGAAGGAGCCGTATTCAGTGAAATAGTATCCGAATATGACCGATACGGGCACACAATTCTCAGAAGAATTGTATGGAATAACGGAGAGAATGTTGACTTTGTGAGGTTTCGGGGAACATGTGATTCACTGGGAAGAGTCTATGAAATCCGGGATAAAAATGAAGAACTTTGCACCCGGATTGAGTACAATGATGATGGGGGTTATAAAGAGGCCTATTACCATAACCGGGAAGTCGAGCCGTATCGTGAGGTTTGGTATAACGCGGGCGGAGAAGCAGTCCGGGAGGAAAGTAACGGGGAAGTCGTATTCCGGAGAGAAGCAACGAAGCAGGGCGGTTATCGGACGATTGAGAAGGAATCCCACGGCGCCTTAACGGAAGAATTTGATCAAAGAGGGCTTCTGATTGCGCATGATTTCGTTTATTACGTTGAAAGCGGCGCGCAGGAGGGCATGAATTCCTGCCGGATGACGTACGACGATGCCGGGCGGCTGATTCGTGAAGAATGTTCCCTGTCTGACGGCACGAAACATCTGATACTCGTGAAATACTCGTTCGATTCGTACGGGAACGTGATTGCCGAGAAATGGTCCGGTACGGATGAACACGGGAACAAGACATACCGGTACATCCCGGTCAAGCTTACCGATGAGCAGCTTGCTGAGCGGGCAAAGTTTTGCCAGGATAAAGGAATTTATACCCGATTGACAGAAAGGGTCATCTATCGCTGATGAATACGGATGTTACCAGAATTCTCGAAAAACTCGACAACCTGTTCGCACGCAGGGAATATGCCGAGGCGGAACGGCTGCTTCGTTACTGGGAAAAGGAAGGGCAGGCCTCCGGCGACGACCGCGTGTACTACCTTTCCGTCAACGAGCAGATGGGGCTGTACCGTAAGCTGGGCCGTAAGGAAGACGCTCTTTCGGCAGTGCGGAAAATGTTACGCTACCTCGACCGAACAAACCGCCGTATGAGTTTGGAAGGCGCAACGGCGCTTCTTAACGCCGGAACGGTTTACAAGGCGTTCAACTTGAGCGGGGAAGGCCTCCCGCTATTCGAAGAGGCGGCCTTCGTCTATGAAGAATTGCTGAAGCCGGAGGACAAAAGGCTTGCAGGGCTCTATAACAACATGAGCTCCGCCCTGTCCGATGCGGGGCGGCTTGATGAAGCGCTCGGGTATTGCGAAAAAGCACTCGAAATCCTTTCTAAGAGCAGCGGAAACGAAGCCGAGGAAGCCATCACTTATCTCAACATGACCGCGATGTACGAGAAGCGGGACGGCCTCGCGGACGCGCAGGAAGCGATTGACGGGTGTCTTACGAAAGCACAGAAGAAACTCGATGAAGCGAAACGGACTGCGGAGGCGGGGTACCTGGCATTTGTCTTCGAAAAATGTGCACCGACCTTCGGATATTACGGATGGTTTTCAGTGAAGAACGATCTTATGAAGCAGGCGGAGGAAATCTATGAAAGGCTTGGAGCTGTCAAGGAAGTATTATGAGGCATACGGGAAGCCGATGCTTTCGGAGCAGTTTGCGGAGATTCTGCCGCATATTGCCGTTGGACTTGTCGGGCAGGGTTCGGAGTGCATGGGCTATGACGATGAGCTTTCGAAGGATCATGATTTTGAGCCCGGGTTCAGCATCTTTCTGCCCGGCGAGGACATCGTCGACCGCCGTACGGAATTCCTTCTCGAGCGTGCCTACACGAAGCTTCCGAAGGATTTCGAAGGCTTTGAGAAGAACGGGCTGAAACCGGCAGGAGGACCGCGTCACGGGGTCACCAGACTCTCGGAATTCCTGACGAAGACAATCGGCCGCGCGGATGCGAATCTGACCGTTCGGGACTGGTTTTCGATTCCCGGGCAGTCGCTTCTTGAAGTGTGTAACGGGGAACTGTTTTATGACGGGGACGGGGCGTTTACGAGGCTTCGCGAGAGGCTTAAAAGAATGCCGGAACCGATTCGTCTTAAGAAGCTTGCGGCCTGCCTTCTGATGATGGCACAGACCGGACAATACAATTATAAAAGACTCGTGGACCGCGGGGACGAACGCGGCGCTCAGCTCTGCCTGATTGAGTTTGAGAAGCAGGCAAGACACGCGGCGTTTCTGATTAACGGCAGGTACATGCCTTACTACAAATGGGCCTACCGCGCGCTTTCGGAGCTGCCGGTATTATCGGAGCTTACCGACCGGCTGTACGGGCTGATTTCGACCGGCAACGAGCCGTCGCTTGCGCCGTCGAAACTCGAGATGACCGAAGACATCGCGGCACGCATCATCTGCGAACTGCAGGATCAGAACCTGACCGACGCGGTGTGCGCGGACCTGCAGAAGCACGCGTTCTCGGTGAACGATCATATCGCCGACGGGAACATCCGGAACATGGACCTGTTCGCGGCATTATAGAAAGTAAAACAGCGCAGCCCTGAAGCTGCGCTGAACTTTTATTCATACAGAAATTCAAACCAGTCTCTGATGTAATCCGTAACCGCGTCCTCATCGAGGGGACGGTTTTCAAAGAAGCACAATTCATCACCCGGACGGAACCGGAAGACCGGTCCGATCCGCTCGGTTAATTGCGGCAGGAAACTGCCGCTTTTTGCCTGTCTTGCGGTCTCCCTGGTGGCGGGCTTCCGGTAGGCCTTCTCAACGCGTGACGCAAGGCTTTTGTGCACCGCCGTATCCTCAAGCGGAAGGTAGTAATAATCTTTATAATTCGGGAAATAGTAATACGCCTTCATGTCATACCGCGGCACGGTCACCGAAACACGTGTGCCGGAGACTTGCACATCCGCGAAAAACCCGTCCTCGTATAAAAAGCCGTCTGCCGTCCGGCATTCCGCAGGAATCTCCGGAAGCGGAATCACCTTTCGGAGCTGCTTCGGAAAATCATAAGGAAGCGCGGCGGAGCAGGTGACGTAAGCCCCGTCTTCGGAAAGAGCGGGGGCCGAAAGAGTCATCCCCGAAAGCATGCAATAGGGGATAAGCGAAGCAAGGCTTGAAAGCCCGAAGATATCGTCGCGGTTATGTAAAAGAAGCGCCTGAAGCAGTTCTTCCGCCCGCGGCGTATCAAAACGGTACCGCGCCACATACTCGGCGTAGAACGCGACCAAAGTCCCGCCGTCATACGGATCCGTCCGGTTGTAGCCGGCAATCTTCTCGTAGGTCGGCTGCTTCCGGTTCTCTGTCCCGAACAGCTTCTTAACAGGTGCCAGCGTCCGGTACAGATCGACGGTCTCATCCTTACCGGGGAGCGGGCACGGAAGCTTATGGAACCGGCACCGGTCCCGAAGAAACGGCAGGTCAAACGTCGTCCCGTTGTAATCAACCAGTCTGAGTTCCGGCCGGAGAACGTCCGAAAAGGCTTTGAGAATCAGGCGTTCTTCGTCCGCATTTTCCGCAAACCACTGGCGGAACAGGAAGCCTTCACAGGTCTTTTCGAGGCACCCGATCAGGTAGATGTAGTTGGCGGCGGAGGAAAGCCCGGTTGTCTCGATATCAAAGAAAAAAGGAGTCTTCCCGGCGGTCAGAAGGCACAGTGACGGCGAGACGGAAAGGTCGGTTATGAGCTCCTCTTTGGTTTTCATCGGGGGTCTCCTCTTCGGGTGTGGCATTTTACGCGGAAATTATAACATTTTTTCTGAAAAATGTGAAGAATAATAGTGTATTTCGGCGGAAAATGTGATACAATAACCCTATATATGGTATATTGACGGGGGAACCCTGCACAAAATCGGCGGATTTTTCCCGAAAGGACAGAAAATGATCGCATTTTTACACGGAGAATTGTACGGCGTAACGGAGACATCCGCGATTGTGGAGTGCGCCGGGGTCGGTTATGAGGCGGTTATGCCGGCATCGGACCTCGAGAATCTTCCGGACGCGGGTGAGCAGGTGAGAATCTTCACGTATCTGAACGTGAATGAGAACACCGGCGTGAACCTGTTCGGATTTCTTACGCAGGAATCGCTTGCAATGTTTAAGCTGCTGATTACGGTCAGCGGCGTCGGCCCGAAGGTTGCCGTCGGCATTCTGTCGGTGCTGCCGCCCACGGAACTTGCGCGTGCCATCTTCGCGGACGATGCGAAAGCGATTTCGAAGGCGCCCGGCGTCGGCGGAAAGCTTGCGAGCAAGATTATTCTCGAGCTGAAAGATAAAGTGCTTGTGGCGGAGAGCGCGAAACTTCCGG
>JAGAES010000041.1 GCA_017613055.1 Lachnospiraceae bacterium | reverse complement strand
GTCGTAGGTGAATTCTCCTTCGAACCACGGCTGTTTGTAGACGGTCGGGCCGTAGTCATGCGGGGAATAAACAATCTTGTTTTGGAATTTGCCGAGGTCAATCGGATACTTCCGGACGGCGCGGAGATTGCCGCCCCACCAGTTGAAGAAGTAATCCTTCTCGTCGGTCGAATGGTAATCCGAGTTGGTCGTCAGATCCTTCGGGAAGATTTCCGTTCCCTCGATAAGAATCAAAACGTTCGGGTTCTTCGAAAGGACTTTGAGCGCCGCGGTTTCCGCAACAAGCTTCCAGTTGTTGGCTGCCTTCGAATCGTTCCAGATGGCGGCGCCGGAACCCTCGTAAGGCTTTCCGTGCGGCTCGTTCTTAAGGTCGTAACCGATAATCGTATCGTTGTTCTTATAGCGCTCTGCCATCCATTCAAGCGCCGCATAGTAATCCTCTACTTTAATCCGGTCGGTGTACCAGAGGTTTACGTTGTGTCCGGAGGCGTTGGTTTCCGCGCTGTGAATGTCCGGGATAACCTTGATTCCGCTCGCCTCGGCAAGCTTTAAGAAGTAATCAAAGATTTCGAGGCTGTTCATGCTGTTGAGCGCCGTGTTGTAGGCGTTGTTGTAGTTCGCACGCGGGTATTCGCCGCTCTTCCACTGAAGGATCAGTTCCGCCGAAATCGGCACGCGGATCAGGTTGAAGCCGTGGTCGGCGATTGCCTTGACGGTCGGCTCAAGCTGACTGTTCCAAAGTCCGTCAAATGTGTTCGTTCCCGTGTTGTACCCGAACCAGTTCACGCCGGTCAGCCACACCTGCTTGCCGTTCTTGTCGTAGATGCGGCGTCCGTCGGTGTGCAGCCAGTCATCGCCCTGTACGGCCTTCTCGGAGCGCTTAAGAAGCGCCTCGATGTCAACGGAAGGCTGCCCGTTGTTCTGGTTGCCGTTATTCCCGTTATTGCCGTTATTCTGATTGTTGATGGCGTTCTGGTCCACCTTGCCGGCTCTTACGGTGCATTCGGTTCCGTTCAGCTTCGCCTTCGTAATCTTCAGCGCCTTGGTCGTGCCGAGATTACAGCCGATAGCGATGGCTCCGCCCGCAGGGATGGCAGCATTGTAGTTTTCATTTGTCACGGTCAGCACGTCTTTACTGATGGTATACGTGCCGTTCCAGCCGTTCACCTTACTGAGACCCTCAATAGTGAGTTCCAGCTTCCAGCCGTCCACCGCCTGCTTCGAGCCGTTACGGATTGCGATATCGAGTCCGTACATCGATACGCCGCTGTCCGACCAGGTGTTTCCTACGGAATACTCAATCAGGAATCCGTCCGGAAGCGGTTCCGGGCTCGGTGTCGGCGTCGGCGTGTCCTTCGGTCCCTCGGTCGGTTCCGGAGTCGGTTCCCCGGTCGGTTCCGGCGTGGGCGTGCCGGTCGGCTTAACGGTCGGAGTCAGCGTCGGCGTCTTAACCGGTTTGGTCGGATCCGGCGTGACTGAAGTCGGCTCGACAGTCGCGGTCGGTGCTTCCGTTGTCTTCGTCTTCTTGCTTCTTTCCGACTCGCCGCTTCCGTTCGCGATTGCGATAATCAGGCCGATTACGAGTCCGATGATTACGACGCCCATCGCAATCATCGCGATCAGGGCGCCCTTCGGGATTCTTCCCGTCTTCTTCTCTTCCATAAAATCCTCCGTTACATATTACGCGCTTTTATTCTATCGGCAGGGGCAGAATTTCCGGATTGCTTCCGCCACGCCGTCTTGGTTGTTATTGCCGGTTACATAATCGGCAGCCGTCCTGGCCGGCTCGCTCGCATTTGCCATCGCAACGCCGATGCCCGCCATCCGAAGAATCGGGACGTCATTGCCTGCGTCACCGATTGCGAGTACCCGTTCCATCCCGATTCCGTACCGATCCGCAACGAACTTCACTGCTTCCGCCTTCGAAAGCCCGAGGTGGAAAAACTCTAAAAAGAAAGGCGTCGACGTCTCAACGGTAACCCGGTCGCCGAACCGCTCGATCATCGTCGGTGCGTGCGAATCGGCGCTGTCATCCGAAAAATACCATAGTATCTTTGAGACTCCCCTCTCACAGAGTTCCTCTATCGACGGAACCGGCTCGGGCTTCATCCTTCCGAAACGGTTTCCGTAGTCCGCAGCCTGATCGTTCATGCGGCTTGCGTAACATTGGCATTTGGACCAGACGATCTGCGTAACCTCGGGAATCTGTTCGCCGAGCGCATAGATTTCCTTTGCTTCCTCCTCGGACAGACCGAGGTCGAAAAGCACTTCTTCCCCTAATGGATTCACAATCATTGCGCCGTTACTCGTCACAACCGGCGTATCGATACCGAGCGCGGTGACGAATTCCTTTGCCCCGGGCCAGGCCCTTCCGGTCGCGATACACACGCGGTATCCGGCGTCCATCGCTTCCCGGATGGCTTCCGCGTTGCCTCTCGTGATGCGCTTGTCATCCGTCAGAAGCGTTCCGTCCAAATCAATTGCTATCATGGAAATCGGTTTCTGTTCCAAAGTGTTCTCCTCAACCGCACAGCTCGGTCTTCTTCTCCGGTGTTCCGGTCTCATCCTGCGACCGGTAGTATTCCTCAAGGCGCGGACGCGCGGCTATATAGTATCGCTCCAGATTCGGATCGAAGTGCTTGCCCATGCCTTCCATAATGATGCTGTCCGCTTTCTCAAAGGACATGCTGTCTTTATAGACGCGTTTGCTTACCAGAGCGTCATACACATCCGCAATCGCCATGATGCGCGCCTCAAGCGGGATGTCCTCGCCCGCAAGGCCGTCCGGGTAACCGGAACCGTCCCAGCGCTCGTGGTGGTAATGCGCCACATTTTCCGCAATATGATGAAACTCCTCGTCGTCGGTTCCCTGTAATATCGCGTGCACGATTCGCGCGCCTTCCTGCGCGTGCGCCTTCATCTTCTCAAATTCCCAAGGCTCGAAACGGCCGGGTTTCCGGAGCACCTGGTCATCGACGGCGATTTTCCCGAGATCGTGCATCGGGGCCGCCTTAATGAGGTTCTTTATAAAATCATTCGACAGCTGTAGAACATTGTCTTTGCTTATTTCTTCGGTCAATATCCGGACGCCTTCGCTTGTCCTTCTGATATGCCCGCCGGTCGAATTGTCGCGGCTTTCAACCATCGTTGCCATACCGAGAATCAGCTTGTCATGCATCTCGACGATGTGTTTCGTCTTCTCCGCAACCTGCTCCTGAAGCTGTCCGTTGAAGTCATTTAAAAGGGCGATGTAATGCTGGCTTTCGGTGTCGTCCGTCACAAAGAACTGATAGCCCCGCTTGCGGTCGCCGTCGAACAGATACGTGACCGTGATCAGATAGATCCGGTCGCCGTGCGGATAATGAAAGCTGTTGTTCTTCTCATCGGCGGCGAATGCGTCAAGCCACTCATTGATATGCGATGCGAGAGGGTTCTCCGCGGGAATCACCGTGTCGACGTTCACCTCGGCAAGCTCCGGAAAGATTCCGGCAGCCGTCTCGTTACACCCGAGATAATGCCTGCGGAAATCAAAGGACAAAAAGCCCTTGTCACCGGTCTGCACCATTGAGTCGATGCCGGAGTCGGTGATGTCGTAAAGACACACCTGCCGGATAATAATCAGGTACACTACCTGCGAAATCACATACGCAAGCGGCAGCAGCTCAATCTTATCGGTAATACGCCTTCCTCCGAAGAACGAAATCACCGCGAGCATTTCCGGAATAAACAGTAATACGATAATCTTCTTCGATACGTCTTTCTTCCGAAAGTAGCTGTACGCCATCGCAGCAAGGCTTACGGCGAAGAAAACGATGACCAGCGCGTCGAATATCGTGTGGCACGGCCCGTAAACCTTGTTGACAAGCATCCCGACGCCGTTCCGGTTTTCATATCCGCACGACTTATAGAACCACTGCGTCTGGCCGATTGTCAGCGCGCTCAGGTACATCAGACTGCACACGAAGAACATCACAAGCCTTACGGCGCGATGCAGTGCGATATGGCACAGGTTGAAGATGGCCATCGAAATCATCAGCACAAGGAACGACCCGCCGATGTACGCGATTTTGAGCGCAAGGATTGCCTCTTCCTTCGTCTCGGAAATTGCCATCGCGAGATTTCCGAGAATCGTAATCGGCACGAGCGTGAAGATCAGCGTGATATGCACGTCAAAATGCTTATGCCACGATAAGATGTAAAGAAGCGTCAGAAACAGCGACATCAGAAGCAGTCCCTGATAATACAGTAAAATCATGCCTGTCTCCTTTGATTCAACAAAACAATGCTTTCCACGTGACGGCACTGGCAGAACATGTCCGCGGCGCTGACCTTCGTAAGCTTGTAGCCCTTCAGCAGTTCAAGGTCCCTTGCGAGCGTGTCCGGGTTACACGAAATATATACGATCCGCTCCGGCCGGATCTTCGAAACGGCCTTCAGAAACTCCGGCGTGCTTCCGCTCCGCGGCGGGTCCAAAAAGAGGACGTCCGCCTTCTTCCCTTCGGCTGCCGCGGCACTCAGGTACTTTCCTGCATCCGCGCACACAAAGGAGGCATTCTTCAGTCCGTTCCGCTCCGCGTTGCTCCTTGCGTCCCTAACGGCGTCTTCGTTGAGTTCCACACCGGTAATCGCAGCTCCCGGTGCGCTTTTCGCCGCGAGAATCCCGATTGTTCCGGTCCCGCAATACGCGTCAATCACCTGCTCGCCTTCTTTTATTCCGGCAAATGTGACCGCCGTCGCGAAAAGCTTCTCCGCCTGCTTCGTATTCACCTGGAAGAACGAGCGCGGCGAGATCCGGAACGTGCATCCGCACAGCGTCTCCGTAATATATCCCTCCCCGAAGAGCACTTCTTCTTTCTCTCCGAGCACCATTGTCGTCGCAGCAGGGTTGTAATTCAGAACAACCGTCTTAACCGCCGGATGATTCTTTACAATCGCCTCGGCAAGCGCCCGTTTCTTCGGGAATATCTTCTCGGCGACCACCGGAACAACCATGATATCGCCGCCGGACGAAATCCTTATCAGCACATGCCTCAGAATCCCCTTCCTCCGGTCTTCGTCGTAGACGCTTATAGAATGGCTGTCGGCGAAACGGCATATCGTCCGGACGATTTTCGCTGCCTCCTCGGGTTCTATTCTGCACCCCTCGGGAAGCGGCATCAGCCGGTGCGTCGACTCGGCGTAGAGTCCCCCGACAACCTTACCGCCCTGTACGGCAAATGTGCTGTGGATCTTGTTCCGGTACCGAAACGGCTCGTCCGCAGAAAGCATCGGAAGAATCTCCGGCTTGTCCGCTTCGATTCGTTTCGAAAGCGCGGACAGCACATGTCCCTGCTTCACTAAGAGCTGCTTTTCGTATGTCATGTGCAACAGATCGCAGCCGCCGCATTGCATGTAATAAGGGCACTCCGGATTAACGCGGTCCGGCGACGCCTTTAGAATTTCTTCCATCCGCGCCGTCGTTTCGTTCCGCCCGTACACAAGGGAAATCGTCCCTTTTTCGCCGTCCAAAAAGAAAGGCACCGAGAATGTTCTCCCGTTAAAGGAGACAATCCCTTTGCCTTCCGTATCCAACTGTTTGCAGCCGACTGTGTACTTCTTGCCCATGCTTCCTCACATCGCCGATTGTCAATCGGTCAGTTCCGGTCCTTTCGCCTTCGACAGAAGGAAATCGACCGTCAAGTCTCTTCGCATCTGTACGCGGAGTTCTTTCTCATTGTAATCCCTGAGGAACAGCTCACGGTCGGTGTAACCGGCGTTCTCCATATAGCGGTTCAGAAGCGTTTCATACTGCGCTTCCGAAAGAACAATCCCTTCACGGTCCGCAACGGCGTCCGTAACCGCTTCCTCCTTGGCGACCGAAAGCGCCGATTCGGAAACACTCTTCTGAAAGTCCTCTACGGTCGTCCCGAAGTAGATCTTAAGATAATCCTCAAATGTGATTTCGAGATAGTCCGCGTTTCCCCGATACTTCTGCATCGTCTGCTCCGCAAGCTTCTTCGCTTCCTCTTTCACAAGACCGCCGAACTTCGAGCGGGACACCAGCATGTCAACTACCTGCGTCCCCGCGTCGCCCCGGTTGTCCGCCGTGTAGGTGAGATCGGAATAATCCCCGAGACGGACAACGGACTTCCCACTTACGATATAATCCCATATCGCGAAGACGAGAAGTCCGGTAAATGCGAATCCAAGCAGAACAATCAGGGCAATCTTCCATACACTCCGATGTTTGTTCTCTTTCTTCATCCTATTCTTTGTTTACTGGCGAAGCAGCTGAACAATAACCTCCTTGCTCGGGGGCTTGGTTCCGTCGGTCGTGCATGCGCCGCAGGAAACCGCAATCGCATAACGGATTACATCATGGAAATGCATGTTGGAATCCAGGCAGTATGCAATTGCCGCCGTCATCGCATCGCCGGCGCCGACCGGCGAAAGCACATCCACCTTCTTGGCGGGTGCGTAAATCGTTTCAATACCGTCCGTGAATACGCCGCCGCTTGCACCGAGCGAAACGGAAACCATACGCGGTCCCTTCGAGAGAAGCTCAACGGCTTTCTCCTTCGTCCAGGCAACCATTGCCTCGTTGCTCTCGAACTCATCATGGTAATCATACAGATCACGGAGTTCTCCGAGATTCGGCTTAATGTATTCGGGCTGTGCCTCAAGACCGTACTTCAAAGCATCTCCGCCGGCGTCTAAGAATACCTTACAGCCGCACTGATGCAGCATCTCGGTCATGGTCTTATAGATATCGGTCGGAACGCCTTCCGGCAGGCTGCCGCTCAATACGAACATCGTACCGGGCTTCGCATGCTTCTTAAGCTTATCCATCAACTGCTGCAGTTCTTCTTTGGTAACCTTCGGCCCGGGCTCGTCAAATTCGGTCATGCCGAAGATTGACTTCACTTTCAGGTTGCTTCTGGTCTCGCCGTTCGCTACCTGAACAAAATCCGACATAATCATAGATTTCTGAAGCGCGAGGCGAACCGTATCGCCGTTCGGGCCGCCGAGGAAACCGCACGCCATGTTCGGTTTGTTGAGCACGCGCAGTGTCTTCGACACGTTAATCCCCTTGCCGCCGGCATCTATGATGACATTTTTCAGTTTATTGACTCCTCCGAGAACGAAATCGCCCAATTCGGCAGTCTTATCCACTGCGGGATTCATTGTAACCGTAATAATCATATAATAATCCCCTCCTTTGGCAACTTCTCACCTTAAAGATATAATGAATTGATTTTTTTGTCAATTCTGATTTTCCCCATCCATCTGAAATGCAATAAAATTTGGCATTTTTTCATCAGAATATATATACTTTGTAATTTCCTCGATTGCGGGCACCGCTTCGTCCACCGCTTCCGAAAGAAACTCTCTCATGCGGGGCATCACGGCGAGGCACAATTCGCTCTGATCGGGCGTCATCACGAAACTCGGAATCTTATGTCCGTATCCGGCAAATGCCATAATCTCCGCGACCGCCTGCCGGTACTTTTTACTCCGGCTTCTGGCTACCGTAAGCGAGGATTTCATCGCCGCAAGGCAGGCAAAAATCTGCGTTTCGTGAATGCCGAGATAGAACGGTGCAATCGCATGCGCGACCTCGCGGTTCACCGCGATGTGCGCGGCTACCGGATAACTCACCGGGTCATATCCGTCCTCTAAAAGCAGGTACCGGTCCAGTTCAATCTCAATCTTTCCGTGCGTGACGCCGGTCTCCTCGCAAAGCTGCGGGATTGCCGCGTGCAGTTTGTGGTCCGAGAACAGGTGGCACATGTAGCCGTAGAAATATACGAGCTGCCGGTCGTCCTCCGAATTCTGAAGGACCGTCTTCGCATTTTCCGCAAAAATACCGAACGGCTCGTGATGCAGCTTCCGTCCGTACTCATGAACCTGCGGCTCGCCGGGTACCGGATGATAGAACAGGATGTCCGGTCCGTGGAGTCCGATCAGAAAATACGGCAGATATTTATGAATCAGGCGTTTCGTGTCCGCAGACAGCTCACGGTATACGAACGCGCCCATTTTCTTATGTGTATAGCAGGCAGGCATCGAACCCCCTCCTTCCGGTTTTCTTTCCGGTTACTGCGCTTCCATCTTCGCGAGAACCTTAGCGGCAAGCGCCTCCATTGCCGCGTTCTGACGGTACTCGAGCATCAGATAAGGCTCGCCGTACTCTTCTACGAGGCTGTTCCAGTACTTCTCCTTCTCCTCGTCGGTCGCTTCCGTCATACCGGCTCTCGAAATCTCGTAAGCTTTCGAATCGGCAATCGTGGCCGTCAGGTTCAGCTCGTCAAAAACGGTCAGCCAGATCAGATACGTCTTCGTCGAAGCCTTCGCATCCTTCTTCAGCGATTTGCGGTAAGCGGACTTCGTTTCGTAGATGGACAGTACGTACGATTCATAATCCTCGTATTCGCCGAACAGACCGTATTCCTTCCACTGCTCAAAGGTCGCCTCGTAATCGTGAGCAAGGATCTTCTTCTGGTTCTTCGTAAACCAGAACGGGTAGCTCTTCACCGCCGTATGCGCTTCCATGTAACTGGAAACGTAAGACTTGGCATTTCCCTTGTTCGCCTCGCGGAGAAGGTCCGTTACGTAATCAAGGAAACCTTCTTCGGTGAGCGGATACTTGTCGCCGAGCGTATCGGCGGCATATTGTTCAACCCATTCCTGATTAAAATGGGACAGATAGTCAATCGTTTCGGTCGTATTCTCGCTTGTCTCGAGCTCGGAGGCGTCCTTCGCCGCTTCCTCAAGAGACTGGATGGTGCTCTTCAGCTTGGCCTGTACTTCGTCGTCCGTCGGCTCGATATCGATGACGACATCGTCAAGATTCGGAAACTCGGAGAAACACTCCCTGGGCGAAACACCCTGAATCGTCCCGTCCTTTGAAATGTACTTGCTGTAGTTCACGGTCGTCACGGATTTATAGATCAGATATCCGGAAAGAATGATAACTGCAAGCACGGGAAGACACAGAATCGCAGCCCACTTCTTCACGGTTGCTTTCGTTCTTGCCTTGCGGCTTCTTTCTTTGGCGGCCAGTCGTCTTTCAATACTCATTGCAAATGTTCCTCCGTCGGCACTTATCGTGCCTTTTTCTGCAGCCCTTATCGTTCGGGGGCTGACTGATATTTTATCACGAAACGGGGCGAAAGAAAAGGATTTTCCGCGATTTTCCGAAATTTTAGCGAAAAATCACACGCCTTCCCCGTCAAATACCGGAATGAATTCTTCGGAAGCCGCGCTCCGCTCCTGCACATAGGCGTTCGTGACACCGACGGAAAGAGCGTAATCCGTGACTTTATCGTATTCATATGTCGTAAGCCGGCGGTTCAGTTCCTTATACGGAAGCTTCTCCCCGGGCGGCGTGTACTGGTTTAAGAGGCTGATCCATATACGTTCCCGATAGGTATCATAAAGGTACTTCACGACCTCCTTCGACTCTTCGGTATGCCCCGGAAGCACCAGATGCCTTACGATGACGCCCCGCTTTATATACCCCCTGTCGTCGAAGACCGGCTCTCCCGCCGTCTTCACCATGTAATCGATTGCGGCTTTCGAGGTTTCCGGGTAGTCCGGCGCATGCGAGAATGCCTGCGCGGTTTCTTTCCGCACGTACTTAAGGTCCGGAAGCCATACGTCGATGACGTCCGAAATCCGCTCAAGCGTTTCAATGCGCTCGTATCCGCCCGAATTCCAGACAACCGGGATGGTAAGTCCCTGTCGCTTCGCTTGGCGCACCGCTTCCGAAACCGCGAGGGCATAGTGGCCTGCCGTGACGAGATTCACATTTGCCGCGCCTTTTTGCTGAAGCTCAAGGAAGATTTCCGTAAGCCTTTCTTTCGAAACCGGCTTGCCTGCGTTG
>JAGAES010000040.1 GCA_017613055.1 Lachnospiraceae bacterium | reverse complement strand
GCGCACGGTATTCCGGATAGGATTCGCGGTTAAGACCCTGCCCGGGAATCAGAAGAAGAATCGCATTCTTAGCTGCCCAGCTGATTCCGGTGAAGGCACCTTTCCCGGAGACCCACAGGAGTGCTCCGAGCATAAGAAGAATCACCCCCGGAACCGTAAACGCATCGCAGAGAACATGGTATTTCTCCGCTGCCGCCGCGCCGGCTCCCGGGTAGCGTCCTTTTATCAGGAAGAACGAAACCAAGCCTGCAAGAACTGTCGTAATGCCGTACTGAAACAGTCTTGATTTCATGCGTTCCGTTCCCCCTTTTAAGATAATCTTTCGTGTTTCGTCAGATGCCGAGTTCCTTGCGGTACTTTTCTTCCTCGGCGTCGTTACAGTAAACGAAATGGCCGGGAACAATCTCCCGAAGCGACGGCTTGTCAACCGAATAATCGTGCTCGGCTATCGCGTTGTAAACAATACGCGTACGCTTCTTCTCCGACTGCGGATCCGGAAGCGGAATGGCCGACAGCAGCGACTTCGTATACGGGTGCAGCGGATGCGCGAACAGCTCGTCGGAGGTCGTCATCTCTACCATTTTCCCGAAATACATAACGCCGATGCGGTCCGAGAAATACTTCACGACCGAAAGGTCATGCGCGATGAACATAATCGTAAGGTCGAATTCGTCGCGGAGATCATTCAAAAGGTTGATGACCTGCGCCTGAACGGAAACGTCCAGAGCGGAAACGGGCTCGTCCGCGATAATCATCTCGGGGCGCATCACGACCGACCGCGCGATACCGATACGCTGGCGCTGTCCGCCGGAGAACTCATGCGGATACCGGCCGGCATGCTCTCGCACCAGACCGACCTTCTCGAGAATGTCGTAAACCTTCTCGTCGATGTATTCCTTGTCCCGGATGCCGTTGATGATCATGCCTTCGGCAATAATCTCGCGGACCGTCATACGGGGGTCAAGCGATGCTATCGGATCCTGGAAAATCATCTGAATCTTCGTGATCAGACGGGTTTTCGCGGCAATCCTGCGCTCCTTCATAAGCTTTTTCTTAAGCTCCGTTGCTTCTTCGGGCGTCTTGGCTTCCGCAATCAGCTTTTCGTAGCGCTCTTCCGTCTCTTTTACGAGTTTCTTCGCGTAGAGCTTGTCACACATCTTGTGATCGTATCTGGCCTTCGCGATTTCGGTGCGGTTGTCTTCAATCACCTTCGCAAGTTCTGCGCGTCTTGCTTCGTCCGTGCAGGTTTTCAGTTCCTTCCGGGCTTCCTTGATGGCATCCTTATAGGTGCGGATTCCGGCACAGATGCGCTGTCCCTTGAAGTAGATGTTTCCGCCCGTAATGTCATAGATTTTCAGAATGGAACGGCCGGTGGTGGTCTTGCCGCATCCGGATTCGCCTACGAGTCCGAACACTTCGCCCTTATGGATTTCAAAGCTGACGTCATCGACAGCCTTGAACTCGCCGTGTCCCATTTTAAAGCACTGCGTCAGATGCTCCACCCTGAGCAGAACTTCTCTTTTCTCGTCTTCCATGCTTACCTCCGGGTTACGCAATCGTTTCGTTCTTCTGCTTCATCCGCTCAATCCGGTCGGAAATCGTCTTCGGAATTTCCACCTTGGGAGCGTTCGGATGCAGCAGCCAGGTGGCTGCCCAGTGTGTGTCGGATACCGTAAACTGCGGCGGTTCCTCTTCGTAGTCAATCTGCATTGCGTATTTGTTTCGTGCGGCAAATGCATCGCCTTCCGGCGGGTAAATCATATTCGGAGGCGTGCCCGGGATGGCATCCAGTTTTTCTTTCGTATCAAGGTCCGGCATCGACGACAGCAGCGCCCATGTATACGGATGGCGCGGGTTATAGAAAATGTCGTCCGCGGTGCCGTATTCCACGATCTTGCCGGCATACATAACCGCGATTTCGTCGGCCATGTTCGCGACAACGCCGAGGTCATGCGTAATAAAAATAACCGACAGATGCCGCTCCGCTTTCAGCTTGTTAATCAGCTCGAGAATCTGCGCCTGGATTGTAACGTCAAGCGCCGTGGTCGGCTCGTCGCAGATCAATACGTCCGGATCCGCGGCAAGCGCTATCGCGATAACGATACGCTGACGCATACCGCCGGAGAATTCGAACGGATACTGGTTAAAACGGATACGGGGTTCCGGGATTCCGGCTTCCTTCATCAGCTTGATGGCCTTTTCCTTTGCCATGCTCTTGCTGACGCGGTATACGGCCTCGGAGGCCTGCTTACGGAACCATTCCACAAGGCTGCGGCTTCTTTCTTTAAAGTCGCCGTTTGTGTTTTCTTTCACGTAAGCGGTATACCGTTCGTCCATCGTAACAACGGTCTTTAATACTTCCTCACGGAGCTCGTCAAGATCAAGAACACGCTTCGGAACGACTTTCCAGTCTACGGTCTTTCCCTTATCAAGAAGCGCCTCACGCTTTCTTGTCTGGCGCGCGAAACGGGCTTCTTCCTTCGGGTTATGCTTTGAATAGAAGAAGTACTGGTCGATTGCATGTAAGAGGCTGCTCCGGAACGTGTATGCATAACTGTCCTTCACCACCTCAAGCGGATCAATGGATGCCTCCACAAGCTTCGCAAGCTTCTTTCCGAAGGAACGTGCTGAAGCCTTCGTGTAGCTGCTCTCATAGAAGTTTCTCGCATCCGGCATCTCCGCAAGGACCGCTTTTTTCTTCTCAAGCGCCGCATTGTGCGAGTAAGCAAGACCGGATTCCGCATAGGACAGAAAGCGGTCCAGATACTCTTCGTTCATGTTCTTAACCGTCTTCTCATTGATTTCCGTAACGGAAAGACCGGCAAGATCCTGATTGCCGTGTTTATACTGATAATATCCGATGCTCAGAAAGTCAGGTTTCTCTTCTGCTTCAAGCTGTGCGGTGAAGTCGAAAATCTTCTTAAGAAGCGCAATCGCCTTCGGCTTTAAGGAATCGTTCTTCTTACCTGCAAGAACATATTCCCTCCGAAGCGAGGAAGTCTCGTCGACAAGTCCCTGAAGCTCACCGTCAAGTCCGTGCGTAATAAAACGGTTCTTTACTTTCCTAAGCTTCTTCGCAAGCTCCTTCAGTTCGGGTTTCAGGTTGACCTTCTGGTTCTTCTCAAGCAGGAATATAAAATCGCCGGCCGTCTCGTGAATCTCATCCGCATAGGAATAAGCCGTCGTATAAGCGGTTTCCATCTTGAGCGCCGAAATCGTCGATTTATCAAAGGTCTTCGTCAGCTCTGTAATCTCTGCGGCCTTATCCGGATTCGCGGCAATCATGCTCTTACGGAGGTTCGCAAGCGTCGAATTGAATGCCTTACGGGCGCGCCGGCGGTTGCCCTTGTTCTTAAGGAGCATGGCCTCGGTAATCTGACGTCCGATCTTCACAATCGGGTTTAAGGAAGACAGCGGATCCTGGAAAACCATCGAAATACGGTCTCCGCGGATCTTACACATCTCCTCTTCGGAAATCTTTAATAAATCCTTACCGTCATATAAAATCTCTCCGCCGTCAACAATGGCGTTACCGGCAAGGATACCGAGAATCGACCGGGAAGTTACCGACTTGCCGGAACCCGACTCTCCTACGATGGCAAGCGTCTTACCGCGTTCGAGACTGAACGAGATATCACGCACTGCCTTCAGCGTACCTCCCGTCGTGCGGAAGGATACTTTCAGGTTTTTCACTTCCAAAATAGTGTCCATGAATTATTCCTCCACGCCTCTCAGGGACGGATTAAACGCATCGCGGAGACCGTTACCGAACAGGTTGAAACAGATCTCCAGCAAAGAAATAATAAGTGCCGGGAAGAGCATCAGATGCGGGAAGTTCATCCATATGTTACTCGCATCGGAAAGGAGCGTTCCGAGAGAGGTCGTCGTTTCGTTTCCGAGTTTGACGATTCCGAGGAAGCTTAACATGCTCTCCGTGAAGATAACGCCCGGAATGACGAGCACGCAGCTCGTGATAATCGTTCCGAGGGAATTCGGGAAGATATGCTTCCAGATGATGCGGGAATCGCTCGCGCCGAGCGTTCTCGCAGCCATAACGTACTCCTGATTCTTAAAACGGTAGAACTGCGTTCTTACGCGGTAAGCCATACTGATCCATCCGGTCGTCACATACGCGAACAGAAGACACGGAATCGGTCCGATTTTGGACGCATAATGCAGCTGGAACAGGGTTGCGACAACGATGAAGGGCGTATGGGTCAGAATATCCGAAATACGTTCCATAACCAGGTCGGTCGTATTTCCGTAATACCCTTCGATTGCACCGTAAATCGCGCCGATTGTCAGGTTGATGGCGGAAACCACAAGCGCAACAAGAAAGCTTAACTTGATACCGGATGCCAGACGGAGCATCATATCGTACCCCTGGCTGTCCGTTCCGAACAGGTACTCCGGCTCAAAGCCGTTCTTATAGCGGTAATAGTTGTAATATAAAACGCGGACTTTATATTGAGCAGTGTCCTTGTCTCCGCCGCCGGTATACGTATAGTACACCGGGTTGCCTTCGGCGTCGCGGACATAATTGTCCTCAAGTACCATACCGGGTTCATAGGCGATTTCCTTCGCCTTTCCTCTCGCATTTAAGCGGACCGGCGTCCCTTTCTTCGTTTTATACCAATAGTTGGCGTTGGTCGGATCGAGGTTCCACTCATTCTCCTCGACAAGCGGATACAGCACCTTAAGACCGGTCTTAATCTCCCATGCCTTAATTCTCTGGTATTCCTCCTGCTCGATGCTCTGATACTGGAAGCCGTACTCAAGATACGTGTCCAGTTTGCAGGTATAGATGACCTTATCCTTGGAACCGATCATACCGGTAATCTTCTTACCCTCACCGATCTTCTGCATCGGCTGGTAATAGCTTGCCATTCCTTCTTCGAGTGTTACTTCTCCGGTTCCGTTAACGTCTTCCGCACCGATGCCGATGCCGATTACGATAAGCATACCGCGTTCGTTAAAGTCTCGGGTAACCGTTCCGTCACAAATCCCGAGATGGTCTCTGAGCCAGAGGTTGCGCGGCGCCTTCTTGGAGTAGTAAACATCCATAAAGGTCTGGTCATAACGCCGAAATACTACGGGCGTTACAAAGGCAAACAACAGAATTATAAGAATGATTACCGCCGCAACGATGGAGCCCTTGTTCTTACAGAAACGGATCCACGCATCCTTCAGATAGCCTACAGGCTTGTCAACGAATTTTGTATCGGTAAGCTTTTCGTTCTGATTGACAAATGTGAATTTCTCCGAAGGGATGGAATTGATTTCGATTGTTTTCTTACTCATATCATTTCTCTCCCATTCGAATTCTCGGATCAATGAAGCCGTAACTCAGATCCGTTACAATATTGGCCAAAAGGCCGACAAAGGTATAAAAGACGGTATCCATCATGAATACGTCATAGTCCAGCTGGCTGATGGAGTTGACGTAAAGCGCGCCGACGCCGGGAACCGAGAAAATCTGCTCGATAACGAAAGAACCGGCCAGAATATCGACAAATCCTCCGAGAATCATCGGAAGAATCGGAACCATCGCATTCTTCATCGCATGCCGCGAGGTCGCCTGCGCTCTCGTAAGGCCCTTTGTGCGGGCAAGCAGCATATAATCTGAGGTCAGTGTTTCAGTGAGCTCCGCACGCGTAAAACGACACAGTCCGGCGATCGTTCCGAAGGACAGTGCGATGATGGGCGGAAGCATGCTCTTAAACATTCTTAACGTAAACCAGGAACCGCCTGCATCCGCGAGTGAATACAACGTAGGCGGGAGAAGTCCAAGCTTGAAATACAGAAAATACTGTACCAGGAATGCGTACACATAGGACGGCACCGATACGAAGACCATAACCGAAGTACTGATCAGCTGGTCCTGCCATTTATTCTTCTTAATGGCCGCATAGATACCGAACAGGATTCCAATCGGGACGGAAAGCAAAAAGGAATACAGATTAATCAGAACTGTCGGCGGCAGACGCTCCAGAAACATATCAACAACAGGCTGCAGTTTCTGAATCTTCCAGGAAGTACCGAAGTCTCCCTTTGTGAAGATATTCTTCAGGTATTTTGCATACTGAACAATCAGAGGCTTGTTATAGCCCTGCGCCTCCAGTCTCTGCATAACAGCTTCCTGCTGAGCGGTTTCCAACGGAAGTTCCTGCGGAAGCAGCTTAATCAGAAAGAAGCACATTGTCACAATGATAAACAGTGTGACAAACATTAAAATCACTCGCTTGGTAACATATTTCAGCATATGCCGGCAACTCCTTTTGCCATGGAATCGGAAATCACAAACAGTATAGCATAAAAGATGCATAATTGCATCCGTTTTTTTACAAAAAAGAACAGAAAAAGCGGGAGTGAAATCCACTCCCGCTCTTTATTCAATCAGTCAATTTCACATCATATACAGAACTCTGATAACTTCGGTTTACTCGTAGCTGAGCGTACCGCCCTGATCGGCAACAGCCTTCTTCCAGGCTTCGTCATCATAGTTGAACTGTACGAGACGGATTCCGCCGAAATCATACATAATGTTGTACTCATCCGTATAGAAAGCCGTCTGGAAGGAAAGCAGCTGGCAGATTGTCGTTCCGCAAAGCGGGATGCAATAATACTTCGCAAGGTAGTTCTCTTCCATTGCGGCAAGGATGGTGAGCTTCGTCTTGAAATCCGCGGTAGCATACTTACCGGATTCCATCGAGTTCGACCACTTCTGCCAGGTCATGGTTTCGTCTTCACCGTTGATGTTGATGGTCAGAGTCTCCTTAGAAGGATCCCAGCAAGCTGCCTCATGGATGGATGTATAATCCGGATCGCAATATACGCGGAACATCGTGAACGGATAGAATGCAGCACCGCCCCATGCGCCGTAACCGATTGCGTAATCGCCGCTCGGAACAGCCTTATAACGGTTCTCAAGCTGGCCGACTGCCTCAAACGTAATCTTGCCGAAGCCGGTTCCGTCAAGTGCAGCATTAACCTGCTTGTTAATCAAAGCAACCTGAGCCTGATCGGAAGTCTGCAGAGCACCCTTCGCCCATGCAATACGGATCTTAATCTCATCACCCTTGTTGTAAAGGCCTGCAGCAACGAGCTCATCACAAGCCTGGGTGAAGTACTGTTTTGCAAGGGTTACGTTGTAACCGTTGATGGACTTGTAAGCATCTTTCAGTGTTGCGTAAGCTTTTCCTTCGCCGTACTCTACGCCGTACAGATTGCAGATTGCCTGCATAGCCTCGTCGGAGTCACGGTAGATGGAGGTAGGATCGTCATAAACGTTGTAGTAGTACAGACCGTTCATGAGGTAGCACGCAGGCTTGAATCCGGCCGTAGCCGTAACAAATTCCTGACGATTGATTGAAAGGGACATAGCCTTACGGAAATTCGTGTTCGTAAGAACAACCGAGTTCTTGTTTCCGCCGTTTACGTCCATTGACTTAAGAGCTTCTTCATTGGTGTTGAAGAAGAATCTCTCGGTATAGGTCTCATCCTGCTTGTAAAGCTGATCCGAAGTGGAATAGTTTACAAGCTCTTCAGCGGTAGGTGACCATGTGCTGAGGTCGCCCTTCAGGAATGCCTGCTTGGCGGTATTCTCATCCATAACGTCAATAACGATGGAAGTAGCCTTGTACTGCTGAATGTCTTTGCCGTCAACCTTGAATCCCTCCGAGCTGGTCATAGAGGTAAGGCTGCCGTCGGCGTTCTTCGTGTAACCGAACCAGTTCTCATTCTGAACGAAGATAATCTGCTTGCCGTTCTGAAGAGAGGAAATCTTATAAGGGCCGTAGGAGCAGGTCGTCTCTTTCGAATTGTTGTACTTCGTAATGATCGTGCCGTCCTTCGTTTCCTTGTTTGCTTCGTACATCTTCTCATTTACAATCCAGTTGCTGGTAAGAGAAGTCAGGAAGTAATTGCGCTCAATGAATCTCTCATTGACGTAACGAATTGTATAATCATCAACCTTGTAAAGACCTACGGTGGAGTAATCCATCTTTTCGAAGGTCTTGTCGTATGCAAGATAGTAAGGAACACAGGTCTCATCCTCTGCCCACATATCCGTCGAAATAATCGGAGTGAAAAGAGCAAGGGTCTCATCCGTCAGCGGAACAAGACCGTTCTCGTCGATCATGTCAGAAAGCTCTTCCCAGGTTTCCGTATTGAAGTATGCGCTGTAGCCTTCGATGTAATCTGCGATAGCGTCGCCGTCAAGATAGCTGATGCCGGCGGCGAGCTTCAGGTAAACCTTCTGGTTGTCCGCGGTGTAGTATACGCCGTCGGAGCCTTTCGTGAGTTCGTCAATCGTTTCGAAAACGAAGGTGTCCGTAGACTTGTCATAGTTGTCTACTGCGGAAGTGGTACCGCCGTAGTAGTAAGCCTTTGCGCCGGCAATTGCGGAGTCACCGGACCAGTATGTGTTGGCACGGTAATTCTTCATCTCCGGATTCAGAAGCTGCTGCATGGAATAAACATAGGTATCCGCATTAATCGGAGTGCCGTCTTCCCATTTTGCGCCCTGACGAAGGGTGATATCAAAGATATAACCTTCGGTAATGTCGCTGGCTTTCTTGTCGTCCGGCAGGATACATCCGAATTTCGTCAGGTCAGCCTGATTATCCTTGGTCGTATCGGTAACTGCCGTAGCCATCTCGTAAATCCACTGATACTTAGCCTCTTCCGAGTTTTCAATCGTCAGATTGACAAGCGGAGTCGAGAGGTAATCGAGAATAGCACTGTCGCCGCTGTTCTCCCAAGTATGCGGGTTCCAGTCGTTTCCGAGGGACTGTGCATAGTCCTTAAAGGTGTAGCTCTTCGGCTTTTCAGGTGCCGGAGTGGTAACGGTTCCGTTGCCGTTGTCGCCGCCATTGGGTGTCGGAGTCGTGTCGGAGCCGGTTTCGCCGCTCTTTTTTCCGCACGCCGCCAGGGAAAGAACCATGGCAAGCACAAGCAACAGAGAAAGAACTTTCTTGATGTTCTTCATATTCTTTTTCCTTTCTTTATCTGTGAATACCCTGCCAAGACGCGCATCTCCGCAGAGGTATACAAAATAACATTAATATTATACATCCGTCAATCATCTTTGTAAAGCACCCGCACGCGCGAGGCGACGTAAACCACCTTGACTTTATTTGACGGCAATTTTGTCATATCGGGCAGGATTTCCTTATTTTTCGAAAAATGCCATCGCATTTTACGTAACAAAAAACACCGGACGTAACTGGTACGTCCGGTGTCTTATGAGGATCCTTCGGGATTCTCTTACTTGTTGTAGTTAACGATCTTGCCGAAGTCAGCCTTCAGGGAAGCGCCGCCGATCAGACCGCCGTCGATGTCGGGCATTGCAAGAAGCTCTGCAGCGTTGCCGGCGTTCATGGAACCGCCGTACTGGATGCGAACTGCCGAAGCGGTCTCAGCATCATAAAGCTCGGCAATGTACTCACGGATCAGCTTGCAGACTTCCTC
>JAGAES010000039.1 GCA_017613055.1 Lachnospiraceae bacterium | reverse complement strand
CTTCTCGGGAGATACGCCGAGCACAAGAAGATGGTCGTAATTCAGAGCGTTCGCAGGATCTTCGAGCTCAAGGCCTTCGTGGCTGATGTGCCAGAGGTTGCGGTCACGGGAGTAGGAGTTGTCAGCGCTGAACGGAAGATCGATGCCGTGCTTCTTGCAGTACTCGATCTCTTCCTCACGGGAATTCATGGTCCAGTAAGGGCTTCTCCATGCAGCGATAATCTTGAGGTCGGGAGCGAGAGCCTTGATGCCGAGCTCGAAACGAACCTGATCGTTTCCTTTACCGGTAGCGCCGTGGCAGATTGCGGTAGCGCCCTCCTTGCGGGCAATCTCAACGAGCTTCTTCGCAATCAGCGGGCGGGCCATCGAGGTGCCGAGCAGGTACTTGTTTTCATAAACGGTGTTCGCCTGTACGCAGGGAACGATATAATCCTCGGCAAATTCGTCATTTACGTCGAGAATGTATAATTTCTCAGCACCGCAATACTTTGCACGTTCTTCAAGACCGTCAAGCTCGTTGCCCTGGCCGCAGTCGATGCAGCAGCAGATAACTTCATAATCATAGTTTTCTTTGAGCCACGGAATGATTGCCGTAGTGTCAAGACCGCCGGAGTAGGCGAGAATAACTTTTTCCTTCATATTATGTTCCTCCGATATGGAATTCTCAGCGGATGCGTATTCGTGAACCTTTTATGCAAAAATATGCATACTTCATTCAGCCCGTTCCGTTGCTGTACATAAATGTACATCAAACATGCGAGAAATGCAACAGTTTTTTATGAAAATAGCAAAATTTCGTGATTTTTGCATAAAATTGCATAAAAATGTAAAAAAGTTGTTGCAAAATGAGAAAACCGGGTATAAAATAGCAACATCATTCACCGAAGAGGGGACTTCCATGAAACAGACAATGCCTGTGATTCTTGCAAGCGCATCGCCGAGAAGAAAAGAGATTCTTTCAATGCTCGGACTTACGTTTACGGTAGAAGTTTCGAAAACCGAAGAGAACACCGTGCAAACCGATCCCGAAAAGATTGTTATGGATCTTGCAGCGCAGAAAGCGGCTGCGGTAGCAAATCACCACATAAAAGAAAACTGTCTCATTATCGGAAGCGATACGATTGTATGGCTTGACGGGAAGGTTTTAGGAAAGCCCGCCGGTGAGGAAGAAGCAAAGGCAATGCTTAAAAGCCTTTCCGGAAAAACGCATACGGTTTATACCGGCGTATGCATCATAAAATGTGAAAACGGAAATATGACAAAAACCTGTTTCGCCGATTCGGCGGGTGTCACATTTGCCGAAATGGGCAAACAGGAAATCGACTGGTACGTATCGACCGGAGAGCCTTCGGACAAGGCAGGTGCCTACGCGGTACAGGGGCTCGGTGCCCGGTTCGTAAAGGGCATCAGCGGCGACTTTTATACGGTAATGGGGCTTCCGATGGCAAAGTTATATAAGGAACTCCGGGCAATCGGATTTCTCCGATGAAAAGCGGTTGCAGTTTTCCTTTTCAAAGCGTATAATCAGTGTGGCATTTTGGGCTGTTAATATGAAATATCGAATGAATATAAGAAGGTGGCATTATGAGAAAATTTAAAGGAAACGTAACGACTCCGCAGGGCTTCTCCGCGGCGGGCGTCATGGCGGGAATCCGCAAGAAAAACAAGAAGGATATCTCTCTTGTATACAGCGAGACGCCCTGTGTGGCGGGCGCGACGTTCACGACCAACCTCGTGAAGGCGGCTCCGGTCACCTGGGACATCGCCCTTTTGAAGAACGGACTTCCGAAACATGCGGTGATTCTGAACAGCGGAATCGCGAACGCGTGCATGGGCGAACAGGGCGTGAAGGATAACCTCGCATTTGCTTCCGTAACGGCCGGTGAGCTCGGTATCAAGCCCGAGCAGGTTTTCACCGCATCGACCGGCGTCATCGGTCAGCCGATGCCGATGGAGAAGATTATTCCGGGTATTGAGGCTGCCGTCAAGGCGCTTGCTGCAACCGAGCAGGGCGGCGTCGATGCGGCCGAAGCAATCATGACGACCGACACCGTTTCGAAGACGATTGCGTGCGAGCTGTTCCTCGGCGAGAAGCGCGTTCTGCTCGGCGGCATGAGCAAGGGTTCCGGAATGATTCATCCGAATATGGCGACGATGCTCAGCGTCGTGACGACCGACGTCTGCATTGACGAAGCGCTTTTACAGGAAGCCGTTTCCGACGCTGTTCGCGACACGTTCAACATGATTTCCGTTGATCGTGATACTTCGACAAATGACACATTCATCGTTCTTGCGAACGGACTTGCCGGCAACAAGAAGATTGAAAAGAAGGACGCCGCTTACGAAGAGTTTGCAAAGGCACTGTTCCTTGTATGTAAGGATCTCGCGAAGAAAATGGCACACGACGGCGAGGGCGCAACGAAGCTCTTAACCTGCAAGGTGTTCCACGCGAAGACCCGCGAGGATGCAAGAATCCTTGCCCGTTCCGTCATTTCTTCGAATCTCGTGAAGGCCGCTTTCTTCGGAAGCGACGCGAACTGGGGCCGCGTGCTCTGCGCGCTCGGATATTCCGGAGCGGATTTCGACCCGTCGAAGGTGGATATCACGATCCAGCACGAGGACGATTTCATGGATATCGTCAAGAACGGCATGGCGATTGATTATTCCGAAGAGCTTGCGACCAAGATGCTTTCGCAGGACCGCGTCAAGTACATTGTCGACCTGCATGACGGCTATGAGCGCGCAACCGCATGGGGATGCGACCTCACCTACGATTATGTGAAGATTAACGGGGATTACAGATCCTGAGAAAGAGGAAGAGAGAATGAGTGAAAGCAAGAATGTAGACCAGGCAATCGGAAAGGCGCAGACTTTGATTGAAGCACTGCCTTATATCCGTATGTTTTATAACAAGATTGTTGTCGTTAAGTACGGCGGAAGCGCAATGCTTGATGAGGAACTGAAGAAAAATGTGATTCAGGACGTGGCGCTTCTTCGGCTTGTCGGAATGCATCCCGTAATCGTTCACGGCGGCGGCAAGGAAATTTCCAAATGGGTTACGATGATGGGCAAGGAGCCCGAGTTCGTGAACGGTCTCCGCGTAACCGATGCCGATACGATGAATGTGGCTGAGATGGTTCTGAACCGCGTGAATAAGAGCCTCGTGCAGTTCCTTGAAGAGAACGGCGTGAAAGCGGTCGGCCTGACCGGTAAGGACGGCGGAATGCTCCGCGTGGAGAAGAAACTTGTCGACGGCAAGGACATCGGTTTCGTCGGAAATATCACGAAGGTTGATACGAAGATTATCGATACGCTGATTGAGAACGGCTACGTTCCGGTCATCGCGCCGATCGGTATGGACGAAACATACCAGGCATACAACATCAACGCGGACGATGCCGCATGCTCGATTGCGGAGGCGCTCGGCGCGGAGAAGCTTGCGTTCCTTACGGATATCGAAGGCGTCTGCAAGGATCCGAAGGATCCGTCCACGCTGCTTTCCGTTCTGACTCTCGCGGAAGCCGAGCAGATGATTACGGACGGCTTCATCGGAGGCGGAATGCTTCCGAAACTGCAGAACTGCATCGACGCCGTCAAGAGCGGTGTGAGCCGGGTGCATATTCTCGACGGCCGCAAGGCGCACTGCCTGCTTCTTGAGTTCTTTACCGAGAAAGGGGTCGGCACCGCGATAGTAAGCGAATAAGGAGTCTTTCATGAATAAACAGAAAACCATTGCACTGGGCGAATCCGTCCTGCTGCATACTTATAACCGTTTCCCTATGGTGCTGGACCACGGGGACGGCATGTATCTTTATGAAACCGACGGGACGAAGTATCTCGACTTCGCTGCGGGCATCGCCGTGTTCGCGTTCGGTTACAGCAACAAAGAGTATAACGACGCCTTGAAGGCACAGATTGACAAGCTTGTGCACACGTCGAACCTTTATTACAACGAGCCTTCCGTTCATGCCGCACAACTGTTCTGCAAGGCTTCCGGAATGGACCGCGTGTTCTTCACGAACAGCGGCGCGGAAGCAATCGAAGGCGCATTGAAGCTTGCAAGAAAGTACTATTACAACAAGCACGGCGTATCGGACAGCAACGTGGTTGCGATGGATCATTCGTTCCACGGCCGGACGATGGGTGCGGTTTCGGTAACCGGCAAGAAAGCTTACCGGGAGCCGTTTGAGCCGCTCGTCGGGGGCGTCACATTTGCCGAATTTAATAACTATGACGACGTGGTTTCGAAAGTCGACGGCAAGACCTGCGCAATCATCATGGAAACCGTGCAGGGCGAGGGCGGAATCTATCCGGCCGATCCGGAGTTCCTTCAGAAAATCCGGGCATTTTGTACGGCCCGTGACATCGTTCTGATTCTCGATGAGATCCAGTGCGGCATGGGACGTACCGGCACGATGTTCGCTTATCAGCAGTACGGAATCGAGCCCGATATCGTTACGAGCGCGAAGGCTCTCGGATGCGGCGTTCCGGTCGGATGCTTCGCATGTAAGGAAGCTTATGCTGCGATGGTTCCGGGTGATCACGGCTCGACCTACGGCGGCAACCCGTTTGTATGCAAGGCCGTCGAGACGGTATTCGGACTGTTTGAGAAGACGAAGCTTACGGACCATGTGAAAGAGGTTTCCGCGTACCTTTGGGACGAGCTTGAGAAGATTAAGAACGAGTTTGATATCGTCACCGCGCACAGAGGACTCGGACTGATGCAGGGACTTGAATTCTCGGTTGCGGCCGGTCCGATTGTAAAGGAAACGATTGCAAACGGGTGCATTCTGATTTCCGCGGGGACGAACATAATCCGTTTCGTTCCGCCGCTGATTGTCGAAAAGAAGCATATCGATGAGATGACCGAATGCCTCCGAAAAGCATTAAAAACCGTATCGAAATGAAGTTAAGCCGGATTTTTCCGGCTTTCTTTATGCCCCGAAAAATGCTCTTGTGCAATCGGTGTTTTTAAGGTACAATAAACACGTGTGAGGCGGTATCTTCCGGAAAGGAAGAAACCGATGAAAAAGAATCTGGTTGTTATTGCGGGTGCGGTGTTTCTTGCCGTACTCAGCGGAATCGCGTACGCGTATCGTTTGCACAGTGAGGATGCGGTCTATCATGGCGAAGAAAGAGGACAAAACCCCGAAGAAGAAAAGGTCACTTCCGGTAAGAATAATCCGGTTTCTCTGGAAGACGGGGAAGTTCGCGTTTCTCCTGATAACGCTTGCTTACAAGGCGTTTTCGTTTGCGGACAGGTCAAAGAAGAAGGAGTCTACTACTTAAGCCGCGGTTCGCGCGTTGAGGACGCCGTCCGCATGGCGGGAGGCTTCACCGAAGAGGCCGATACGGCGTATTGGAATCTGGCCGCTTATGTGTATGACGGGCAGCGGATTTACGTGCCGAAGACCGGCGAGCATGTGCCTTCGGAACTTGCTTCCGACAATGCGTACGACGCGTTCGGAAGGCTCGACATCAACGCCGCGACGGCAGAACAGTTAACGAAACTTCCGGGAATCGGAGAGAAACGTGCTGCGGACATTATAAGCTACCGGGACAGCATCGGCCGGTTTGATGATATCGAACAGCTGATGAACGTTACCGGAATTAAGGAGTCCCTTATGCAGGGAATCCGCGAGAAAATTTGCGTCCGTTAGGGCGCTTCGGGGGCAGGTATGGACAGACGGGTTCTCATCGTCGATGACGAAAAACTGATTGTAAAAGGAATCAAGTTCAGTCTGGAGCAGGACGGAATGAAGGCGGACGTTGCCTATGACGGCGAGGAAGCCCTCCGGATGGTCCGCGAGCAGAACTATGACGTGATTCTTCTTGATGTGATGCTTCCGAAGCTGTCCGGCTATGAAGTATGCCAGCAGATCCGCGAATTCTCGATGGTTCCGATTATCATGCTTACGGCAAAGTCGGACGATATGGACAAAATCCTCGGGCTCGAATACGGTGCCGATGATTATATTACGAAGCCGTTCAACATTCTCGAAGTGAAGGCCAGAATGAAGGCAATCTTCCGGAGAAGCACGGCAGCGGAGCAGAATGCGCAGACGCCGAAGCAGATCACGCTTAAGAATTTCGTGCTTGACTGCGACAGCCGCAGACTGTATCTCGACGGGAAGGAAATACGCCTGACTGCAAAGGAATACGATCTATTGGAACTTCTTGCGACGCACATCAACAAGGTGTACAGCCGTGAGAGCCTGATGAATATTGTCTGGGGCTACGATTTCGTCGGAGATGTCCGTACCGTGGATGTACACATCCGCCGTCTCCGCGAGAAAATCGAAAAGGACCCCAGCGCACCCGTTTACGTGCATACGAAATGGGGTGCCGGTTATTATTTCAATGACCATGAATAAAAAACGGAACATTTTCAATAAAATCAGTATCAGTGTAATCATCTTTCTTCTGCTGCTTCTGGCGGGAGCCGGCGGGTGCGTTTTCGTTTCCGTCGGGCTCTTTCATTCCGGACGCGCGGATATTCTCGACAACAGTTCCGTCAATCTCTTAAAAGAACATTCCGTATCGCTTGCCAATCGTATCGAATCTTCGGATTTTCTGAAGCTTTCTTCGGAAGAATCGCTTTCCGCGGAGCTGATGAATCTTGCGGTTTTATACCGCGGGCGGATTCTTGTTTTGAATGACGAACTCCGCATTGTGTTCGATACCTCGCAGGCCGATACCGGGAATTATCTGCTGACCGGCGACGCAATATCCGCTTTACAGGGTAATTCCATCCGTGAGATTCAAAAAGACGGAACGGGAACGCTTTATGTTCCGGTTCCCGACGGAGCGGCCAGGCAGAATATCGGCGTGATTTGTTTCCTGATTCCGATGGAAGAGCAGGCGAAGCAGATTGCGGCGCTTCGGAGCCGTACCGTATCCATGTGCGTAATCTTCCTGATTTTCCTGACCGGTTTCGGAATCTTCGTATGCGCGCGGATTTCAAAACCGATGAACCATCTTGCGAAGGCAATGCTGAACCCGACCGAGGGCAATCAGACGGATCCGATCGACGTGCGCGTCGATTACCGCGAAATCGGCGAAATCAAGGACAATGCAAACCGGATGATACTCCGTCTGAACGAAGCCGACAAGACGCGCCAGGAGTTTGTTTCGAACGTCTCGCACGAATTGAAGACACCGATGTCGTCGATTAAGGTGCTCGCGGATTCGCTTCTGATGCAGGACAGCGTTCCCGAAGAGATGTACCGCGAATTCCTGACGGACATCAACACCGAAATCGACCGCGAAAACCTGATTATCAACGACCTTCTGACGCTTGTCAGCATGGAAGGAAAGCAAAGCCCGCTGAACCTCTCGAAAACGCATATAAACAAGCTTCTTGAGGTTGTCCTGAACCGGATTCTGCCGCTTGCGAAGGAGCAGAATATCGAGGTGATCTTTGACAATTTCCGTGATGTTTATGCGGAAATCGATGAGAACCGCATATTGATGTCGCTTACGAATATTGTTGAGAATTCCGTCAAATACAACCGCCCCGGCGGTTTGGTGCGCGTATCTTTAGACAGCGATTTTAACAATTTCTATGTTTCCATTGAGGATACCGGCATCGGCATTCCCGAGGAAGCGATTTCGCACCTGTTTGAGCGTTTCTACCGCGTGGATAAGGCACGCTCCAGAGAGACCGGCGGAAGCGGTCTCGGTCTTTCGATTGCCTACGAAATCGTTAAGGCGCACGGCGGCGACATCCGCGTTACGAGTAAACTGAACGTCGGTTCCAAGTTCCGTGTCCGGATTCCGCTAACGAAATCCGGCAGGGAAACGGAAAGGAGCGATTCATGAAAAGACTTGTTTTCACAATCGTCCTTATCCTTTTCGTAACCGTGCTTTTGTCCTGCTCGAATAAGGAACAGCCGGACAGACGCGATGCGACCGTTTATGCGCTTAACCCGGACGGGAACGGACTGACCGGCAGAGCAATCACATTTGCCGCATATGATACCGACGGAAGAATCGGCGAGATGATCGAAGCACTTAAGGAAACTTCGCAGGGGAAATACCGTGCGGCGCTTCCGAACCGCTCGTTCGTGTTGAAATACAGTTATTCGGACGGCGTGCTCAGGCTCGAGAACTACGGGCAGTTTGAAATCGGGCTCTTCGGGCTTGAGAAGTCGTTAAGCCGCGCGGCCGTCGTGAAATCGTTCTGCAGCATCGGAGCCATTGACGCGGTTGTATTTGAACGTATGGGCGAGGACGGTGAGGACGTGGTACTTGGTGCTGCATCCTATCCGGATACGCTTACGTTCGCACCGGTCCGCCAGAAGGTGACGCTTTACTTCGGAAACGAGGAACGTTCGAGGCTTCTTGAATGTACGGAATACCTCGAAACGGACGGCTCACAGTCCGTGATTTATGACATTCTGTACCGATTGATTGCGGGGCCGAATGAGCTTCCGGGAATTGCGGTCATTCCGCCCGAGACAAAGGTTCTCGGCGTCTCGATTTCGAACGGGCATTGCGTTGTGGATCTGGATTCGGCTTTTTTGAAAGAACTGAATGCCGTTCCTGCGGCGCTGACGGTTTATTCCATTGTGAATACGCTGACGCAGCTTCCGACCGTGCAGGAGGTCGAGTTCACGGTCGAAGGAAAGAGCATCTATTCTTATCTTGGGTTCGACATGAACCGCGTGTTCCGGTTCCATCCGGGACTTATATCAAACTAGGGCGGAAGGTCCGCCTGATCGGAGTATAATCATGAAACGTCCGCTTGTGTGGGCGTGTTCGGGCATGTCCGTCGGAATAACGCTTCTGTTGTTCCGATGGACTTCTTCGGCAGTTCTTTCTGCCGTCATCATTCTGTTTCTGTTATTTCGAAAATACCCCAAAATCCTTTTGTACGGATTCTTAACCGGGCTTTTGCTCGGCGTCTTCACCGGATTCTGCTACCGGATTACCGAGGAGAAACTGCATCGTTTTGTTCTTCAGGCAACCGTTTATACGGGCGTCGTTAAGGACGTTTCGGAGTACGGATTTCTGTTGCGGCTTACGCGATTCGGAGACGGGCAGGAGAGCAGTTCCGCCAGGAACATCTATCCGTATTACGTTTACGTGGCTACGGAAACGCTGCCCGAAAGGAAGGCAAATGTGACCGTCACCGGGTATTCAAAGGAATTCCGCGGAGCGGAGAATCCGGGGCAGTTTGATGCGGCGGAGTATTATCCGTCAATCGGATGCATTGCCGAAGTGCGCGCCGATAACGTTCGCCTGAACCGAAAACCGAACCGCTTAAACCGGCTTGTTTCTGTTATAAGGGACAGGCTTTCCGTTCAGATCGGGAAGCTCTTTCCGAAGGAAACGGCCGGCCTTCCGCATGCGCTTCTTCTCGGGGAGAAGAGCGCATTCCCGGGGGACCAGAGAGAACTTTATGAGCAGTTCGGGCTCGCGCATATTCTTGCGGTCAGCGGGCTGCACGTCGGAATTCTTGCGGAGATACTGCTTGCGGTCCTTCTGTTCCTGTTTCCGAGAAAGCCCGCGGAGATAATTGCCTGTTCGGTGCTTCTTCTTTACGGAATGCTGTGCGGATTTCCGATATCCTGTATCCGTGCCGTCTTTACGTTCTTTCTTTCGCTGTTCTGCGGGCATTTCAAACGGACTTATGACCGGCTTTCCGCAAACTGTTTTCTTTTCCTTTCAGTGCTTTTTCTTGCCCCGTACCGCCTTACGAACCTGTCGTTTCAACTGTCCTTTGCGGCCGGGTTTATGACCTCTTTGGAACCGTTCCGGATCGGAGAAAAGAAAAGCATGCGGAAAATCTTTCGGACATCCGTGCTTCTTCAGGCAGGACTCCTTCCGATTACGTTACAGGCATTTTATACGGTTACGCCGATCGGGATACTTTTAAATGTATTCGTTCTGAGCGGAATCAGCGCCGCGTTTGTACTTTTGATTCTTGCAATGGCATTTTCCTTCATAGTGCTGCCGGCCGGATGGTTGTTCGCGGGGCCGGTTCATTATGCGGAACTTGGGTTAATCCGCACTATGGAGACGCTTCGGAAGGTCCGTTTCCTGACGGTTACGCCCGGGCATATCACGCCTGTGCGGGCCGTAATATTCGCGGTATTCTTTGTTGCCGTTCTTGTTCTTGAACGGAAGAAGAATGAACGGTTCCGGTACTTGCTGCTTGCGTCTTTTGTGCTGTTTCTTCCGATTCACACCGGAACGACGGTCGCATCCTTAAGCGTCGGACAGGGCGAATGCACGGTCGTCATGTCCGGAAAAACGGTCATCGTCTTAGATTGCGGAAGCAGCTCAAAGGAAGAGGTCGGAGAGAAGATTCTTAAACCGTTTATACAGTATTACGGCTATAACCATGTGGATTATCTGTTCGTATCGCATCCCGATGAGGATCATATCAACGGAATCCGGAGCTGCAGTGTTTTCTCTTCCGTCCGATGCGTATATATCGCCGAAGCCTTCCCCGAGATTCAGTCTTTACTTGCGCCTTCCGTTGCTTCTTCGGTTCCGGTAATCTTTACAAAAGGCGGTGACTCGGTGAGCGTCGGAAAGCTTACGTTCCGGTTTATTCCTGCAGGAAGAGAAGGCGCTGATGGCGGTAACGACCTATGCCAGATAACGGAACTGACCGCCTCCGGGTACCGGTTTCTGTTCCCCGGTGACGTGTCCGCGGAAATTCTCGAACAAATCGACCCGTCCGATCTTCACCCGGTTTATTACCTCAAAGTACCGCATCACGGAAGCCGGTATTCCAGCAGCGAATCGTTCTACTCATTCGTCACTCCTGAAATCTCCGTGATTTCAGTCGGCTACAACAACTACGGCCACCCATCACCCGAATCCGTTACCCTGGCTTCCGACTGCAGCCGCATCCTCTACATCACCAAAACCGACGGCGCCGTCCTGACCTATATCACCAAAAAAGGTATTAAGACAACATCCTACAGACCGACCGTCAACGATAACCGGCTAAGAATGGAGAAGTAAACTCGGAGGCTTGAATTCGGTTGACATTAACGGGTGAATTCGGTATACTGAAGGCAGTCCGAAAAGAGTGGGAGAATGCTATGGAAAACAAGCGATTTGTAGGATTTTACAATCCGTCCGTAATACTGACCTATTTCGGCGTATTATGCGCTTTTGTCAGTATCTATCTCGGGAGTATTGCAGAATATAAATGGTCGATCTTCTTTCTGATGTTAGCAGGCGTATGTGACATGTTCGACGGTGCCGTAGCCAGAAAGGTGAAGCGGAGCGAGGAAGCGAAGAAGTTCGGAATCCAGCTGGATTCCATCTGTGATATCTGCTGCTTCGGCATAACGCCTGCTTTGCTCGGTCTGCATCTTTATACGACCGAATACTCGACCGCGCTCGAAGCGGCCGTTCCGTTTGCATGCGGTTTTATCCTGACAATCTGCGGAATTATCCGTCTTGCTTATTTCAACGTAATGGAAGAGGAGCGCGCCTCGAAGACCAATGAAAGACGCACGACTTACCAGGGACTTCCGATTACCAGCTCCGCGATTATGGCTCCGATAGCCTACATTGTCGGCGGCATCGTACCGGAAGGCAGACCGCTTGTGTATTGCTTTTTTGAATTGCTGACGGCATTTCTGTTTATCTTTAACCTTCCCTGGCCGAAGCCTCACGGCAAGCAGATGCTTATTCTGATTGCGGTCGGCCTGGCGCTGTTCGCGGGCGTTCTGCTTCTGTGACGGCCGGTACGTAACTGGATTGAGGTCGGGTTTGTGAATACCATACGGGAACATATAAAAAACGGTACTTTTTCCACCTGTTATCTCTTGTTCGGCAAAGACGATTACATGATCCGTCTTTACAAGAATAAGCTGATTGCAGCGGTTGTGGCAGAGGGCGACACCATGAATTTCCAGTCCTTCCGGGACGGAAACGCGGAGGTGTCCGAGGTGCGCGACCTTGCGGAAACGGTGCCTTTTTTTGCTGACCGGAGACTGATTTTATATGAAAACAGCGGCTGGTTCAAAGGAAAGAACAATGCATTCGCCGAAGCAGTCGCAGCGATACCGGAGACGACTGTCGTCCTGTTCGTTGAGACGGATGTAGACAAGAACGGAGAACTATATAAAGCCGTCAAAGAACACGGATATGCTGCCGAATTCAACGGCCTTTCGGAGAAGGATTTAAAAACTTTCATCGGTGTGACCTTAAAGAAAAGCGGGCTCGGAATATCCGAATCCGCTGCCGGTTACCTGTTAGAGCGTGTCGGTTCGGATATGGACGTGCTTTCGGTTGAGATGGAGAAACTGTCGGCCTATTGCGCCGGAACCGGAGAAGTGCGTGCAGAGGACATCCGCCGGATTACGACGCCGGTGTCCGAGGTTCAGATATTTGCAATGGCAGACGCAATCCTTGACAACGACCGTAAGAAGGCTACCGAAATCTATGCGGAGCTTCTGCAGGCGCAGGAGAAGCCGCTTCGGATTCTATACATGCTGACGAATCAGTTCTTTATGTTCTATAAGGTGCTTTCGATGGGCGGATCCGGGGCAAATGCGGACGAAATCGCTTCAAGGCTCGGCACGCGTCCCTTTGTCGTAAAAAAATACTTAAGAAGACGCCGTGCGTGGTCCTTTGAGCGGGTGCTCAGGGCGGTCGAAGACGGCAACGATATGGAGCGGAAAGTGAAATCCGGAGATCTTGAGGAACACATTGCGGTAGAGATGTTTCTGTTTCGGTACACCGACTGAAATTGGCGTTCTATGTTAGTAGAATTTTTCGTATTGACATTTACCGCTTTATCATTTATGATAGTTGTGTTGAATTTTGCATTTTGAAAATTTAATATACGGAGGTGCTCCTATGGGCGAGGTTTCTCTTGAGTTCGCGATCCTTATTTCCATAGTTGTCGCCATCCTGGTAGGTTTAATCGTCTTTCTGATTACGAAGAGCGTAACGCAGAAGAACTGTGAAAAGCATTATGAGGAAACCGTCGGTACTGCGGAACAGCAGGCCAAGGAAATCCTTGATAAGGCGCAGAAAGAGGCAGTCCGTACGGCGGAAGCCACCAGGAAAGAGGCTCTCCTTCAGGCGAAGGAAGAGAATCTTCAGGCGAAGAACGATTTGGACAGGGAAATCAAGGAACGCAGAGCTGAAGTTCAGTCTTACGAAAGACGTGTAACTGCTAAAGAAGAGAATCTGGACCGGAAGATGGAAGTCCTTGAGAAGAAGGAAGCACGAATGAACCAGAAGGAACAGGAACTGGACGCCAAAATCCAAGAGGCGGATTCCTTCCATGACCGTCAGGTTCAGGAGCTTGAACGAATCTCCGGACTGACCTCCGATAAAGCAAAAGAATATCTTCTTGAAACTGTTAAGAATGACGTAAAGCACGAATCTGCCGTAATGATTAAGGAGATGGAAGCGGAAGCGAAGCTTACCGCGGACAAGAAGGCGAAAGAGCTGATTGTCGGTGCCATCCAGAAGTGCGCGGCAGACCACGTCGCGGAAGCAACCATTTCGGTTGTACAGCTTCCGAGTGACGAAATGAAAGGACGTATCATCGGACGTGAGGGCCGTAACATTCGTACGATTGAGACCCTTACCGGCATTGAACTGATTATCGATGATACCCCGGAAGCCGTTATCCTCTCGGGCTTTGACCCGATTCGCAGGGAGATCGCCAGAATCGCTCTTGAGAAGCTGATTGTGGACGGCCGTATCCATCCCGCACGGATTGAGGAAATGGTTGAGAAAGCCCAGCGTGAAGTGGAGAACACCATTCGCGAAGAAGGTGAAGCCGCAGTCCTTAAGACCGGCGTTCACGGACTTCATCCCGAAGTGGTTCGTCTCCTCGGCCGGATGAAATATCGTACCAGTTACGGTCAGAATGCATTGAAGCATTCGATTGAGGTTTCGATTCTTTCCGGACTGCTTGCCGGAGAGATGGGCGCAGACGTCCGTCTTGCAAAGCGTGCCGGACTTCTTCATGACATCGGTAAGGCCGTTGACCATGAGATGGAAGGAACCCATGTACAGATCGGCGTTGACATTTGTAAGAAATACAAAGAGTCTCCGCTTATCATCAATGCGGTTGCCGCGCATCACGGCGATGAGGAATTCAAGTCCCTGATTGCCTGCATTGTTCAGGCCGCCGATACAATCAGCGCAGCACGCCCCGGTGCCAGAAGAGAAACGCTTGACACTTACACCAATCGCTTAAAACAGTTAGAAGATATCGCAAACAGCTTTAAAGGAGTTGAAAAATCCTTCGCCATTCAGGCGGGCCGTGAGGTTCGCGTCATGGTTGTTCCCGAACAGGTCAGCGATGACGATATGGTATTGATGGCAAGAGATCTTTCGAAGAAGATTGAGTCCGAGCTTGAATATCCCGGACAGATCAAGATTAACATCATCCGCGAATCCAGAGTAACAGATTACGCAAAATAAGACTTACCAAACGGGTTGTAGAAATACAGCCCGTTTTTCTTTTGTGTTTTTTCACAAAGGAGAGCCTGCTTTCGGGGCTTTTTTCTGCTTGTATTTTGGAATGTGTTAGAGTATAATACAAAAGTGATTGTATACATGTCTACAATCCGATTACGAAGTAAGGAGTTTTCAATCATGTCATTAGAGTTATCGGTTAAAGGACTTTCCGTTAAACCTTCCTCCACGCTGGCAATTACCGCCAAGGCGAAAGAGCTTCGCGCACAGGGGAAGGATGTTGTCGGATTCGGCGCGGGAGAACCGGATTTTGATACCCCGGAGAACATCTGCCGTGCGGCCAAGGAAGCCATTGATGCCGGTTTTACGAAATATACGCCTGCAGCCGGAACGCAGGAACTGAGAAAGGCCGTAAGCGATAAGTTCAAAAGAGTAAACCATCTGAATTACGAGCCCGAGCAGGTTGTCATCAGCAACGGAGGAAAGCACGCGCTTACGAACATCTTCGAGGCGATTATCAATCCGGGTGATGAGGTGATTATCCCGACGCCTTTCTGGCTCAGCTATCCGGAGATCGTCAAGCTTGCGGGCGGCGTTCCCGTGTTTGTCCGCTGCGAGGCTTCCGAGAACTATAAGATTTCTCCCGAAAAGCTTGCCGCGGCCTGCACCGACAAGACGAAGGCATTCATTCTGAACTCACCGAACAATCCGACCGGTATGGTTTATTCCGAGGATGAGCTCCGTGCTCTTGCGAAAGTAATCGTTGAGAAAGATATCTACGTTGTATCCGACGAGATTTACGAATACCTGACCTATGACGGAATCAAGCCGGTCAGCATCGGTTCTTTGGGCGATGATATATTCGCTCATACAATTACCTGTAACGGCATGGCAAAGAGCTACTCGATGACCGGATGGAGAATCGGTTACACCGGCGCGCCGCTTCCGGTTGCAAAGGTTATGTCGAGCATCCAGAGCCACCAGACGAGCAATCCGAATTCGATTGCACAGAAGGCTTCTTTCGAGGCGCTTACCGGCCCGCAGGATTCGGTTCCGGCGATGCGCGAGCAGTTTGACAGACGCCGCATCTACATGTGCGAGCAGATCAACCAGATGCCGCACGTCAGCGCCATCCGTCCGCAGGGCGCGTTCTACGTGTTCGTGGACATTTCCGAAGCGCTGAAGCTTTCCTATAACGGAAAGAAGATCGGCACATGTGCCGAGTTCGCAAGGATTCTGATTGAAGAGTTCGATACGGCGGTTATTCCGTGCGCGGACTTCGGATTTGACGATCATATACGCCTTTCGTATGCAATCAACATGGTTGCGATTAAGAAAGGCCTTGACCGGATTGAGACGTTTTTGAAGCATCTGAAGTAGGGTGTGGCATTTATCGTAAAAACATAACAGGAGGGGAAGATGAGTAAGATTGGTTTCTTCGGAGCCGGCAACATGGGGCTTCCGATTCTGAAAGCGGCCGTGAAGTTGTTAGGAGCGCAGGAGGTCGGTTTCTTTGAGAAGAATGACGAGCGCGCCGAGTATGTGACGGGGCTTACCGCCGCGAAGCGCTACGACAGCGAAGAAGCGCTTGTGAAGGACTGTGAGTATGTTCTTTTCGCAGTGAAGCCGCAGGTTGCATCCACGGTGTTTGAGAAGGTCGCTCCGGCTATCACGGAGAAGAACCGTTTTATTTCGATTATGGCCGGCGTTACGACCGACACAATCCGTAAGGCGCTCGGAACGGATGCGCCGATAGTGCGTCTTATGCCGAACACGCCCGCAATGGTTCAGGAAGGCATGACCTGCATGTGCCTGTCGGGCTGTGATGCGGATTCCGCGGAGGCACGTTTTGTGGAGTCCCTGTGCTGCTCGTTCGGACGCGTCGCAAAGCTTCCGGAGAGCCTTATGAGCGCCGCTACGTGCGCGAACGGAAGTTCTCCCGCGTATGTATACCTTTTCATCGAAGCGCTTGCGGACAGCGTCGTAAAGTACGGTATTCCGCGTGATACGTCTTATATTCTTGCCGCACAGACCGTGCTCGGTGCCGCGAAAATGGTACTCGAGTCGGGTGAGCATCCCGGCAAGCTGAAGGACAACGTCTGCAGCCCCGGCGGAACGACGATTGCCGCAATCAGTGCTCTTGAGGAGAGCGGTTTCCGCAATGCAATCATGAAGGCGACCGATGCCTGCTATCAAAAGGGCGTGGAGCTTTCGAAAGCAAAATAACTTGCATTACATTTTCAAACAAGCTATAATTTTTTCAGGCCTTCCCGATGAGGGAGGGCCTTTTTCATAAGAATCGGGGGTAAATGCCATGAATATGTATGATATCATCACGAAGAAAAAACACGGGGAAGAACTTACGGATGAAGAAATCGCATACTTCGTAAAGGGGTTTACGGAGGGTGAGATTCCGGATTATCAGATATCCGCGCTTTTGATGGCAATCTGCCTGAAGGGGATGAACATCCGTGAGACGTCGACGTTGACGCTTTGCATGCGGGACAGCGGCGAAATCATGGATTTAAGCGGAATTCCCGGGTTAAAGGCGGACAAACACAGCACCGGCGGCGTCGGCGACAAGGTTTCTCTGATTGTCGGTCCGATGGTTGCATCTTTAGGCATTCCGGTAGCGAAGATGTCCGGACGCGGACTCGGGCATACCGGCGGAACAATCGATAAGCTTGAGAGCATTCCCGGTTTCCGTACCGATATTTCAAACGAGCGGTTTCTTTCCAATGTGAAACGGATGCAGCTCGCAATCGTCGGGCAGACGGCGGATCTTGCGCCTGCCGACAAGAAACTTTACGCGCTTCGGGACGTTACCGCAACCGTTGACAATATCTCTTTAATCGCATCAAGCATTATGAGTAAGAAGCTTGCTTCCGGCTCGGATATAATCGTGCTCGACGTGACGACAGGAAGCGGTGCTTTTATGAAGACCGTTACGGATGCAATTCAGCTTGCGGAGACGATGGTACAGATCGGCGCGCATGCCGGTAAGAAGGTTTACGCGGTCATCACCGATATGAACCAGGTGCTCGGCCACAGCGTCGGCAACTCGCTTGAGGTAATCGAAGCCATAGAAGCGCTTCACGGAAAGGCCGAGCAGGATCTCATGGACGCATGTCTCGTAATCGCAGGCTTGATGTTAGTGGGGTGCGGCCGGTGTGACACCGTGAAGGAAGCATCGGAGATTCTTAAGAAGTGCATAGCAGACGGTTCCGCTTATTCGAAGTTCCGCGAATTTGTCGAAGCACAGGACGGCGACGTTTCGTATATCGACGACCCGGGTAAGTTTCAGAAGGCAAAATATACGCGCATCGTGAAGGCGGAGACGGACGGTTATATTGAAACGATTAACGCGGAACGGATCGGCCGCGTATCGGTTATTCTCGGCGCAGGACGTGAGACGAAGGACGCGCCGATTGATCCGGCTGCCGGAATCCATAACTATTGTAAGGTCGGCGATTTCTTCCGTAAAGGCGATACGCTTGCGGTGTTATACGCGGACCGGGAAGAGCTTCTTACGGAAGCGGAAGAACATTACCATGCGGCTTATACCGTGAGCGCAAAGCCGGTTAAACCGCTGACCACAATATATGGTTTTGTGGATAAGGGAGGTTTTCACCGGTTTTAACACTAGAAATTGTGGACAAGACGAACCGCAAACCATAGATTTTGTTGACAACCGTAGTCTTTTCGGCTATAATGTATCTGTCAGAGGAGGTACTATACCTTGCGGTCTTTCCGAACAGAACATTATGTCATCGATGTATCCGAGCTGCCGTTCGGAGATGAGATGCCCGAAAAGATTGCGGTTGTTTCTGATTTACACAATACGGTATTCGGGACGGACAATGCTCCCGTATTCGATGTGCTTCGAAAAGAATCACCCGGTCTGATTGCGATTCCCGGCGATCTTGTGACCGCGAACCGCGAAGAAAACCGCATTGCGCTTGCCTTTTTAAAGGAGCTTTCGACACTCGGCATTCCCGTCTGTTATTCGTTCGGGAATCATGAAGACAAGTTCCGTGCCGTTGCTCCCGAACGTTACCGGGAGTTCCGCAAGCAGGCAGAAGACTGCGGGATTCATATTCTTGATAATGCGTGGTTTTCGTTTTCGGAACATGTTTTTGTAGGCGGTTTGACCGTTCCGTCCGGGACATACACGAGAGGACTCCGCGTTAAGAAACTTTCGAAAGAGGATATCGAAGCCTGCATTCCGGAGAAACCGGACGGAATCCGTATCTTACTTGCGCATAATCCGTGGTATTTTCCGTCGTATGCGGAATACGGAGCGGATATCGTGATTTCAGGGCATGTGCACGGGGGCGTCATAAGGCTTCCGTTCCTCGGCGGTGTGATTTCGCCGCAGGGAAGACTGTTTCCGAAGTATGACGCAGGGCAGTTCCGCCTCGGAAATTCCGAGTTGCTTGTTTCAAGAGGACTCGGAGACCATTTCATCCGGTTTTCGTGGAACAATCCTTATGAATTGATGATTGTGAGTTTTAAGAAAGGGAGGTAAATCATGGATCTTTCGTTCAAACTGGAAGCGTTTGAAGGCCCGTTGGACCTTCTGTTACAATTGATTGAAAAGAACAAGGTCAACATCTATGACATCCCGATTGCCATGATTACCGACCAGTATATGGAAGTACTGAATGAGCTGAAACAGTATCCGATGGACAATATCAGCGAGTTTCTGGTTATGGCGGCGACGCTTCTCCGCATCAAGTCGCAGATGCTTCTTCCGGTGACCGTTACCGAAGAGGAAGAGGCTGTGGACCCGAGAGCCGAGCTTGTTGAACGGCTTCTTGAGTATAAGATGTATAAATATGCTTCTTTGGAGCTTAAGGACCGTCAGATTGACGCCTGCAAGCACCTGTACCGCAAGGAAAACCTTCCGAAAGAGGTTGCCGGTTTTAAGGAAGAAGTTTCGGCCGAGGAAGTTACCGGTGACGTTACCTTACAGCAGCTGAATGACATCTTTAAGGACCTTATGAAGCGGCAGGAGAACCGGATTGACCCGATCCGCAGCAAGTTCGGGCGGATTGAGAAAGAAGAGGTCAACTTCAAGGAAAAGGTTATCGCAATTCAGGAATACGGGCTTTCCCATAAGAAGTTCAGTTTCCGAAGACTCCTTGAGAAGGCTGCCGATAAGATTGAACTGATTGTTACATTTCTCGGCATTCTCGAGCTGATTCACATGGGGCGCGTATGCATCCGCCAGCTGAATCCGTTCGATGATTTCGAAGTCGAATACCTCGCGTCGGATGTCGTTCCGATTGAGTCGTTTACCTAGGAGACAGATAATTGGATAACAGTCAGAAAAAAGCCGCCCTTGAAGCGATTCTTTTCACGATGGGAGACGCCGTGGAAGAAGAACGGATGGCGGCTGCGCTTTCGATTACAACCGAAGAACTCACCATGCTGATGAGTGAGCTGATTGCGGAATACAATGATGATTCGCACGGGATAATGATCAGCCGCGTCGGTACGAAGTACCAGATGTGCACGAAGATTGCCTATTACGAGACGCTGATTAAACTGTGCCATGTGCCGCAGAAACATGTGCTTACCGACACGCTTCTTGAGACGCTTTCGATTATCGCCTACAAGCAGCCGATAACGAGAATGGAAGTCGAAGCCATCCGCGGCGTCCGCTGCGATTATGCAATCAATACGTTAATTGATTACCATCTCGTATGCGAGCTCGGAAGGCTTGATGCGCCGGGCCGTCCGATTCTGTTCGGGACGACCGACGATTTCCTTCGAAGCTTCGGTGTGTCGTCTCTTGAAGAGCTTCCTATTATCTCGACCGAGAAACTCGAAGAGTTCCGGGAGGAAGCGGAAGAGGAAGCCGTCATCGGCGTTTGATTTTTTTTCTTTTACATACTGCTTACAGCCGTCACTTTCGGGACGGCTGTTTTTTTACGGAAAATGTGATGATTTTTCTTGATTTTAAGCGTAAGCGGTTGAATTGGCCGTTTTTTTATGGTAAAATATTCGGTACGAAATCGAAAGGAAACCGCGCTTTATGAATCTTTCCAAACGCTATATTCGGGATCTTTCTTTGGATGAAACCTCTTACACGGACGGATTTTTATACTATAAAAACGGCCGTGTGATCAGTGCGGAATCCAACCGCGACAAGACGCTCTACCGGTTCGCCGTGAAGGGCAGCTTTACGTATTCGGTTTCCGTTTCCCTGACTGAAACGAAGTGCTCGTTCACGTGCAATTGTTCCGCCGGAATTCATCCGGACGGAGCCTGCAAGCATGTTATTGCGGCACTTCTGTTTTTGCATCATCTGCAGCATACGCCCGCGGCGGGAGCGGAGCAGGACCCGCAGGATATGCGTTCCTCGCAGATATTAAACTATTATATGGAACTCGACGATTCGTTCGTCCGGAACGAAATCTGTCATGTGACGCCGTATTTCTATTATAACGGTATGCTCCGGAACGAGAAAGACTCGGTAATCATGCGGATTTCGATGGGGGCGGACCGTCCGTATAAGGTGCAGGCCGTCAAAAAGATGCTCGAAAACATCCGGGACAACCAGACATTTGTCCTCGGAAAAGACTTCAAGTTCCGCGGAACGCTCACTGAGATGGACATGACGTCCCAGAAGCTCATATCCTACCTGACCGATGTGCTCTCTTTCGAGGAGCAGTACGGAATTGCCGGGGAGCAGAGCGTCTTTCAGAAGAATGACATCCGTCTTACCAAGCGTATGTTCATGAATGTGCTGCATATATTGAAGAATGAAGCGTTCACCGTTTCGCTTTCGAACAACCGCGTTCTTGAAAACATCCGCTTCGTCGAGGGCAACCCGGTTATTTCGTTCGATATTGATGCAATGGACGACTGCGTTGTCATATCCTACGGGGAGAACGGAAGAGTATTCCCGTTGTCCGCGGACGGTGACCTGTTATATTATAACGCGGTAATCTACCGGCCGGACGCGACCTTTACAAGGAACTATCTGCCGATCTACAACTCGCTCTCGAAAGAGAATCCCGAACTCGTATTCCGCGATGATTACGCAAAGCAGTTCTTAAACGACGTGCTTCCGAAACTTTCCGATACGATGAATGTGCAGATTCCCGAGAATCTGAAGGACCATTATCTGACGTTTCCGCTGCACGCGTCGCTATATATGGATTACGCGTACGGAAACATCAGCGCCGAGCTTCGTTTCTCGTACGGCGAGTACACGTTCAACAGCTTCTCCGAGCCGGACATCCACGGTTTTATCCTTGTCCGTGACAAGGAAAAGGAAAATGCAATCCGCGAAGAACTCAGCGACTTCGGATTTGAGAAGCATAACGGGTATTATCTTCTTTGTGAAGAGGATGCGCTGTTCCGCTTCTTAAGCGGAGACCGCGGAAAGCTTCCGGAGCTTTGTGACCTTCTGTTCTCGGATTCGTTCCATACGCTTAAGATCCGTACCGGAAAGAAGGTTTCGTACGGCGTTCACATGAACTCGGGCGAGGATTTCCTTTCGCTCGATATTGCGCTTGATGACGTTCCGAAACAGGAACTTCGGGACCTGCTTCTGTCCGCGCAGATGAAGAAGCCGTATTACCGCTTAAAGGACGGCGATTTCCTACTGCTGGATTCTCCGGAACTCGAAGAGTCGCTTGCGATGCTTCGGAACCTGAATATCAACCTTCGTTCGATCAAGGATGCTTCGGTAACGGTTGACCGTAACCTTGCGGGTTATCTTAAGAGCCTGCTCTCGGGAGACGGTACCGACGCAAAAGTGGACGATGCCGTAAGCCGTTTTGCCGATTCGATTCAGAATCCGAAGGAATTTCCGATTCCCGAGCGGATTCGCGCGGACGTGCGTCCTTACCAGAAGGTCGGTTATTACTGGATGCGGAATCTAGCAAGTTTTGGTATGGGCGGAATCCTTGCCGACGATATGGGTCTCGGCAAGACGCTTCAGTCCGTCATGTACCTTGCGTCGCTTCCCGAAGATTCGCTTTCGATCGTGATCTGTCCGTCCTCTTTGATGTTCAACTGGAAGGATGAAATCGAAAACTTCGCGCCGGGTCTTCCTTGTACGGTTGTCTGCGGAATCCCCGAGGAGCGCGGCAATCTCGTAAACCACGCGAAGCGCGGCATCCTGATTACCTCGTACCCGTTATTAAGACGCGACATGTCCTTATACCGGAACATCAAATTCGCGGCGGTAATCATCGACGAAGCGCAGAACATCAAGAATTCCACTTCGCTGAACGCGATGAATGTCAAGAAACTGAAGGCAGACAGCCATTTTGCGCTGACCGGCACGCCGATTGAAAATTCGCTTTCCGAAATCTGGTCGATTTTCGATTTTCTGATGCCCGGGTATCTTTTCCATCATCCGAAGTTCATTTCGGAATATGAAAAACCGATTCTTTCTAACAACGAAGAGAAGCTTGCACAGCTGAACTTAAGAATCCGGCCGTTTATCCTGCGCCGTATGAAGAAGGACGTATTGAGCGAACTTCCGGATAAGACCGAAGAGAAGATTCTGATTGAGCTTTCCGAAAAGCAGAAGAAACTCTACGCAGCGTATCTTGAGCATTATAAGGGCGAATTGAACTTAGAGGATGACGAATTCATCCGGACCAATCAAATTCAGATTCTAAGCGTTCTGATGCGGTTAAGACAGATCTGCTGCCACCCGGCAACGTTTCTTGATAATTATGACGGCGACAGCGCGAAGATGGAGCTTTTGATTGAACTTCTGACAAATGCGATCGATTCCGGTCATCGTGTGCTTGTATTCTCACAGTTTACTTCGATGCTCGGTTTGATCCGGGAAGAGCTTGACCGCTTAGAGATTCCGTACTTCTCGCTTGAAGGCAAGACGAAGATTGACGCGCGGAACCAGGCCGTAAAACGGTTTAATGAAGGAGAAAAGGCAGTCTTTTTGATTTCTCTGAAAGCCGGCGGTACCGGTCTCAATCTGATCGGAGCCGACACGGTTATTCATATGGATCCGTGGTGGAATCCGGCCGTAGAGGAACAGGCTACCGATCGTGCTTACCGGATCGGGCAGCATAAGAACGTGCATGTGATTAAGATACTTGCAAAGGGAACGATAGAAGAGAAGATATACCGCCTGCAGAAGCGGAAGCAGAGCCTTGCGGATTCCGTCATTGACGGAAAGCAGGACATCTTAAAGCAGCTGACAAAAGAAGAACTGATTGAGATATTCAGTTAAAGAAAACGGGCCGGAACGAACGGTTCCTGCCCGAATTTTATATCTTTTTAATCTTCCAGATACTTTCCGTAATATCTGCGGACAATGTAATCGAGGAACGATTCATTGACTTCGCCGAATGTATTCCGGATGGTGTTTTTGATTCCTTCAATCTTGTTGTTCGTGTTCTCTTCAAGCGTTGCATCCGCCTGCTCAAACTGCTTCACATAGCCGCTCGTCATATTGAGAATCAGCCAGCTGTTGAAGAGCTGTGCAAGCTGCTTACCGCTCATCGAAACAAGGAAACCGGTCGAGCGTACGAGAGAAGCGTCAATTACGTTCTTCACGCCGTTCGGAACCTTATCAAGGAAGACGTTCCGGATTTCCTCCGCATTCGTGGCACGCATATGCGTCATATTAATCAGAGAGGCGTCCGAAGTATCCTTACGGCCTTTCTTGTACTTCGCGTAGCTCGATACCTGATGCGGCTTATAGAAGTCGAATTCGGCCTCGTTGTTCGTGTTCGGCTTGTAATCCGGGATGAATCCGGCGTAACTGTCGAGATCGTCGGTATCCTCGAATACGATCTTCGTTTTTTTCTTGCCTTTGCCGAGGTCGTGCTCTAAGTTCGACTTACGCGTCTGCTGGCTCTTGGCCTGTTCGGCTGCAAGCGCCATCTCACGTTTGCGCTCGGCAACCTTCTCGGTAAACTCACGGTATGCTTTCTGCTCCGGAGTTTCCTCAACGGGTTCTTCCTTCTTCTCCTCGAAAGAGTAGTCCGGAATGAAGCCCTTGTAATCTTCCAGGTCGCTGAAATCGTCCGCTGCGGGGTCCTTTAAGAACTTCTTTGCTTTCTGCGTAAGCGTTTCGCCGCCTGCTGAAGAAGCAGCAGGATTCGCTAACGAGCTTGCGGCTTCCGGAGCATTCTGCTCGCGTCCGATCTCTACGTTATCGTCGAATACTTCCTCAATGATATCGGAATCGGCGGAAACTTTAATCTTCGTATCCTGAATATCCTTCGGACGGCCGGAGGTGGATTCAATCCGGTAATCGTCCGCATCGGAATACTTTTCTCTGTCCGGAAGAACTTCGGCGATTACGGAATGATCGAGGTCGCTTTCGCCGATATTCTTCTCCATCTCATGCATTTCGTTGATGAAGTTGTCGAGAATATCATCGTTCTCCGAAGCCAAAGAGTCGGTTGCTTCGTCGGCGGAATCGGAGAGGGATTCCTTACGGAAGTTGGTAAGGAATGCGGCATAAGCGTCGTCTTCCTCTTCCTCGGGTTCGTCTTCCTCTTCCTCATGCTCAAGCGTGATTACGGAAGCGGCGTCAATGATGTCCTTGTTATCGAGTTCCTCGTCGCCGATCGGCTCCACCTCAACGAAGATGGGTTCCGAAGCGGCAGGGTCATACGATTCGGATTCGGGAATATACGCATCCGACATATCGGGCTCGAAATCCGGGTCGGAAGAGTAGAGGTCTTCTGAAGACTCGGTTTCGGGAGCCGGAGCGGCAGCCTTTTTAGGAGCGGAAGCACCGGCAAAGAAAGGATCGGACGGCATTGCAAATACCGGATCTTCGCCGGGAGCAACGGTGAACTTGCTTCCGGTAGCCGGTCTCGGCATCTCTTCAGCGGGATCCTGATAGGTTCCGCGCTTCGGAGCGGGCTGTGCCGGATTGTTGAACAGATTCAGCAGGTCTTTATTCTTAACGTCTTCTTTCTGGTTTTTAAACTGACCGAAACCGGTGCCGCTGCCCATCGGAGCGTTGCTTCTTGCGGTCGGTTTCGATTCGAAAAGCTGCTTCAATGCTTCTGCGGAAGGAGAGGGATCCTTCTTGACGGATTTCTCTTCGGCGGACTTGCGGCGCTCGGCAAGAATGCGTTCCGCTTCAGCCTGACGCTCCGCAACAATTCGTTCAGCCTCGGCTTTGCGTTCTGCGGCAATCCGTTCGGATTCGGAAGCTTTCCGTGCGGCTTCTTCGGCGAGACGTTCTGCTTCGGCAGCACGTTTCTCGGCTTCGGCTCGTCTTGCCTCGTCCGCTTTCCGGGCTTCTTCCGCAAGGCGTTCTGCCTCTTTCCGTTTTTCTTCCTCTGCCTTACGGGCTTCTTCCGCAAGCTTCGCGGCTTCGGCGGCAGCCTTTTCTTCCTCTGCCTTACGCTTTGCGCGGCGTTCTTCCTCGGCAGCCTTACGGCGCTCTTCGAGAACGCGGAGTTTTTCTTCCTCGGCTTTCTTCTTCTCGTCGGCCTTGCGTTTCTCCTCTAAAGCCTTGCGCTCGGCTTCTTCACGTGCCTTGCGGGCCTCCTCGGCAGCCTTCTTCTTGGCTTCTGCAGCGATCCGGCGTTCCTCGGCCTTTCGTGCCTGCTCGGCCTTGTGCTGTTCCTCGGCTTTGCGCGCCAATTCCGCAAGACGTTCCTCCTCGGCCTTCTTCGCTTCGGCTGCCTTGCGTTCTTCTTCCTCTTTGGCTTTCTTTATGGCTTCCGCATTCGGAACGGCATCGTAGCCCTTCTTCTTACGGGTTTCGTTTACGCAATACTCGGAAAAAAGCTTGGGGCCTTTTTTCTGGTCCTTTTTGCTTACGAAAATCTTAAAGGCATTCTCGCGCTGGGAAAACTCATAAGCGCAGGAGACACCCTGCGATTCGGCAAATTCGATGAATCCTTTGGCGGCTTCTTCTTTCTGAAGGGAAAACATCGGGATTTTCACATCCCCGGCATCTTCCTGCAGCGGTACATTACACTCAGGACAGATGGTAACGGAAAAGCCGTATTGTTTCTTACATAACGGACAAAATGCCATATGCTGATCCTCCTCATTCCCAAAATCCGAATGATTTTTTCAATAATATATTATTATACTCTGATTTTTGAATTATTTCAAGGAAAATGAGACCGGAAAGAAGATTATTTCTCGGCCGTTCTCGATTCCAAAAACAAGTCAACGGTATGTTCCAGCAAATCCGGCGTAAGGTTCGGAAACTGCTTAAACGTCTGTTCCCTGACATAATCCGAAAGAAGCAGGTCCTGTTCCTCGAGTTCCTCGGCTCCGGCAATCACTTCGGAAAGCGTTTCTTCGGTCAGATTCTCCGCCTGCCAGGTCTTGACGGCTTCTAACAGTTCGTCCTCTTTCGCAGCGGACTCCCTAAGTGTTCCTGACTTCCTAAGCGCATAGACGCCGTAAAGTAGCATCGCAAGGAACACAAATGTCATGATTACAAGCGTGAAAGGATGCGGATCCTTAAATACCGGAAGCACATTAAAAAACGCGAGAATCATCGCAATCGTTCCGGCTCCGCCGAAGAGCAGAAAGATCACGGCGCTCGAAAACGTGTCCTTTGCTTTGAAGGCCGCCGATGTATAATCAAGATCCTCAAATTTCATCCGGTCGCCGCGAACCGTCTGAACGAGGTCCTCATTCAGAAACTCCGCAAGAAACTGCGCCTGTTCTTCGGACTCCTCCGGATCCTTTTCGGTTTCCACCGTATAAAACGCATAGAAGGCTTTATGAATCTCCGGAAGAAGGGAAGCGTCCGCGACAATCGCGAATTCCCCGGAATCCTCAACATAAACGGAATCCGCATCGATGTTACAGTAACGAAGGTATTTCACAAACCGTTCCGTAACGGCGCTGCTTTGAAAGCGGTAGATTTCCTTCCGGTTATCTTCTTCGGGCAGTTCTTCGACAAGCGCCGCTCCGCAATCCGCGCAGACGGTGATGCCGGGCTCATATTCGGTTTTACAGTTCGGACAAAACATAGGCGTCTCCTTTGACCTGAAATCTCGTAAAAGATATTATATCGTGAAAACGGCCCGCTTTCAATTGTTTTTACATTTTTCGCTATGGAAACGGCGCAAAATGTGATATTCTGTATCTAGAACGAAGAAAGGACCAGCGCAGTATGAGAAAACCGTTTCTTTCCGATGAGATTTTGCTCGCAGTCGAGAAGCCTGCGCGCTATACCGGCGGCGAAGTGAATATGGTCGTGAAGGACCCTGCTTCGTGCGATATCCGGTTCTGCATGTGCTTCCCGGATGTTTATGAGGTCGGCATGTCACATCTGGGCATTCAGATTTTATACGATATGTTTAACCGGCGCCCGGACACGTATTGTGAACGGGTGTATTCTCCGTGGGTGGACCTCGATAAGATCATGCGCGAGAAGAAGATTCCGCTGTTTTCACTTGAGACGCAGACGCCGATCAAACAGTTTGATTTCCTCGGAATCACGCTTCAGTATGAGATGTGCTATACGAACATCCTGCAGGTATTAGATCTTTCGGGGATACCGCTTCGCGCAAAGGACCGCGGCGAGGATGACCCGATTGTTGTCGGCGGAGGTCCTTGCTCATATAATCCCGAGCCGATTGCGGATTTCTTTGATTTCTTCTATATCGGCGAAGGCGAAACAAGCTATGACGACGTTTTGGACCTTTATAAAGAGAATAAGAGGCAGGGCGGGACGAGAGCGGATTACCTTCGGAAACTGTCGCATATTCCCGGCATGTATGTGCCTTCGCTTTATGACGTGACCTACAATGAGGACGGCACGATTGCAAGTTTCACGCCGAAATACGACGATGTGCCGAAGAAGGTGCAGAAGATGGTCGTAACGGACCTGAGTGACACGGTATACCCGGAGAAGCCTGTTGTTCCGTTCCTTCAGGTCATTCAGGACCGCGTGACGCTTGAGATTCAGCGCGGCTGTATAAGAGGATGCCGTTTCTGTCAGGCGGGTATGATTTACCGGCCGATCCGCGAGCGGAACGTCGAATGGCTTAAGAACATGGCCGATAAGATGCTGCAATCGACCGGACATGAGGAAATCACGCTTAGTTCCTTAAGCTCGAGCGACTATTCGTGCCTCAGGGATCTTGTCTATTACCTGATTGACAATTACAAAGACCAATACGTGAACGTGGCGCTTCCTTCGCTTCGTATCGATGCGTTTTCGCTTGATGTCATGAAGAAGGTGCAGGACGTCAACAAGTCGAGCATCACATTTGCCCCGGAAGCGGGGACGCAGCGGATGCGGAACGTGATCAATAAAGGGCTGACCGTTGAAGATATCCTGGGAGGTGCCGGCAAGGCGTTCCGCGGCGGCTGGAATAAAGTAAAGCTTTACTTCATGCTCGGGCTTCCGGGCGAACTTGATGAGGACGCGGTCGGAATCGCGGAATTAGCCGAGCAGATTACCGAAGAGTATTACCGGATTCCGAAGGAGGAACGGCACGGCAAGGTTTCCGTCACCGTGAGTACGTCTTATTTTATTCCGAAGCCGTTTACGCCGTTTCAGTGGGCAAGAATGGCGACCAAGGACGAATTTATCGCACATCAGAAACTTGTTAAGAGCTCGATTCAGTCGCAGTTAAACCATAAGAGCATTTCCTACCAGTGGCACGATTCGGACACGAGTGTGATGGAAGGCATCTTCGCGAGAGGCGACCGCAAGCTTTGCGACGTAATCGAGGAAGCGTATAAGGCCGGCTGCATCTATGACGCATGGACCGAATACTTTAAGTTTGACGTCTGGAAGGAAATCATGGACCGGCACGGCGTCACGATTGATTTCTATAATACGAGAGAGCGCGGCGAGAACGAGATCCTTCCGTGGGATTTCATCGATATCGGCGTATCGAAGAAGTTCCTGCGGCGCGAATACGAGCGTTCGAAACGAGCGGAAATCACGCCGAACTGCCGCCGCAAATGTTCCGGCTGCGGCGCCGCCAAATTCGGCTGCGGCGTCTGCGTGGAGCCGCGTGACGAGTTCGGCACGAGCCTTTGCTATGACGGAATGGATACGGGGGTGAACGGATGAGAGTACGTGTCAGATTT
>JAGAES010000038.1 GCA_017613055.1 Lachnospiraceae bacterium | reverse complement strand
GTTGTGATATACTGAAATTTGGGAATTTATAACGACGGGAGAATTCGTTATGCTTGGTCTTATTTATCTTCTTTTGTGCACCGGAATCGGGTGGGCGATTGTCCGGTCTGTATTCCCGAACTTACGGAATTTCTGCAAAAATACATACGGCGGAAGGGCAGTGGACCTTGCGCCGGCATTTCTCTGCCTTCCGGCATGGTTTCTGTTCGGCACGGTTCCGATGGTGTGGGCAACCTACGGGCTCGGATTTCTGTTCCGGGATTTCCGCCACCCGCTGATCGGCGCCAACCTGATTGTCATGCCGGTTGCGTTCTTCATCATCCTTTATTTCGTTATCCGGGCGGTCCGCCGTAAGGACCTTGACGCGAAGGGACATTTCGCCGGCATCCTTTACGGGGAATGGTTTCTTTTCGCCGTAATCACTGCATTCTTCTTCCTGCTTCTGTTCTGGACGTTCTTCTACCGGAACGGAAAGCTTTATGTCGGCTGGTCGGTTGCGAGCGATTTTGCGCCGCACATCGGAATGATCCGCTCCTTCGCGGTCGGGAACAATTTTCCGACGTCGTATTCGCATTTTGCGGGAGAGGACATCAAATACCACTTCCTATTCCAGTTCCTTGTGGGCAATCTGAATTTCCTCGGCATGCGACTTGACTGGGCGTTCAATCTGCCGAGCTTAATCTGTCTTGTCAACGCGTTTGCGCTTTTATACTTCTACGCGGTCAAGCTGTCCGGAAAGCGGGCGGTCGGCGTTCTGACGACGGTGCTGTTTACATTCCGGAGTTCGCGCGCGTTCCTTGACTTCACCTCGAAGATTCCGAAGGGAACCGACCTGATGAAGACGCTTCTTAAGAATACCGATTTCATCGGAACGACCGAGCATGAGGATTGGGGACTTTGGAACCTGAATGTTTACTGTAACCAGAGACATCTGGCCCTCGGACTCGGCGTGCTTCTGTTTCTTCTGATTTACTTCACGCAATACCTTTTTGCAGGCACGAAGCGCTGCAACGACTATGCGGACCGGCAGATTTACGACTTCCTTTCGGAGAATCCGGAGGAAAACACGCTGCCCGGAGAGCATGCGGAATATGCGGTACGCGCATCGGTTCTGTCCCGTGAGGGCTGGCTTCCGAAGAGCCTTTTGAAGGCGGCCGCGTGCGGCCTGCTTCTCGGCATGTGCAGCTTCTTCAACGGCGCCTGCGTCATTGCGTGCCTTTGCGTATTGTTTGTCATGGCATTTGTCTCCGACAGGCGGCTCGAATACGCGCTCTGCGCCGTGATTACGGTTGCTCTGTCGGTTCTTTCGACGAAGCTGTTCATCTCGGGTTCGGCGCTTAAGCCGAAATACTTCTTCGGTTTCCTTGCGGAGCAGAGGACGTTCTTCGGTGTCGTCGCCTATATCGTCACGCTTTGCGGAATTCTTCCTCTGACCGTGCTTGTTTCGCTTGCCTTTTTGAAGAAGACGGAGCGGTACCTCGTGCTTGCGTTCACGGCGCCGGTTGTCTTCGCATTTACCGTATCGCTGACCATCGACATCTCCGTAAACCACAAGTACATTATGATCGGAATCATGCTGTTATGCATTCCGGCCGCATCCGTTCTGCACCGCCTGTTTTCAATGAAGGGCGCGTATGTGAAAATGCTTGCGGCGTTTCTTCTGTTCTGCCTGACCGTGAGCGGTTTTTATGATTTCACGGTTGTGCTGAAACGAAACGACGCGCAGGAGCATAACGTCATGGAACTGGATGAGAAATCCGACATATGCCGGTTCGTTTTGGAGAATGCCGACTCGAACGACATCTTCCTGACGGACTGGTATTCGCTGAACGATTTCGTGCTGGGCGGCGCGATGCTTTATTACGGCTGGCCGTATTACGCATGGTCGGCGGGCTATGACACCTACGGGCGTGAGGCGAAAGTCTACGCGATGTATGAGGCCTCGACGCCGGAGCGGTTAGACGAGCTGGTTACCGAGTGCAATATCCGCTACATTGTAGTGGATTCCGCCGTAAGGGAACGGAAGAAATTCATCGTCAATGAGCAGAACATCATCAATACGTACGGGCTTGTGTTCAACGACGGTTTCACGAGAATATTCGATACAAAGCAGAAAATCTTTTTGAACGGAGAGGAGAAATAAATGGTTGCAGAGAAGAAAAACAGGGACGGACTGGGACGGATTCTGACCGGCTCATGTGTGCTCGTCCTGTTCCTGTATCTCGGGATGCGGTTCTTGGGATCGCTTAATTTTTCGTATGTGCTGATGTGGTGGGGAACGCTGATTCTTCTCGGCGTTGCCATGCAGCCGCTTGCGATGATTCTCTTTAAGCGGTTTCACGACGGCGGATGGGTATTCTCAAAGGCGCTCGGCATTGCCGCGTGCGGCTGGCTCATGTGGTTCCTGTCGTCGCTGCATATTCTGAAGTTTACGCGGACGGCATGCTTCTTCGTGTCCGTTTTCTGCCTGGTTTTAGGCGCGGTTCTGTTTTATTATCTCGTGCTTAAGAAAAACCGGAAGTACAGCTTCCGCGAGTTCTATTCGCAGGACCGTCTGGCTTCGATGTTCTGTTCGGAAGCGCTGTTCTTTGCGCTGTTTGTGTTCTGGTGCTATCTAAAGGGCATCAACCCCGCGGCGTTCGGCACGGAACGCTTTATGGACTACGGCTTCATGCTCAGCATGTTCAAGAGCGATTATATGCCCGCAAAGGACATGTGGTTTGCCGGAAGCACGATTAACTATTACTATGTCGGCCAGTATCTTGCGACGTTTCTCACGAAGCTTGCCGGCGTTCCGGTAACGCACGGATACAACATCGCGATGATGATGATTCCGGCATTTGCCTTTTCGATGTCGTATTCCATCGGCGTCAATCTGATGCGCACACGCCTTACGGACCGCGCTTCGGAGAATCTTACCGAGAAGGAACTTGAGAAGGCGAGAAGCCTCGGCGAAATCATCGACAAGAAGGAAGAGCCGTTCTGGCGTCCGGTATTCTGCGGCACGCTTGCGGGTCTTGCGGTTGCTTTCTCGAGCTCGTTACATTATCCGATTCACAAATTCATCGTGCCGAAGGTGCAGCGGCTTCTCGGCGCGGACAATATCTCGAGCTACTGGTTCCCGAACGCGACGCGTTACATCGGCTATTTCAACGAACGTGACGACAAGACGATTCACGAATTCCCGGTTTACTCGTTCGTAATCGGCGACCTGCATGCACACGTTATCAATATGATTTTCGTGCTGACCGTTCTCGCGATTCTGTTTTCGTGGCTTCTTCAGCGGAAAGCGCGGATGGACCGCATCCGTGCCGGCGCGGAAGGAAGCACCGAGGAGGGTCAGAGCCTTGCGAAAGAGGCATTTCATCCCGCGATTCTTACGTGCGCATTCCTGATCGGACTGTTCCAGATGACGAACAGCTGGGATCTGCCGATTTATTTCGTCGTTTCGGGCGCGGTGATTCTGTTCTCGAACCTCGTTGTATACCGCTTTGATAAGTGCGCGTGGATTCTGACCGCCTATCAGGCAGCCGTGTTCATCGTTATCGGCGCCGTGGTCGGCCTTCCGTTTACGCTCACCTTTGACAGCATCTCAAGAGGCATCGGCCTTGCGAGCCGCCATACGTGGCTCCGCGAGCTGCTCGTGCTCTGGGGACTTCCGTTTACCTGCCTGATCGTGTTCTTCGTCGTTTCGGCCCGCGAGGTCGAAAAGGACAGAAAGAAGGGCGATAACCGCAGATGGATTGTCCGTTTCCTGTCGGGCTTGACCGTGACCGATCTGTTCGTGATGACCATCGCATTTTGCGCCGCAGGCCTTGTATTCCTGCCGGAGGTTATCTTCGTAAGGGATATCTATCAGGGCGCTTACGAGCGTGCCAATACGATGTTTAAGCTGACATACCAGGCATTCATTATGTTCGGTCTCAGCATGGCTTATATCGCAATCAAGTTCCTTTGCATGCCGAAGAATAAGTTCCAGAAGGGCTTCGCCTGCGCCGCGGTATTCCTGATGCTGACGGCGGCCGGGTACTTCAACGAATGCTACACGTCGTGGTTCGGCGGCAAGTATTCGTCGCTTGACGCGAGCGCGTTCGTTGCGGGTCAGAACAAAGACGACGCGGAGATGATTGAATTCATCAATGAGAACATTAAAGGACAGCCGGTCATTCTTGAGATGGGCGGTTTGAGTTATACTTATTACAACCGGATTTCCGTCTTCACGGGCAATCCGACCGTAATCGGCTGGCAGACGCATGAATGGCTCTGGAGAAGCAGCGGCGTTGTGGACTGCCCGAAGGAGGTCACCGACCGCGAGCTCGATGTGCGGACCATTTACACATCGCAAAACCGTGACGAAGTGAAAGCGCTTCTCGACAAATACAACGTCGAATACATCTACATCGGTGAAAATGAGCGCACCTACGGCTACGAGCAGCTGAAGGGCACGGACGAGGGCGCCAAGAAGATCGGCGACGCTTACTACCGGGAGATTGATACGAACATCGACATTCTCCTTTCACTCGGAGATATCGTGAAGATGATTCCGGAGACGAAATCAAAGAAATACGCAACCTACCTGATTAAGGTGAGAAGATAAGAAAAGAAAATGCCCGCGGGCTCCGGCCTGCGGGCATTCGTTTTTTATTCCGTCGGTTCCGCCGGTTCGGGCAGAAGAATCTTGACCCGTACCACGCGGTTCTTCGCAACTGTTTCTGCGATGTATGTGACATTGTCCTCGGTAATCCGCTCGCCTGCCTTCGGCAGGTGTTCAAGAAGATGGATCAGATGGCCTGCGATGGAGTCGTAGTCGTCGGACGCAAGGTGCAGCCCGAGCCGCTCGTTGATGTCCTCAAGACGGGCGTTTCCGTGCACGACATACTCGGTGTCGCTGAGCTTTCGAATCTCATCCTCTTCATCGGCGTCGTACTCGTCGCGGATTTCGCCGACGATTTCCTCGAGAAGATCCTCAAGCGTGATGATTCCGGCCGTCGCGCCGTACTCGTCGAGAACGACCGCAATCGTAACCGATTCCTTCCGAAGCTCGGCAAGGAGATCGGAGGTTTTCTTGAACTCAAATGTGAAGAACGGTTTCCGCATGGCGGCGGCTACCGTGAAGTTCTTCCTGTCGCCGCGGTAGCGGAAGAAATCCTTCAGAAAGAGGATGCCGACCACGTTGTCGCGGGAGCCGCGGTATACCGGAAGCCTCGAGTAATTGTTCGCGAGAAATGCTTCGGTCACCTCGTCATATCCTGCATGCACGTCGACGAAATCGACATCGATTCGCGGCACCATGACGTCCTTTGCGAGCGAGTCGCCGAAGTCGACGACGTTCGCTATCATTTCCCGCTCATCGCTTTCGATGACGCCTTCCTCATGGCTTACGTCGACATAGGTAAGAAGTTCGTCTTCGGTGATAACCGCGCCTTTCTTCGTATCGATTCGGAACAGAAACAGGAAGAACCGGGCGATTCCGTTTACGAGCCAGATGACCGGCGTCATGACCGTCATAAAGCCGTAGATAAGCGGCGCATAGAACATTGCCAAGCCGTCCGCGTGAATCGACGCGGCGGTCTTCGGGACAATCTCACCGAAGATAATAACGAGAAATGTGAGGATGCCGGTCGCGGCGGTCAGATAGTTGTTTTTAAACTGGATGCTGACGAATTTGGCGGAGAGGGCGGAAGCCGTGAGGTTTACGATGTTGTTGCCGATCAGGATGGCGGACAGCATCTTCGTACTTTTCTCCTCGAGCTTAAGGACAAGCTTCGCAGCCTTCTTTCCGTCGTCCGAAAGCGCCCGCATCCGCATCTTGTTGACGGACGTGAGGGCCGTTTCCGCAGACGAGAAGAAAGCGGAAAGGACCAGAAGAATTGCTATTACGATTAGAATTATTTGCGCGTCGGGTTCTAAAATATTGCCACGCTCCTTTCAGACAAGGGAAGTGAAATGAATTACCATGCCGCAATAGGCAATTAACAGGATAAAGAAAACGGCCAGCACGATTTTGCCCGTCCGGGAATCCGCCGGATGGCTGAACAGTTCGGTCTTTGCACTGATCAGAACAAGGATTCCGCAGAGAATCGGGAATATGCCGATAATCAGCTCCATCACGGAAACCTTGATTGCAAGGCAGTCCACGTATAGTTTTGACTGCAGAAGAACGGGAAGGCCGGCCTTTTGCCTGAGACTGTTCCGATAGGATTCCATCGATTGCGACACTTCGGACTCGAGGCTTCGTACATAACCGGTCACCAAAACGCCGTCCGGGTTGTTCGACTGATAATCGGTGAAGTTCCGGTCGTACCAGTCCTTGCCCGCACGGATAATCATCATGCTTCCGAGATCATCCGAGTAAACGCGGTAATAGTATTCGTTTCCGATCGGTAACACCCCGTTCAGAAGATGCTCGATGTGGTAGGGATCCATCTCCGCGAGACGGACGCGAAATGTGACCCATTCGCCTTTCTGATAAGTCACCGCGGTCTCGGCGTTCAGCTTCTTCATATCGCGTCTTCTGAGCAGATTCCTTGAACCGATGAAGATGCATACAAGGAAAAGGCCAGAAAGAAGCGTAACGGCGATACCGGCTAAAATCTTATTCTTCATGCTTTGTACCCTTTAATTACGGCTTTTTTCCATAAAAGAAACACATTGAAGTATAATCGAGTTCCGGCGGACTGTCAAGCGATGGCTCTCCGGGCGGAAATGTGTGGCATTTCGCGCGGGAATATGGTATAATAATTCTGTATGATGTTTTGGAGACATTTAAAGACAGGAGTACGGAAGTTACATGTTAGAATTAAAAAACATCGGTTTTCAGGTGCCGGAGGAGACGAGCGGCACGAAAGAGATTTTAAAGGATATTAACCTGACGATCGGCGACCGGCAGTTTGTTGCGATTACCGGGCCGAACGGCGGCGGAAAGTCGACGCTTGCGCGGATTATCATGGGTATCGAAAAGCCGACGTCGGGACAGATTCTGTTCGACGGGCAGGACGTTACGAATCTCGGGATTACGGAAAGAGCGAAGCTCGGCATGGGATTTGCGTTCCAGCAGCCGGTAAGATTCAAGGGAATCACGGTCAAGGACCTGATTTCTCTGGCAGCAGGCGAGAAGATTTCAACGACGACCGCGTGCGAATTCCTTTCGGAAGTCGGACTCTGCGCGCGGGATTACATTAACCGCGAAGTAAACGCGAGCCTTTCGGGCGGCGAGCTGAAGCGGATTGAGATTGCGACGCTTCTTGCGAGACAGACGAAGTTCTCCGTATTCGACGAACCCGAGGCGGGAATCGACCTCTGGAGTTTCGGAAACCTGATCCGCATCTTTGAACGGATGCATAAGGAACTGAACGGAACGGTTGTGATCATCTCGCATCAGGAACGCATCTTAAACATTGCGGACCGCATCATCGTGATTGCGGACGGAAGCGTGCTTTCCGAGGACGCGAGCGAGAAGATTCTGCCGAAGATTCTCGACCGCACGTTTGAATGTCATCTGCAGGAGGTACGCAAATAATGGACGCGATTCAGAAGGAAATGCTTGCAAAGATTGCCGACCTCCATGCGGTTCCCGCGGGTGCTTACAACTTCCGCGTAAACGGCGAAGGCGTGGGAAGGAATACGACCGAACACATCGATATCGTGACGAAGACGGACAAGCCGGGTATCGATATCATCATCAAACCCGGCACGAAGCACGAGAGCGTGCATATTCCGGTCATACTAAGCCAGACAGGGCTCAAGGAATCCGTTTATAACGATTTCTATATCGGCGAGGACTGCGACGTGACGATTGTCGCAGGTTGCGGAATTCATAATTCCGGCGACGAGACGTCCGAACACGACGGAATCCATACATTTTTCGTAGGGAAGAATTCGAAGGTCAAGTACGTTGAAAAGCACTACGGCGAAGGCGACGGCAAGGGTGCGCGGATCCTGAATCCGCAGACGATCGTGCATATCGAAGAAGGCGGAAGGCTTGAGATGGATACCGTGCAGATTAAGGGCGTGGACTCGACGGTCCGGACCACGAAAGCGGATCTTAAAGCGGGGGCCAACCTCGTGATCCGCGAGAAGATCATGACGCACGGAACGCAGACTGCGAAGACGGATTTCACGGTTGACTTAAACGGCGAGGACTGCGGCGCGGACGTTGTATCGCGTTCGGTTGCTTCGGGCGAGTCCTACCAGGAATTTTATTCGAAGATTAACGGAAACAACCGCTGCACCGGCCATACCGAGTGCGACGCGATTCTGATGGAATCCGGCAGGGTGGTGGCGCTTCCGGCGCTTGCGGCCAATCATCTGGACGCATCGCTGATTCATGAAGCGGCCATCGGAAAGATTGCCGGCGACCAGATTATCAAGCTGATGACGCTCGGCCTTTCGGAAGAGGAAGCGGAGCAGCAGATTATCAGCGGCTTTTTGAAGTAAGTGAGGGGTTCATGAAACGATTTTTGCTTCTTGTTCTGCTTGCCGCAGTGCTTCTTGGCGGCTGCCGGAACAGGAATAAAAAGGAGCCGGAGCAGGAGAATAACGTGCTTTCCGAAGGAACGGAGATGCATGTGCTTTCGCTCGGCAAAGCGGACAGCATCCTGATTCTCGCCGACGGCGAGGCGATGTTAATCGATGCGGGCTATCCCGAGCAGGGAAATCAGATTATCGAGTACCTGAAAGCGCAGGGCGTTACGAAACTGAAGTACGTTGTCCTGACGCACGGCGACCGGGATCATGTCGGCGGAATGGAAGCGGTAATCCGGGCATTTGACGTAGAGAAAGTGTTCCTGTCCCCGAAGAAGGAAAAGTCGGCGGAATATATCGGCATGATGCAGGCGATTTCCGATAAGAACATCCCTTATTCCGTGCCGGAGCTGTGCTCGACATTTACGCTCGGAAAGGGCGTGTTTACGGTGCTCGGGCCCGGCGAGAAGGCGCTTGCGGACGGAAGCGACAACGACTGTTCTTTGGTATTCCGGTATGTGTACGAGGGACGGAGCGTTCTTCTGATGGGAGACGCGCTCGGAAAGACCGAGAAAGAGATGCGCGAGCAGGGTTATGAGATTCAGTCCGAGGTGCTGAAGGTCGGCCATCACGGAAAGACCGATGCGACGCAGAAGAAATTCGTCAAAGAGGTTGCGCCTTCCTATGCGGTAATCACATGCGGAAGCGGCGATGACCAGCCGGCGGAGGATGTGCTGCGGGTACTTCAGGCATTCTCTGTGGAAGTATACCGGACGGATCAGAGGGGAACCGTTGTGTTCGCGACGAAGGGCGACCGGTGGGAAGTGAGGACGGAGCGATGATTTCAAAAGAGATGAAACGGAAGCTGATTCATGAGGCGGTTCTTGCGCGCAGTCACAGTTACTGCCCTTATTCCGGATTCGCAGTCGGGGCGGCGGTTTTATGCGAAAGCGGGAAGATCTACCGCGGAACCAACGTGGAGAACGCTTCCTACGGGCTTACGAACTGCGCGGAGAGGACGGCGGTGTTCACGGCCGTATGTAAAGGCGAGCGCAGTATTCTTGCGATTGCCGTAGTCGGCGGTCCTGTGGGAAAGAAAGCGGCCGAAATCTGTCCGCCGTGCGGAAGCTGCCGTCAGGTGCTTTCGGAATTCGGCGGTCCCGATATGCCGGTGCTCCTCGGAACCGAGACCGGAGAATGCGAGGAGAGAACGCTCGGCGCGCTTCTTCCGGATACATTCAAACTGTGAAATTTCCCTTGACAAACCCGGCGAATCTGAATATAATGCAAAAGTACGGTTTGTCAATCGATACGGCGAAGTAGCTCAGTTGGCTAGAGCATACGGTTCATACCCGTAGTGTCGAGGGTTCGAATCCCCCCTTCGCTATAAAGTAAGGGCTGTCGCATGAAGCGGCAGCCCGTTTTTTATACATCGTCCTCTGCGTAGTACAGATTGTTGTTTACTTTCACGGCGTCCTGGATTGTGTCGAGGATTCGCTGACCGTAAGTGCCGAGCGCGTCGAGCAGGCGTTTCTTCCGGTAGATGACAAGCTGCGTCGGTTCGCACGGATCGGTAAGCTGGTCATAAAGCGCGTCCAGGTTGCGGCCGAAGTAGGAAGGAAAGCCGAGCCGGCGCATCAGATAGGCGTAAGCAACGGCTTTGTCGGTCATGTATGCGCCGTCAATGATTACTGTTCTCATGTGCGTCTCCTTCCTTAAGGATTCCCGTAGAGCAGGGTGAATGATTCGTAATGGTCGTCCGTATAGTAAATCAGACCGTCGTTTGAATAGATGATGCGCTTCGCGCCGCGCGACGATTTGCCGTCGGTGTCGATGTCGCACTCGTAATACTTCCGGCCGTTCTTCTTCGGAAGCAGGCCTTCGTAGTTACCGAAATAGGTGCCGCCGATAGCGGCGCCTTCTTTATATTTCTGCACGGAACCGCCGGTCCAGCCGAGCGCTTCGGCCTCGTCTTTCGTGATGTAATTGGACGGAAGCTTTCCGTACGTATGGATGTATAAAGCCACGTCGTCCTTCGAATAATACCAGCCGTTCTCATCGATTACGGGAGCGGGCGTCGGCGTGGCCGTCGGTTTGACAGTCGGTGTCGCCGTTGCGGCCTTAGTGGGTGTCACATCCGCAGTCGGCGTTACCGGTTCGGTCGGATCCGGTGCTTCGGTAGGCGTCGGAGTGTTGACGGTTTCGCCGGTAGGCGTTGCGGTGTTCACCGTGTTCGAAGGGTCAGTCGTTCCGTTATCTCCGGTAAGCTTCGGCAGCACAAAATAAACTACTGCCAGAAGAAGCAGAACGGCGATCGCGGAAATCAGTTTTTTCTTATCAATTTTCATATTGCCTCGCAGTACACGTTTCGTACCTTCAATTTACCATTATCTCCATAAAAAATCAACACATTGACAAGCATTGCGTACTTGGGTAAAATGGGACGTGCAAAAACGCGTACAAAGGCACGGAGGAATGAAGTTTTGAAGTCTTTGGAAGAATGCAGAATGGAAATTGAAAAGCTCGACAGCCGGATTGTCGATTTGCTGACGCGCCGCATCTATATCATCAACGAGATGGCGGAACGGAAGAAGAAGCAGAATATCCCGGTTTATGACCAGATGCGGGAGGATTTCATAAGACGCCGCGTCCGTCAGTTAGCCGGAACGGAATATGAGGAGATTGTCGCGGCAATCTACGAAACCATTATCACGGAAAGTAAAAAGCAACAGATACAGAGGTTTTTTGAGTGATGAGAATCGGAACCGGATATGATGTGCATCGCCTTACGGAAGGCAGAAAACTGATACTCGGCGGAGTCGAAATACCGTACGAAAAGGGTTTGCTCGGGCATTCGGACGCGGATGTGCTGTTACATGCGGTGATGGACGCGCTGCTCGGTGCAGCCGCGCTCGGGGATATCGGGCAGCATTTTCCGGATAAGGATGCGGCCTACAAGGATATCGACAGCCGCGTGCTCCTTCGAAAAGTCCGGGAACTGCTCGCAGAAAAGCTGTATGTCGTTTCGAACATCGACGCAACGATCGTAGCGCAGCAGCCGAAGCTGATGCCGTATCTTACGAAGATGCGTGAGAATATTGCCTCTGACCTCGGCTTAGAGCTTGATCAGGTCAGTGTGAAGGCGACGACCGAAGAGGGGCTCGGGTTCACCGGAACGGGCGAAGGGATCGCCGCGCAGGCCGTATGCCTGATTACGCAGCCGGAGTTTTATGAGTTCGACCGCTGCGCCGCCTGCGGAGGCTGTCCGAGGCAGTAAAAACGTAAATTAGACCGATACCAGTGCCGTCAGAGGCGGCCCGCGCGGGAATAACGCGGACTTGCCTTTGACGGCACTTTGTGCTATACTATAAGTTGGTATGCTATGATTAAATCGCTGTGAAGGAGCGGGGAGAATGTATAAGAAAAGTCTGGCTGTGCTCGGCATTGCAATCGTGATGCTTTTCTGCACGGCATGCGGACAACAAAGGAGTGCGGTTACGGACGACGGAGCCAAGAAAGTCGTTCTCGGAATCGGCAAAGGAGTCGGCGACAGCAAGGAATATGTCGACACCGACGCACCGAGCCCGACGCCTACGCCGTCGCCGGAGATCACGGAGGCAGTGCCGACGATTACGGAAGGCCCGACGCCGACCGCCGATCCGACGATTACGCATACGGTCGATCCGTCCGGGACCTTTACGGAAGATGACTGCGCCGTGATTGTTGCAGGTGTCACAATCCGCCCGGGAATGGACTTCACCGGCAAGGAGGAGTCGCTCGGAAAGATTATCGAGAAACTCGAGGGCGTATCCTGTCTGCAGATCGGTTATGACGTGAACTATTACTACAAGGGCTACCATATCGACACGGTCACGATTGACGGAAAGCAATACGTGTACAGCGCCACATTTTCCGATGTCGGAGCGGCAACGGCCAAGGGCATCGGTGTCGGCTCCACGGAAGAGGATGTCATAGCGGCATACGGGGATCCGCACGAGCAGACGATGGCGGGACTCGTATATGTCGTCGGAAAGAAGCGCATCACATTTCTCGCAGCTAATGACCGCGTCACGGAGATTCTGCTCGCTGATTCAAGTTTTCAATAAGTTCTGAGGTCCAGACATTATTCAGGGGAGGAGCAATGTCATTATGAGCGTACGTTCAAGAAGAAAGAAGATGGCGGTCCGGTATCTGATTATCGGAACGATTGCCGTTGCCGTATTCGGTACGGGAATCTTTTTCCTGGTGCGTGCAGTGAATAAGATTTTCGGAGAGAAACCGGTGCCGGGAACCGAGCCGATGCCGACGGGAACCGTGATTGTCACGCCCACGCCGATACCGTGGAATCCGGACGGAGTTGCGGAAATCAATCATATTATCGCAACTTCGGAGGTGCTGACGGTCGGCTATGAACAGGTCGCCGGAGCATCCGGGTACGAAGTCAGCTACCGTTCCGAAGAGGGCGAATGGGAGAAACTTGTCACTCAGGATACCACCTGTTTCATTCCGATCAATTCGGGTTTTACGTATCATGTCAAAGTCCGTTCCATCGGCACGGCGGACGCGTTCGGACCGTTCTCGGTCGAGGGTGTCGTTTCCGCTGAGGCCGTCCGTCCCGTAGTCCGCGTGGAGTCCGGAAACAGCCATACCGCGACTTTAGCGTGGCCGCTTACAAGAGAAGGAGCGGACTATATATTCTATTACCGGGAAGCCGGCGAGACCGACTGGCACGTGATTCCCACTGCCGAAGCGAAGATTACGATCGGCGGTCTGGCTGTCGGAAGACAGTACGAGGCGATGGTGGACGCGCGCAAAGAGGATTTCGCGACGCTGTCGTCCGAAATCATGCAGTTCACTCCGGAAGCACAGGAAAACTTCGGCGATCCGTTCAAAAACGTTTATGCGTTTTTAAAGGTCGGGGACGAATACAAGTCGGTCGCTTATACGGCGCCTGAGGGCTGTCTCGGGCTTCGGTGCTGGGCGCAATTCACGACCTCGTTATATACGGATGTGGCGCTCGGAACGATTGACTGTGAAGTGCCGGGCGGTACCGAGATGATTATCACGGCCGACGAGGACGGCAATTATGTCTGCGAGCGGCTTAATAACCGTTACAGCATCCATGTATCCATGACCGTTAAAGAGGAGAAGAAGGAAGGCTGGGTGCTTGCCAACGCGATGTTCGTCGATCTGGCAATGCTTTATCCCGCCTCGAATCCGTATTCCATTCAGTATAACCGTACCAACGCCTACTCGTCGCTGTTTACCTGCGGCGGAAACGGCATGGAAGTGGACGTGAAGTCCAAAGACGAAACCCGTTACGACCCGCTCCGCGCAAAGGACGGCAAGGAATCGTTGAAAGCAACCGGTTATAACGAGATAAAGGAAGTCACCGGCAAGACGCTTCCGAACTACGGTCCGAAGGACCAGATGCCTGCGGTATGGGATGTCTCAATCACGCTTCTTACCGCACAGAAGAACGCACTCGGAAAAGGCTACTGCCTGCTGATTTACGAGGCATACCGTCCGAATTCGACCTCGAAAAAGGTGTATTCCGCGATGACCGGTAACGGCTACTTCCGGGAAGAAATCGAAGATAAGGACAAGAAGATCAAGCGGACGCTTGCCAACGGATTCTTAGATAAGAATTACACCGAAGCATATTTCATCGCCAACAATTCCCGTCACAATCAGGGCATTGCGCTTGATCTGACGATTATGAAATACGATTCTTTGGAGAAACTCGGCGAGGAAGTCGAGATGCAGACGAAGATGCATACGCTCGATTACCGGTGCGATATGACGTACAACGGGGAAGGCGCGAAAGTACTGTATGCCATCATGACGGAAGGAACGGGACTCGTTCCGCTTGTTGCCAAACAGGAATGGTGGCATTTTGAGCTGGATAAAGACCCTGCCATGTTCCCATGCATTAAGGATTATGTATTTGCCAATTACAAAATCTGACCGATTTTTACGGAGTTTTGATGACGGAAGAAATTGATAAAACCGAACAACTGAGCTCTGCAGACGAAATTCTTTCCGAAAACCCGGTAAGACACGTCGCGGACAGGCTCTCGGCAGCCCTGGAAGAGGAGCTGGAACTTATGGAGGCAGCGGAACTGACGGAAGATTCCGCCGCTCCTGAAGAACCGGAACTCTCCGAGGGTTCTTCGTCGTCTCCCGAGGAGCCGGAAGCTCCCGCGGAAGAAACTCCGGCAGAAAAGATTACCCCGGCAGCAGCTGCTCGCGCCGCCGTAACGGAGGCTGCCGTTACGGAAGCCGCACAATCGGAAGCCGTCACATCGGAAACTGCCGAAGAAACGGCAGAGACGGCCGAAGCAGCTGTTTCGGAGACGGTCGAAGAGGAAACTGCTGTTTCGGAAGAAGCGGCAGAACCGGATGTTTCGGAACCCGTTTCGTCGGAAGAAGTTACCGGGGATTCCCTTTCCGAAGCGGAAACGTCGGAAGAGACTCCTTCCGGGGAGACGCCTGCGGACGAGTCCCTTTCCGAGGAGCCGCTTTCCGAAGAAGAGATGTTCCTTGCGCTTCGCCGCAAGAAGATCAAGAAATCCGCGCGCGTATTTCTGCAGCTTGCGGTTGTCGGCAGCATGCTCGTGATTGCTTATCTTGCGCTTTATTATTCTTACCTGACCGGATGGCACGAGTCGTCCCGCGGCCGCTTCTATATGAACGAGAATAAGAAGCTGACCGGCCTTCAGCGGATTGACGGCAAGATGTATCTGTTCGACAGCGACGGCTACCTGATCGAAGGCGCCGCCGAGAAGGACGGAGTCATCTATTATTCCTCGAAGGACGGTCTTCTTTCCGGACCGATCGACATTGACGGGGAAGCATACTATTTCTGCGAACAGGACGGCGTGTTAAAGCGCGGTTTCTATACGGCGAACGGAATCGCATATTACCGGAATTCGCACGGATTTGTCGAGGCAGGCTTCCGTGAGATTGAAGGCAAGGTCTACAATATCGCCGAGGACGGCCGGCTCCTTGCGGGCTGGGCGAAAAATGACAAAGGGACGAGATACTTCCGCCCGAACGATTATACGATGGTGACGGGCTTTTATACCGTTGATGACGACCGTTATTATTTTGACTGGAACGGTTACGCCGTGAAGGGCTTTATCCGGACCGAAGACATGTGTTATTACGCCTCCGAGCCGAACGGAGCGCTGCAGTACGGCCGCCTTACGATAGACGGAAAGGATTACTTCCTGACCGAGGAAGGCGATGTCCTGAACGGAATCGCTTCTGCGGAATCCGCAGACTGGTATTTCATCGATAACGCATTCCAGTCCGGCTGGATTGAAGACGAGACCGGCTCCTTCTACAGTACCGACAAGGGACTTGTCAAAGGACCGCAGCAGATTGACGGCAAATCCTATTACTTTGAAAACGACTACCGCCTTGCGCGCGGCTGGGTCACCCGTGAAGACGGCAAGTATTTCTTCGACGACGACGGCGTCATGCTGACCGGCTGGCAGACAATCGAAGAGAAGGTATACTGCTTCGCAAAGAGCGGTATCCTGTATGTCGGCGAGCAGGAGATTGACGGAACGACCTATATGTTCGCGGAAGACGGCGCTTATTACGACGGTTTCGTCGAGACGGAACTCGGAAAGCAGTACTATGTCAAGGGTTACCTGCAGACCGGCGTCACGAAGATTGAAGACAAGTATTATTTCCTGAACGAGGACGGTGTTCCGACCGGTGGCCTTCAGCAGGTAAACGGCCTGCTCGGAAACTATAACGAAGACGGTACCGCACAGCCCGGCTGGAAGACGGTCGACGGCAAGAAGTATTACTTCGGCGAGAACGGAGTGATGCTCCGCGGCAACGTGAATATCGGCGGAAAGCGCTATTACCTCGCTTCGAACGGCGGATTCTTAAGCCCCGGCTGGCAGACGGACGGCGGCAAGATGTACTGCTATGAAGACGGCACGATTGCGGTCGGCGCGGTATGGATTGACGGTGTTCTGTTCGGCTTCAACGACAGCGGCTATCTGATTACGAAAGAGGGTCTGCAGAAGGTCGGCGGAAAGCAGCGCTACGTTTATTCCACCGGAAGACTGGCGGTCAACACGCAGATTACGGTCGGCGGCCGCGTCTATAACGTCGACGGAAACGGCGTTGCGTCTGTCCGCTTCGGTACGATCACCGAAGATAACCTGGATGAGTATCTCCAGTATGTCATCGAAACCGAGGTCGGAAGCCGTGATGTTTCGGCGCTTGCAGCCTGGGTGAGAAGAAAGATTTCGTATTATAGTTATTACTCTTCTGGCAGCAAGGGTACGCGCACGCTTGCCATCGAAGGACTGAATAAGGGCTGCGGAGCCTGCTGGCATTACGCTTCCCTGATGACGCTCGTTCTCCGGGCAGCCGGCTATGAGGCTAAGGTAATTAAGGGCGGCGGGCACTCCTATGCCGAACACAACTGGACCGCGGTTTACATCGGCGGCACATGGAAGTATGTGGACGCGATGCGTAACACCAAGGTAATGAGCCAGGCGGAGCTGGATGCGGTAACATACACCTATACCGACAGCCGCTACGGCCCGCGTCCCGGCCAGGCTAACTACACAGATAAGTATTACTACGGTTACACCAAACCGTAACAGGGGTATTTCATGGTATTCAGTTCCGTAACATTTTTATGCATTTTCCTGCCGATTGTGTTTCTTCTGCACGTCGTTCTGCCGAACGGGCGGCTTCGGAATGCGGTTCTGATCCTCGCGAGCATCGTGTTCTATGCTTACGGGGAGCCTGTCTATGTCCTTCTTTTGCTGATTTCCGTAGTGCTTAACTACCTGTTCGGGCTCGGCGTGTCCGGAAATCATAAGAAGCTGTCGATGGTTTTCGCCGTCGTCATCAACGTCGGGCTCCTGTTCGTGTTCAAGTATGCAGGCTTCTTCGTGACGTCCGTGAACGGCCTGCTTCCGAAAGGGGCGGTGCTTCCGGTTCCGAAGCTGTCGCTTCCGATCGGTATCTCGTTCTACACGTTCCAGGCCTTGTCCTACGTAATCGACGTGTACCGCGGCCAGACGGAAGTGCAGAAGAACTTCTTCCGGCTCCTTTTATACATCTCGTTCTTCCCGCAGCTGATTGCGGGTCCTATCGTCAAATACCATGACATCGCCGAAGAAATCGGCAACCGAAAGGTTACGGTGGACGGTATCTACGAAGGAATCATAAGGTTCAGCATCGGTCTCGGGAAGAAGGTGCTGATTGCAAATTCCATGGCATTTCTCGCGGATACGATATTCGCGATGCAGCAGAGTGAAGTCGGTTTCGTTGCAGCATGGGTCGGCGCGTTTGCTTACGTGATGCAGATTTACTTCGATTTCTCGGGTTATTCCGATATGGCAATCGGACTCGGGCGGATGTTCGGGTTCCATTTCCTTGAGAACTTCGAATACCCATACATCTCGGGAAGTATCCGCGAATTCTGGAGACGCTGGCACATCTCACTGTCGACGTGGTTCCGCGATTACCTGTATATTCCGCTAGGCGGAAACCGAAAGGGGAAGAGCAGAACGATTTTTAACAAGTACGTCGTCTTCTTCTGCACGGGCTTCTGGCACGGCGCAAACTGGACATTTCTCGTATGGGGGCTGTTCCACGGCTCGCTCGAAATGCTCGAAGAAAAGCACTGGATTCCCGTCCATAAGGGCTGGAAGGTGTTCAATCATATTTATACGATGCTGATGGTCACAATCGGTTTCGTGATCTTCCGTGCGGATACAATCCGGCAGGGGCTTTCGATGATCAAAGCGATGTTCGGATTCGGACCGGACGGATCCGCAGGCTTTGTCCGTGCGACCGCGCTCCTTTCGCCGTATGTAATTCTGATTATCATCTGTGCGGTTATCGGTTCGACGCCGCTTATGAAAAACCTTGTGCTTAAGCTTAAGGACAAAAAGCACGGCGCCGCAGCATTAGAGTACGGCGCAATGCTGTTTTCGATCATCCTTCTCGGGCTTTGCCTGATGGCGCTTGCGTCCGAGAGTTACAATCCGTTTATCTATTTCCGATTCTGATGCGAGGAATTTATGAAGAAAAAGATTGTATTCATCACAATCTATCTGCTCGTCTGCGTGGCGCCTTTCGCTACGGTGTGGCTCAAGACATCTGACACTGCCGCATCCGAGAAGCGCGAGCTTGCCGCGTTTCCGAAGCCGCTTAAAGACAAGCGCCTGAATACGGATTATTTCACCGAATTCGACGCATGGTTTACGGACCATATGGGCTGTCGGTCGTACCTCATCGAAGCACAGACGACGATGAAGGAGTACGTCTTCGGCGAGTCGTCCGAGAGTTCGGTTATCCTCGGAAAGAACGGCTGGCTGTTCTATGAGAAGACTGCCGATGACTACTGTCATGTCAGGACGCTTTCCGATCGCAACGCGGAGAATGTTGCATACACCCTCCGCATGGTGCAGGATTACTGTAGAAAGTCCGGGGCAGAGTTTGTTTTCACTGTGGCGCCCAACAAGAATACGCTGTATTCGGAGAACATGCCGGCGCGCTACATTCAGCTGAATCAGATGAGTAACCTTGACGTGCTTGCGGCGGCACTGGCCCGCAACGAAGTGTGTTACGCGAATTTGAAGAAGGCCTTCCTTGAAGACCCGCGCGTATACTATCAGCGTCAGGATTCCCACTGGACATACGAAGGCGGATTTCTTGCTTACCGGACGATTATGAACGCGCTTAAGCCGCGCGATTGTGTGCTTACGGATATGACCTACACCGAGCGCAGGGATTGGGATTCCGATTTGATGAACATGCTTTATCCGAGCGCTCCCGACGATGACCCGCAGGTTTATCCGAATATCAACTATACATTTCAGACGAAGAGCGCGGACGTCTTCGACGAAGCGCTTGTAATCGAGACGTTCGGCGGTCCCGGCGAAGGCACGGTTCTGATGTTTCGGGATTCGTTCGGAAACACGACATGGAGATACTTCGCGCAGACGTTTGAGAAGGCGGAGTTCCAGCGTGCGGTTCCGTACCGGCTGACCTCCGTGGAGCGTCTTAACGCGGATACGGTCATTTTGGAGATTGTTGAGAGAAATCTGATCAATCTCGCCGAAAAAGCGCCGATGATGGCAGCTCCGACGGCCGAAATCACGATTCTCGACGCCTATGATATGGCGGAGGGCGAGAACGTCGTGAAGAGCGAAGCCGTGAGCGGATTCTGTCATGTATACGGGTCGATTGACGGCCGCTATCTCGGAGACAAATACCGGGTTTACATTGTGACCGGAACCGAAGAGGAAAAGACTTTCTACGAGGCGTTCCCGATTTACGAGAAGGAACTTCTCGGCGCGGAGCTTACCGGCGATAACGGATTCTCCGCTTATATACCGGAGTCGGAGGAAAGCCGCATATACGGCATCCTCGTGTACACCTCCGGACAGTATTACATGCTAAAGGAGCACAGATAAATGGAAAACCGTTTACAGATTTACAATACACTGACAAAGAAGGTGGAGCCGTTCATTCCGAACGTCGACGGAAAGGTGAATATGTACACCTGCGGCCCGACCGTGTATCATTTTGCGCACATCGGAAACCTTCGAAGCTACATTCAGGAGGACGTTCTTGAAAAGACGCTCCGTTATCTCGGCTACGACGTGAAGCGCGTTATGAACATTACCGATGTCGGACATCTTTCGAGCGATGCCGATACCGGCGAGGACAAGATGGTGAAAGGCGCCCAGCGCGAGCACAAGACCGTTATGGAGATTGCGAAGTTCTACACCGACGCGTTCTTCTCGGATTGCGCGAAGCTGAATATCAAGACGCCTGACGTGGTGGAGCCCGCGACGAACTGCATTTCCGAGTTCATCCATATGATTGAGGTGCTCCTTGAGAAGGGTTACGCTTACCTTGCAGGCGAGAACGTATACTTCGATACGTC
>JAGAES010000037.1 GCA_017613055.1 Lachnospiraceae bacterium | reverse complement strand
GCCGTCGTCGGAGAAATTGTACAAACAGCCGTCCATGCCAAGCGTCACAATAAAGCTCTCTCCCAAAACCTCACGGATTTTGGAGGGAACAATGATGCGGCCCTTGGCGTCGCAGGTGTGCTCGAATTTTCCGGCGAGTTTGTTCATCATGTCTCCACTTTGTACCATTTTTGTGGCAAAATGCTCCATTTCGCTCCACATCTTTACTATACAAAGGTTTTTCTCAAATTGCAAGCACTTTTTTTATGAAATTTTTACATTTTGTTCGATTTTTCAGCCTGACGAAAAAAAATACGGCCCCCGGGCAGTTTTCACACTGCCCGAAGACCGTATTATCGTCTCCTCTGACATAAAAACACCCGCCTTATAAGCGGGTGTTTCAAACTTGTTCTCAGTCGGTTTTTCCTTCCGAAACGGCTTTCTTCTTCCGGTTTTTAAGGAACAGGATCACATAAAGCAAAGCACCGAATACTGCCAACACTGCGCTGAGTGCCTGCGATACAGGAATGCTGGTATGGAACAGGAACAGCTGGTCGGTCCGAAGTCCCTCAATCCAGAATCTTCCGATGCCGTATCCGACCAGATAAAGAAGAAAGATTTCACTGTGGAACTTCTTATGCTTCGTGTAAAGAATCAACAGCACCAGAAGAACAAGATTCCAAAGCGATTCATACAGAAACGTCGGATGTACCTGAATGAAGGTACCCGACTCGGTAACGATCGCATTTTCCCGAATCTTCATGACGTTCTCGAGTGCCTCCGGCCTGCCGGCAAACATGTTGTTTACGAACTCGATGCTCGTAGCGGGATCGAACTCTCTCGCGGCATCCGTGACATCGACGCGCATGGCAAAAAGGCTGTTCGTATAGGTGCCGAAGCACTCGCGGTTGAAGAAATTGCCCCAGCGTCCGATGACCTGTCCGGTCAGCAGTCCGAGGATTGCCGTGTCGAGAAACTGCCCGATGTTCAGCTTCTTGATTTTGGCAAATACAATCGCCGTCGTTACGCCTCCGATTACCCCGCCGTAGATGGCAAGTCCGCCGGTTCTTAAATTGAAGACAGACAGGGGATTGTCGGAGAAACTCTTCCAGTTGAAAATGACATAGTAAAGCCGCGCGCAGGCGACGCTGATGACGATGGCGATAATCGTGAAGTCCAGATACTTCTCGGGATCCTGCCCCGTCCTTCTCGCCATCCACTCCGCAACCAGATAACCGAGAATCATCCCGAGACCGATGATGATTCCGTAAAATGCGATGCGGACATCAAATACGGTAATGCTGTCGCGGACGTTTTTAAAGTATAACCCAAGATTCGGAAATCCGATATCCGTGAAGCCGAATTGTAAGCCGGGCATATCCCGTTCTCCTTTCAGTCCTAAACGTTAAAGCGGAACAGTACAACGTCTCCGTCCTTTACGACATATTCCTTGCCCTCGGAACGGACCAGACCCTTTTCCTTTGCCGCCGTCATGCCGCCGCACGCAACGAGGTCATTGTAGGCAACCACTTCCGCACGGATGAAGCCGCGCTCGAAGTCCGTATGAATCTTGCCGGCTGCCTGCGGAGCCTTCGTGCCGTTCGTAATCGTCCAGGCTCTCGTCTCGTCGGGACCGGTCGTTAAGAAGCTGATCAGACCGAGCAGATGATAGCTTGCGCGAATCAGCTTTTCAAGTCCCGCTTCCTCAAGCCCCATCTCAGTCAGGAACTCCTTGCGTTCCTCTTCCTCGAGTTCGGAAATCTCCTCCTCGAGTCTTGCACAGATGACAAATACCTCGGACCCCTCTTCCTTTGCGAACTCGCGAACCTTCTGTACGTACGGATTGTTCACGCCGTCATCAGCGATGTCATCATCCGAAACATTGGCTGCGTAGATGACGGGCTTTCTCGTAAGAAGCGAATAGCCGCGAAGCCAGCCTATTTCATCGTCGTCATCGGTGGTGAATTCGGAAGCCTTTTTGCCGTCCTCGAGAAGCTCTTTAATCTTTTTGAGCATCTCGAATTCCTTGGCCTGCACCTTATCAAAGCTTGCCGCCCTGCCGACCTTGGCGATACGGCGCTCGACGGTATCGAGATCCGCAAATATCAACTCAAGATTGATGGTTTCGATATCTCTTACGGGGTCTACGCTTCCGTCCACGTGAATGATGTTCGAATCCTCAAAGCAGCGTACCACATGCACGATGGCATCGGTCTCTCTGATGTGGGACAGAAACTGGTTCCCGAGACCCTCTCCCTTGGAAGCGCCCTTTACAAGGCCCGCAATGTCGACAAATTCGACGACAGCCGGGATCGTGCGCTTACTCTTATGCATTTCGGTCAATACCGTAAGCCGTTCATCCGGTACCGTTACGACGCCTACGTTCGGGTCGATGGTACAGAACGGATAGTTGGCCGATTCCGCGCCTGCCCTCGTCAGGGAATTGAACAGTGTGCTCTTCCCGACATTGGGAAGTCCGACGATTCCTAATTTCATGAATCTTATATCTCCTTCAAATACCGTTATATCAGATTAACGAAGCGGAATTCCTTTGCCGCCTGTTTTTTTCTTGAGAATCTTCTCGAAGGCGGTCACATTTTCCGTAATATCGCCGCGAAAGACCGAGCTTCCGGCAACGATTGTGTCTGCGCCTGCTTCGAGAATGTCCTTTACATTGTCAAGCGTAATGCCGCCGTCCACCTCAAGAAGCGGAGGCTTTTTCATGCCGGAAATCATCTTCCGGACTGCTCTTAAGCGATCAAATGTCTCCGGCAGAAGCTTCTGTCCGCCGAAGCCCGGCTCCACCGACATGATCAGAATCAGATCGACATCCTCTTTATATGCTTCAAGCACAGAAACATCGGTTCCGGGCTTTATCGTGATGCCGGCCTTTTTGCCGGTTTCCCGAATGGCCGCAAGCGTCTCCGCGACATTCCCACATGCCTCATAATGCACCGTAATCAGGTCCGCGCCTGCCTCCGCAAACGTTTTCACATAGCGAATCGGCTCTTTGATCATCAGATGAACATCGAGAAACATATCTGTCTTTTTGCGGATGCTCGCAAGAACGGGAATCCCGAAGCTGATGCTCGGAACAAAAAGCCCGTCCATGACATCAAAATGCAGAAAATCGGCTCCGGCTTTTGAAACGGCTTCTATCTGCTCGCCTAAAATGTTGAAATCCGCCGCCAGGATGGACGGGGACAGCCGGTTAATTCCGGATTCTTTCATGATTGTTTCCTTTCCGGGTCACATTTATCGTCTCTTCGCGGAAACCAGCTCATCATATAAAACCGAATAGCTTTCGTACCGCTCCGGCTCTATTCTGCCGGCTTCAAGCGCTTCCTTGACCGCGCATCCGGGCTCCTTTTTATGGGCACAGTCCGGGAATCTGCACCGGTCTTTGTAATCCGCAAACTCGGGATAGTACAAATCAAGCTCCTCCGGTTTCAAATCCGGCAGGAACAGCGAACTGAAGCCGGGGGTATCGCAAAGATACGTATCCTTTGTCACATACATCAAAGTCGAATGGCGGGTCGTGTTCTTTCCGCGCATAATCTTTTCGGATAGCTCGCCCGTTTCCGCGCAGGCATCCGGGTTCGCGTAATTCATGATGGTCGACTTGCCGACGCCGGAAGGTCCCGCGAGCACCGTGGTCTTTCCTAAAAGCGCCTGATACACGCCGTCCATGCTGCTCGCGTCGTTCGCTTTGGAAAATACGACCGCTGCGCCGCTTCCCCGGTAGATTCGTTCAAACCTCTTCAGTTCTTCTTCGCTCGCTTTGTCCGTTTTGTTGAAACAGATGACGACGGGAACCTGTTCCGTTTGCATCCACAAAAGGAACCGGTCCAAAAGGTTCAGATGCGGCTCGGGATCGCGTACGGCGAACACAATCATCGCCTGGTCGACATTGGCGACCGCGGGACGGATCAGGGAATTTCTGCGCGGAAGGATTTCCGTGATATTTCCCTCGTTCTGTCCGATTACGCTCAGTCTCACATCGTCCCCGACAAGCGGACGGGTACCGTTATATCGTAAAATGCCCTTGGCCCGGCAGTTCACCGGACCAAGGTCTTCCACATAAACCTGATAGAGTCCTCCGACTCCTTTTACAATTTTACCGGTTGTCTCCATCATGCCTTCCCTG
>JAGAES010000036.1 GCA_017613055.1 Lachnospiraceae bacterium | reverse complement strand
GGTGCGATAGGATATGCCCAGTGAAAGGAAAAACCCCGTCCGGGGGAGAGGGAAAGGAGGAAAAAAGATGCAGGAGAAGCATTACCGTCATGAAATGAAATATCAGATTGCGTATGGTGATTATCTCGCAATGCGAAAACGGCTTGCCGCAGTCATGGAAAAAGACCCGCATACCATGGAAGACGGCCGCTACCGGATCCGGAGCATCTACTTTGACAACACCGAAGACAAAGCGCTCCGCGAGAAGGTTGACGGCGTTTCGAAGAGAGAGAAGTTCCGTATCCGTTATTATAACGACGACCTTTCGTTTATCACGCTTGAGAAGAAGATGAAAATCAACAATCTCTGCCTGAAATACGACGCCCGCATCACCGAAGAGGAGTGCAGGAAGCTGCTGCAGGGCGACCGCGGGTGGATGAAATCGCATCCCGAAGAGCTCGTCCGCGAGCTTTCGGCGAAGATGAATTACCAGAGGCTCAGGCCGAAGGTACTCGTTTCTTACGTGCGGGAACCTTATATATACCGCGCGGGAAATGTGAGAGTCACATTTGACTCGGAAGTACGCACGAGCCTGTTCCGGCAGGAGTTCCTGACCGGGAAAACGGACGATATCAGCGCGACCGACACCCCAAAGGACCGGATCCTTGAGGTAAAATACGACGCGCTCCTGCCGGGCATCATTCAGGACATCATACAGGTTCCGGGCATCCGGCAACAGGCATTTTCCAAATACGGCGCATGCCGCAGATTCGGTTAATAAAACATTACGGAGGATAAACCAATGACTTCATATCTGGCTGTTACATTCAGCGACATTTTCAAATCCAGCTTTTTACAGAACGTTACGGAGTTTTCGATTATCGATACGGTAATCGGTATGCTTTTTGCCCTTGTCATCGGGCTTTTCGTGTTCCTGATTTATAAGAAAACCTTCAGCGGAATCATGTATTCCACGGGTTTTGCAATGTCTCTTGTCGGACTATCCTTAGTGACGACGCTTGTGATCATGGCGGTTACGTCGAACGTCGTTCTGTCACTCGGCATGGTAGGCGCCCTTTCGATTGTCCGCTTCCGTGCGGCGATTAAGGAACCGATGGAAATCGTTTTCCTGTTCTGGGCTATCGCAGCAGGCATCGTAATCGGCGCGGGAATGATTCCGCTCGCCGTAATCGGCTCGGTTGTGACCGGCATCATTCTTCTTCTGTTCTCCAACTGGAAGACGCATGACACCCCGTACATCCTGATCATCGACTGCAAGGACGAAAAGGCGGAAGAGCAGGCGATGAAGCTGATTGAGAGCTCTGTCAGCAAGTATCTTGTAAAGGCTAAGACGGTAAATGAGACGGGCATCGAACTGACCACGGAAATCCGTTTGAAGGATGCTTCCACCGGTTTTGTAAACCGTGTCAACGAAGTGGGCGGCGTGTCCGGAGCGACACTTGTCACATTTAACGGAGAGTACGTTTCTTAGAAAACAGAGGTAGCGCAATGAAGAAGCATATAACCAAAATCATAGCGGCAATTACGGCTCTTGCGGTCGTGCTGTGTATTCTGGCGATTGCGTGTTCGGATACCCTTACAAAATGGCTCGGCGGGACCGGCGTCCGGATGGAGTATGAGTCGGAGCTGTTCAATACGGACGAGATTATTACCATCGATATTCAGATGGATGAGGATGACTGGAACGAGATGCTTGCAAATGCGATGACCGAGGAGTACTACGTGTGCGACGTGGTCATCAACGGGCTGACGGTTAAGAACGTGGCGATCCGCCCGAAAGGGAACACAAGCCTTTCGGCAATCGTGTCCGACCCCGACAGCGACCGATACAGCCTGAAGCTTGAATTCGGGCACTTCGTGGAGGGGCAGACCTGCTACGGACTCGACAAGCTGATTCTGAACAACAATTACGCCGACGCGACCAACATGAAGGAAGCGATTATCTATGATATGTACCAATACATCGGCGCGGACGCTTCGCTTTATAACTTCGCGAAGGTGTCTCTGAACGGAGAGTACCGGGGCGTGTACCTGGCGCTCGAGGCGGTGGAGGAGAGCTTCATGCTCCGGAACTTCGGCACGCAGGACGGAGAACTGTATAAACCCGACAGCATGGAGATGGGCGGTGACGGCAGCTTCAACTTTGACCCTGACAACAATCCCCCTGACTTCGGCGGTCAAAGCGGCTTTCCCGGTTCCGGCGAGTCGGATTTCGGCAAATCCGACTCCGGACGGGGTAAATCAGGCGGAAGAGGTCGGTCCGGACAGGGCAGCGGACAGAGCATGCCGGACATGAGCGACTTTGACAAGTCCGATTTCGCCGACAAGGGAGGCGGTTCCCGCGGAAGCGGCGGAGGAGCGAATCTGAACTATAACGGTGACGATCCTGATAACTACTCGACCATCTGGGAGGGTGAGATTACCGCGACCGGAAAGGCGGACCACCGAAGAGTCGTCGAGGCACTGAAGAACATCAGCGAAGGCACCGACCTTGAGAAATACCTCGACGTGGACAACGTGCTGAAGTACATGGCCGTGCACACATTTGCCGTCAATATGGACAGCCTGTCCGGCTCGATGGCGCATAACTATTACCTGTACGAATACGACGGGCAGCTGAACATTTTACCGTGGGATTACAACCTTTCCTTCGGAGGCATGTCGATGGGAAGCTCGGGCGACGCAACCGAAATGGTCAACGACGCGATTGACACCCCGTTCTCGGGCACCGAATTCTTCAATGCGCTTCTTGAGAACGAGGAGTACCTCGAAAGATACCATGAGTACTTAAGGCAGCTTGTCGAAGAGTACGTGTACGGCGGACGGTTCGACGAAGTGTACAGCCGGATCCGGAGCCGGATCGATTCGCTTGTGGAAACGGACCCGACCGCGTTCTACACTTACGAGGAGTACGATAACGCGGCACAGATTCTTTATAACGTCGTCGGGCTTCGCGCACAGAGCATCGAAGGCCAGCTGAACGGCACGATTCCTTCGACCGACAGCGGGCAGAGAAACAATACGGAGAACTTCGTGGATGCATCGGGCATCAACGTGAAGGAGATGGGGCAGTTCAACATGGGAGGTTTCTCCGGCGAGAACTTCATCAAAGCCGGAAAGAGGACAGGACCCGGGTCCGATACGCAGTCCGGGGAAGACGAAGGAAACGTCTTTGAAGACTTTGATTTCAGCGCTTTCTCCGGCAGGGGAGGTGACCGGCCTTCCTCCTTCCCCGGCAGTTCTTCCGGGCGGCAGGGGAACAGTACCGTTACGAAAAATGTGATGCTCTACGGCATCTGCCTTTGCGTAATGCTTCTGATGCTGACCGGCGTCCGGTTCGTGAGACGGAAACGAAGCATATAGCGGAAATCATCCCTCATCCGCGGAAAACGGATGAGGGATTTTTTGTTCATACGTAACTTTTTTGTGAACTTTCGGGAAATCGGTTGACAGGGTTTTAGGTATGTGTTAGTATTCACGCGGCGGACTTTTTTACTATAGTAAAAAAAGTCGCTTTCCTGTTTTATTTGACGAAACAACTTGGAAAAGAGGCATATGGTATGGGCGGATTTTTTGGCGTAGCGAGCAAGAAGGACTGTATTTTCGATTTGTTCTTCGGAACGGATTATCATTCTCATCTCGGCACGCGAAGAGCCGGAATGGCGGTATATGACCGGGAGGACGGCTTTGCCAAGGCAATCCACAAGATTGAGAATTCCCCGTTCCGAACCAAGTTTGATAAGGAAGCCAATTCCATGCACGGCTCGTTCGGAATCGGTTCCATTTCGGATTTCGAGCCCCAGCCGATCATGGTACATTCGCACCACGGCACATTTGCCGTAACCACCGTCGGAAAGATCAACAACGTCGACGCACTTCAGGAGGAGATTCTCCGCCACAATTCTCATTTCTTCGTCATGAGCAACGGAAACGTCAACCCGACCGAGCTTGTGGCGGCACTCATCAACCAGAAGGAAAATTTCATAGACGGTATCCGGTATGCACTTGAAGTCATTGACGGCAGCCTTTCGCTTTTGGTCCTCACGGAACGCGGTATTTATGCGGGACGTGACCGCTTCGGCCGTACGCCGATCTGCATCGGACATAAGGACGGCGCTTACTGCGCGGCCTTCGAGAGCTGCTCTTTTGCGAACCTCGGGTTTGCTCCGGTTAAGGAACTGAAGCCGGGCGAAATCGTCGTATTTGACGAAGAGAACCTCAGGACGCTTTACCTTCCCGAGAACGCGAAGATGAAGATCTGCACGTTCCTCTGGATTTACTACGGATATCCGTCCTCGACTTATGAGGGCATCAGCGTTGAGAAGATGCGTTACCGCTGCGGTGAGGCGCTTGCGAAACGCGACCATATCAAACCCGACATCGTTGTCGGTGTACCGGACTCCGGAACGGCCCACGCAATCGGTTACTCGAACGCGGCCGGCATTCCGTTCTCACGTCCGCTGATCAAGTATACGCCTACATGGCCCCGGTCCTTCATGCCGACGATGCAGAAGAACCGTGACCTGATTGCGAAGATGAAACTGATTGCCGTGCCGGACCTGATTAAGGGAAAGAGCATGGTTGTCATCGATGACTCGATTGTCCGCGGCACGCAGCTTCGCGAGACTGCCGAGTTCCTGTTTGAAAGCGGCGCAACCGAGGTTCATGTAAGACCTGCATGTCCGCCGCTTCTGTTCGGCTGTAAGTACCTGAATTTCTCGCGGTCCAAGTCCGAGATGGAGCTGATTGCCAGACGCACCATCGCCGAGCTTGAGGGAACCGACGAGGTCAGCGAGGAAGTACTGAAAGAATATTGCGACCCCGACAGCGAGCGTTATCAGAAGATGCTTGACAGCATCTGCCGTCAGATGAAGTTCACGACGCTCCGCTACAACCGTCTCGATGACATGGTCGCATCTGTGGGGATTGATCCGGATAAACTTTGCACATATTGCTGGAATGGAGAAGAGTGACAGATTATGACAGAGAAGCTATTGACGATTGCGATTCCGTGCTTTAATTCGCAGGATTACGTGCGTAAGGCACTGGATTCCGTAGTTCCCGCCGGGGACCGCCTTGAGGTGCTGATTGTGGACGACGGTTCGTCCGACGGAACGGCTGCAATTGCGCATGAGTATGAAGAGAAGTATCCCGGAATTGTCCGGTATCTTCATAAAGAGAACGGCGGACACGGCGATGCAGTCATGCACGGCGTGGCCAATGCGAGCGGACTTTACTACCGCGTGCTGGACAGCGATGACTGGATTAACACCGACAACCTGAAGATTATGATGGACCGCCTTAACGAGGACCGCATCGGCGGCACGGTTTACGACATGGTTCTTACGAACTACGTATACGAGCATGTCGGCGAGAAACCGAAAGAGGTCAGCTACGCGTCCGCTTTGCCGGTAGAAGTTCCCTTTACCTGGGATGACACGAAGAAGCTGAGCTTCGGGCAGAACATCCTGATGCATTCAATTACATACCGCCTTGAGATGTTAAGGAACTGCGGACTCAGACTTCCGAAACACACATTTTACGTGGATAACCTTTATGCGTTTTATCCGCTTCCGTTCGTAAAGAAGATTTTTTATTTCGATTTTGATCTGTATCATTATTTCATCGGGCGCGTGGACCAGTCGGTCAACGAGAAGGTGATGTTCAGCCGGATCGACCAGCAGGAACAGATTGCCTACACGATGTTCGGCATGCACGATCTGGACCGTGTCGAGAGCCCGCGGCTGCGCCGTTATATGGTGCAGTACATGGCGGTTATGTGCGCGATTGTTTCCGCGCTTTACGTGCGTCACGGCGACAAGGCGAGCATTGAGGCCAAGAAGACCTTCTGGATGCGGACACAGACGCGCTATCAGGGTGCGTACCGCCATCTGCATAAGATTTTCGGCGTGCGTTTCATCCGCCGCACCAACTTCTTTACCAATGCGGTAATCCGCATCGGATATGTCATTGCCAGAAAGATTTATCACTTTAATTAGGGGATCTTTATGAAACTCAAAAAGGAATGGTTCCGGTACTGGTGGACGCTCTTTTATGTTCCGTTTTACATGATCATCTTCGTTCTCGAAGAGCGGTTTATCACGGACTACCACATTATCGGCATCTCACTCGACCGGAAAATTCCGTTCATCGAATGGTTTTTCTTTCCGTATTATATCTGGTTTCCGTACATCGCCGTTGTCGGCATGTGGCTGTTCTTCCGGGACAAGAAGGCGTATCTGAAGACAATCTGCTTCCTGTACTTCGGAATGACAATCTTCCTCATTGTCAACGTCGTGTACCCGAACGGGCTGGATCTTCGGCCGGACCTCGAAGCAATCGCACGCGACAACATCGCGATGCGGCTTGCCCGGACGATGTACAAGACCGATACGCCGACCAACGTGCTTCCGAGCATCCACGTGTTCAATACGCTCGCAATCATGTGCGGTTTCGGCGCCTGTAAGCGGGTTCATACGCCGCTCTGGTCCAAATGGGTCGTCTGCGTGCTCGGCGTGTTCATCAGCTGCTCAACCGTCTTCGTGAAGCAGCATTCCTTAGTCGACGTCTTCGCCGCATTCTTCCTTGCGGGCATTGCTTATGTGCTGTTCTTCCGCGGGAAGGTTGCCGATAAGATTGAGGCGCTCGACATATAGGTACCGAAAGGATTCGCGGTTGCATTTTACGCCGATAAATGCTATGATTGTTTTTGCAGTTTGAATGTGTCGGAGGTTTGTTATGAATTGGTTAAGTCCCGCTTTGGTTTTCGGGTTAAACGGCTGGGTTCTGGCAGCGCTGATTTTCGTTGCCGTGCTTTTAGCTCTGATTGTCGTGCTCTATTTCGTAGGGCGCAAGATGCAGAAGAAGAACGACGCGGTCATGCAGGAGATGATGGCCAACTCGCAGATGGTTTCCGCGCTGATTATCGATAAGAAGCGCATGCGGATGTCGGAGGCAGGCTTCCCGCAGGTTGTCATAGACCAGACGCCGAAGTACGCAAGACGTACCAAGGTCGCCGTCGTTAAGGCGAAGGTCGGACCGCAGATCCGCTCGCTGATGTGCGACGAGAAGGTATTCGACCTGATTCCGGTGAAGAAGGAAGCCAAGCTTAAGGTGAGCGGCATCTACATCATGGATGTAAAGGGCGTGCGCGGACCGCTTGTGAAAGAAGAAACGAAGAAAAAAGGACTGTTCTCCCGGTTTCGGAAGAAATAGTCAACAGAAAATGACGGGAGCCCGTGTTCCGGGCTGAGAGGAAGGCATCACCTTCGACCGGTAACCTGATTTGGATAATGCCAACGTAGGGACGATAGAGAAGAAAGAACGGGAATTATCCATGCGGATAGTTCCCTTTTTTGTGAGGAAAATGCAATGAAAGATTTTGACCCGAGACTGTATTTCATCACCGACAGCACGGATTATGACGACGAAACGTTTCTAAGGCGCGTGGAGCAGGCTTTGCGCGGCGGGGTAACGATGGTCCAGCTCCGCGAGAAAACGCGTTCTGCGCGCGAATTTACGGCTCTTGCGGGCAAGGTACACGCGCTCACGAAGCAGTACGGCGTGCCGTTAATCATCGACGACCGGATTGACGTTGCTCTGGCAGTCGATGCCGAGGGCGTGCATGTCGGGCAGTCCGACATTCCGGTGGATGTCGCGAGGCGTCTTATGGGAGACGATAAGATTGTCGGAGCGACGGCGAAGACCGTGCCGCAGGCACTCGAAGCGTACCGGCAGGGCGCGGATTACCTCGGAGTCGGCGCGGTTTACCCGACTTCAACGAAGAAGGACACCCGGGTGACTCCTCCCGAGACCATCCGGGACATCGCGGAGGCGGTGCCGGTTCCGGTTGCGGCAATCGGCGGGCTTAATGCGGACAATCTTTCGATTCTAAGCGGGATTCCGGTCGCGGGTATCTGCGTCGTTTCGGCAATCATGAAAGCAGCGGACCCGGAGCGGGCGGCAGGGGAACTGCTTGTAAAAGCAAGAGAACTGACAGCGGGACGGGAGCCGGAGAAGGCCGGGGCACTGCCGAAAGGCATGAAGACCGCGCTTTCGATTGCGGGAAGCGATTCGTCGGGAGGCGCCGGCATCCAGGCTGACATCAAAACAATGACGATGAACGGCGTATTCGCGATGACCGCCGTGACAGCACTTACGGCGCAGAACACGACCGGTGTCCGGGGGATTGAAGAGGTGAGCCCAGAATTCCTTGCGCAGCAGATTGACGCAGTGTTTACCGACATCCGGCCCGATGCCGTCAAGATCGGAATGGTCGCTTCTTCGGAACTGATTCGCGTCATAGCCGAACGGCTCCGGTATTATCATGCGGCAAATGTGACCGTTGACCCCGTGATGGTCGCGACAAGCGGTTCGTCCCTTTTAAAGAATGACGCGGTAGAGGCGATGATTTCGGAGCTGCTGCCGCTCGCGACGGTCATTACACCGAACATCCCGGAAGCGGAGGTGCTCTCGGGAATGAAGATTACCGGCGAAGAGGACATGAAGAAAGCGGCGGAGCGGATCGGAAAGAAGTGCGGCTGTGCAGTGCTTCTGAAAGGCGGGCACAGCATCAACGACGCGAACGATTTGCTGTATGCGGACGGTGCTTTTCAATGGTTCTGCGGAAGGCGGATTGCCAATCCGAACACGCACGGAACAGGCTGCACGCTTTCGTCGGCAATCGCTTCGAATCTCGCGAAGGGCTTTCCGCTTACGGACGCGGTGCAGCTTGCCAAGGAGTATATCTCGGGAGCGCTTTCCGCACAGCTTGACCTCGGAAAGGGTTCCGGACCGATGAAGCATAATTTCGATTTAAAAAGCCGGTTTGCAGCGGAATATGCGGCGAAATGCGGGCAATAAAAGAATAAACATTTACAAAAGGAAAACGATATGAGAAACTATACTACACAGATGGATGCCGCAAGAAAAGGCATCATTACACCCGAGATGAAGGCAGTTGCCGAGAAGGAATACCGTACGGAGGAGGAAATCCGCGACCTTGTGGCGCGCGGGCAGGTCGCAATCTGCGCGAACCGGCTTCACACCTGCCTTACGCCGAACGGGGTTGGCTCAATGCTCCGCACCAAGATTAACGTAAACCTCGGCGTGTCGAGAGACTGCAAGGATTATGACATTGAGATGCAGAAGGTTATGGCGGCCGTTAATATGGGCGCCGAAGCCATCATGGATCTGTCCTCGCACGGCAACACGCAGCCGTTCCGACGCAAGCTCACATCCGAGTGCCCGGCAATGATCGGAACCGTTCCCGTGTATGACAGTGTCATCCACTACCGGAGAGACCTCGCGACGCTTACCGCGAAGGACTTCATCGACGTAGTGCGGCTTCATGCGGAAGACGGCGTGGATTTCGTAACGCTTCACTGCGGAATTACACGTAAGACAATCGAGCAGATCAGAAAGCATAAGCGGAAGATGAACATCGTATCCCGCGGCGGTTCACTTGTATTTGCCTGGATGTGCATGACCGGGGAAGAGAACCCGTTCTATGAGTATTTCGATGAAATCCTTGAAATCTGCCGCGAGTATGACGTGACGATATCTCTCGGGGACGCGTGCCGTCCGGGCTGTCTTGCGGACGGAAGCGACGTGTGTCAGATTGAGGAACTGGTGCGGCTCGGCGAACTTACGAAGCGTGCTTGGGCGAAGGACGTGCAGGTTATGGTCGAAGGTCCCGGACATATGCCGATGGACCAGATTGAAGCCAACATGAAGCTGCAGTCGACGATCTGCATGGGCGCGCCGTTCTATGTACTCGGGCCGCTTGTGACCGATATTGCGCCCGGTTACGATCACATCACTTCGGCTATCGGCGGTGCGATTGCTGCATCCGCAGGTGCGGCGTTTCTTTGCTATGTGACGCCGGCAGAGCATCTGGCACTTCCGAACGTAGATGATGTAAAGCAGGGCATTATCGCATCCCGCATCGCGGCGCACGCGGCCGACATCGCGAAGAAGGTTCCGCATGCGCGTGACATCGATGACGCCATGGCGGACGCGAGAAGAACGTTCGACTGGGAGAAGCAGTGGGAGTGTGCGATTGACCCGGAGACCGCGAAAGCAATCCGCGACAGCCGTGCGCCGGAGCACGAGGACAGCTGCTCTATGTGCGGCAAATTCTGCGCGGTTCGAAGCATGAACAAAGCTTTGGCGGGAGAGTATATTGATATCTTGTAATTAACCTATTATCCGGTAGTTATTAGGGCAATACGGTATTTGTCCTACGGATAGATAGGTGATTGGCGAAGTTTATGGTGACAAAAGGGCTTTTACTACAGCTGTAGAACGGAGGGACGGCATGAATAGATGTGTAATTGTCGGAGGCGCGGACATCAACCGGACGGAGCGGGTCAGGAGCATGCTCCGGGAAGATGATTATGTCATTTACTGTGACAGCGGACTGCGCCACATGGAGGCGCTCGAGGCGAAACCGTCGCTGATTGTCGGCGACTTCGATTCGCATGAGAAGCCGGACCTTCCGGTTGAAACGATTGTCCTTCCGCGCGCCAAGGATGACACCGATACGGTTTATGCCGTGAAGGAAGCGCTGAAGCGCGGTTTCGAAGATTTCCTTCTGATCGGTGTAATCGGTGCCCGTCTGGATCACACGCTCGGAAACGTTTCGATACTTCTGATGTTAGATTCCCTTGGGAAGAAAGCGGTAATCGTTGATGATTACTCCGAGATGGGGATCGTTTCGAGGGAGAAAGCCGTAATTGACGACTCGGTGTCGTATTTTTCGCTGTTAGCTGTCGACGGTGCCGCGCGCGGTATTACGATAACCGGCGCAAAGTTCCCTCTTTCGGATGCAGAAATCACACCGGATTACCAGTACGGCGTCAGCAACGAAGTCCTTCCCGGACAGGGCGCTTCGGTAAATGTGAAAGAAGGCCGCCTGCTCCTCGTGAAGGTGTACTAATTCTTCTTGTTCAGGATCGTCCAGAGAAGATAATAGTCGCTTTTAGAGTCAGTGAATCAATTGTTCACAATGATGAGAAAATGCCCAACACTTTTAGGGGAATGTTTCTAAGTTTTCCTTGCCAGATTTTTCCTGCTTTGATAAAATAGCGGAAGAGATGCTATGACCTTTTAATAATCTATAGAAAGAGTAATACTTGATATGAACAAAAAGTTTTTTGCGGTCCTGATTCTGAGCGTTGTGATGATGAAGATAATGGCTGGGAGATTAGCAGCAGTAGAGGCTACTACAGCTGTCTTTACTGAAGAGGAGTTATTAGCGGCTGTCACACAGGAAGGCAGTACAATTGTACTGGGGGCGGACATTACGCTTACGTCACATAAAATGATTAAAAAGAGTGTGACAATCGACCTGAATGGCAAAACATTGGATACAGGGAAGCACACAATAGCAGTTTTGGCCAATGTGGAAATTAAAGACTCCTGCGAGGATGGTGGCGGAAAGATAACCGGAAACGGAAATTTTAATATTCAAGTCGGAAGCGGAACATCGGAAGGATCTCTGACAATAGAATCCGGGACAGTGAAGACAGAGAAAGAAGGCTACGGGATAAGTGTTATTGGTAATGGGAATTTGACAATTAACGACGGGACAATCAAAGCGCCTTCTTACACCATATATGTTGAGGGTGAGGGTAGTTGCGTTATCAATGGCGGGGAGGTTATCTCTGAAGGGGGTCCGGCCATACAAGTTAAAGGAAAAGAAATCAAAGAAATGCTGACAATTAACGACGGGAAGATAGAGGCTTTAGGAGACGCCCCTGCCATCCAATTCCGCAGCAATGCTGCCGGAACTATTAACGGTGGCACAATTAAGGCCCTATATGTTGACCCGGAACAGAAAACCGGCGGAATAGGAATTAATGTATATATAAATACAAGAGTTACCATTAACGATGGGGTAATTCTATCCTCGAGGTACGGGCTTTCCGGAAACGCTAGTGATACCGGTGGAAATGCGGGGACTAATGCAGAGTTTATTGTCACAGGAGGAACTATATACAGTGGATATGGTGCCGGGATATATGCGCCGCAGGTTAACGGAAAGGTAACTATATCCGGCGGAACCATAACAGGAGGAAGAAACGGGATAGAAGTCCGAGCGGGAGCTCTTACAATTTCCGGAGGAACCATTACTGGAAATCAAGAAGAATATGATTGTTTTGCAAATGAAAATAACGTGACTACAAAAGGTGCCGCAGTATCTGTATGTCAGCATTATACAAAACAGCCGATTACGGTATCCATCAGCGGGGGGAAGTTTTACGGGTATGTTCCTTTCAGCGAAGTGAACAATCCAAATAATACACAAGAAGATGTTGCGAAGATAAACTATGATATCAGCGGAGGAGAATTCCGGTCTTCCGGTTCAGAATCTGTTCAAGTAATGGACTTTTTAAACGGACCTTTTATCCGGGGAGGAGTATTTTCACATGACCCGTCTCTTGATTATGTTCATGACAACTACAGCTCTGTTAAGATTCAGTATCCTGCAGGAGCGGATTACAGTGTTGAGTACAGAGTCGGAATAATCCGAACCTTGACAATATCCTGCGATGGAAACGGAAAGGCTGCTGTGGATTACGACGGGACAATTATCTATGGCGGGGAGGAAAGGAAAGATTTGTTCGTTTCCGGAATGCAAGGGACTCTTCTTGCTGCTCCGGATGAAGGTTATCTGTTCGACGGGTGGACAGTGGTTTCGGGTAATGTAAGCATTGTTAACAATGTATTCAAAACACCCGATGAGGATGTTGAAATCAAAGCAGTGTTTATTCCGAAAACATACACACTTTCGGTTAATTCGCCGGCATTTGACGATGTCGTTTATGAGTACTCACAACCCGGAGCAAAGCCGATTGGCATTGTCAGTTCCGGAAACAGCGATACGACTATCGCTTCGGTAGCGCTGAGAGGTGAGGAGAAGAACAGTTTTATACTGAATAAAACAGACGGAATAACGATAAAATCCGGTGAAACCGATAATACTTCTTATTTGATTCAGCCTGCAGCGGGTCTTCCCGGAGGGACGCATACAGCTGTAATTGTAATCACTTATGATAATGGTGAAACGGCTACGGCAAGTGTTACGATAAAGGTTCTTCCAAAGAAAGTTGAGAAACCGACTGTTGTTCTTTCTGAGGACTCTGTCGCTTTCAACGGAAAGGAACAAAAGCCATCTGTTACTGTGAAGGACGGCGAAAAGATTATTCCTTCGGAAGAGTATACGATTTCTTATCGCGACAATACAGAAGCAGGGACAGCATATGTGACCATCACCGATATAGATGGCGGAAACTATACGGTTAACGGAAACGCACAATTTGTTATCCGTCCTATTCAGACGATTGTATGGGTGAACGAGGACGGAAGTACAGTAGACAGGCTGTCATATGAAAAAGGTGAAAAAGAACCTGTAACAAGTAAGATTCCCACTAAGGAATCGGATGCGCTGTATAATTATACGTTCGAAAGATGGGAAAAAGTAACGGCAGAGAATGCTTCAGAAAGGATCTCGGGGAAGATACCTGTCGGGATGTCTTCGGAATTGATTGTGATTTATGTTCCGGTATTTAAGAAGAAACTGATAAAACTATATCTTCCTTCGGACACGACATTAAATTGGGAAAAAGGAAGCCAAAAAGCACTTGTTTCCACAACCAAACGTGCGGAAGACGATGCATCCTGTTACACACATTTCACGGGAGTTGTAGAGGTTGACGGAAAGAAAGCCATCCGCGGACAGCACTTTACCGATGCTCCGGGAAGTACGGTAATCACATTTTCCGCAGAGTTTCTGGAATCTCTTGCGGTTGGTGATCACTTGATACGAATTGTATTCGATGACGGGGAAGCCGTGATTCCGTTGAGCATTGTTGCTTCTACAGCTGACACGACACCGACAACCGGTGATTCATCAAGCCCCGCTCTGTGGGCGCTTCTGATGATTATGGCGCTCTCCGGTGTCGTTATACCTGCAATGCTGAGAAAGAAGGACCTTTTATGAATTCTGATTTACCGATTGGTGTGTTCGATTCCGGCGTCGGCGGACTGACCGTGGCGAAAGAAATTATGAGCCAGCTGCCGAAAGAGTCGGTGCTTTACTTCGGAGACACTGCGCGTGTTCCTTACGGAAACAAATCCGAGGAAACGGTAATTGCATATTCCCGCCAGATTGCGCGGTTTTTGTGTTCCCATTCGGTGAAGGCGATTGTCGTTGCGTGCAACACGGCGAGCGCGTTTGCCCTCGATACGCTTGTGAAGGAGCTTCCGGTTCCGGTCATCGGCGTGGTGAAGCCCGGCGCGAAGACCGCCGCCCGCATCACGAGGAGCGGACGCATCGGCGTCATCGCGACGAACGGAACAATCCGGAGCGGTCTTTATGAGCGCTACATCGGCGGCATCGCCCCGGAGCTTCGCGTGTTCGGGCAGGCCTGCCCGCTGTTCGTGCCGCTCGTCGAAGAGGGCATGCGGAACGATCCGGTTACGAGGACGATGGCGGAGCGGTATCTTGAGCCGCTTCTTAAGGATAAAATTGATACTTTGGTGCTCGGATGCACGCATTATCCGCTGCTTGCGGATGTCATCGGAGCAGTTGCGGGACCTTCCGTAACGCTTGTGAATCCTGCGTTTGAGACGGCGCGGGAGCTCGGTGAGATGCTAACGGAACGCGGGCTTAAGAAGGAATCCGACACGCCTGCGACGCACCGATTCTTCGTGAGCGACGGCGAGGAGCAGTTCCGCCGTTTCGCGAACACGATTCTTCCGTGCGAGCTCGAGGAGGCGGACGTGAACCGCAAGGTTTTCGCATAGAAATGAGGCAGTTATGGATTGGTTGATTCAGGTAACCGGCATCGCCGATTCCGAAGGAGAAGAGACAACCGAAACGATTTGCCGAGGCGTTGTTCAGGAGCTTCCCCCCGTAAAGGGCGGAGGCTTCCTGTTTGATTACCAAACGGCCGATGACGAGAATCCCGCAGATATTACGGCAAATGTGATTACCGTGAACGGCGAACGTGCCCGGATTCTGCGGAAGGGCAGCGTGAACGCGGAAATCCTTGTGGTTCCCGGCGAGACGCACCCGTGTATCTATGAGACGGCTTACGGCACGCTTTCGTTTGATATCGCCGGGCGTGAGGTTACGGTGACGAAAGAGGAAAAACGGATTGTTGCAGGGCTTTCTTATGAGATTCAGTCCGGCGGGGACATTCTGTCCTCGAACACGATCCGGATTACAGCGGAGCCGGTCCGCACGGAGAAAGGAAATGATTGACATGGCAGACCGAATAGAAGTGCAGGCACCTGCGAAAATCAATCTGGCATTGGATGTAACGGGAATACGCGGGGACGGCTACCACGAGGTCCGCATGATTATGCAGGCAATCCGCCTAAGCGACCGCGTTACGCTTCATAAGATCGCAAGACCGGAGATTGTTCTTAAGACGAATCTGCCGTTTCTTCCTGCAGGCAAAGGCAATCTTGCCTATGACGCAGCGGAACTGTTTTTTAAGAGTACCGGAATACAGTCGGGCGTTTTCGTGGAAGTTGAGAAGATTATCCCGGTGGCAGCAGGGCTTGCGGGCGGCAGTACCGACGCCGCAGCGGTGCTGTGCGGGATGAATGAGCTGTTTGAGACAGGGCTTTCCGGTGAAGAACTCCGCGCGCTCGGTTTAAAACTCGGCGCGGACGTGCCGTTTTGCATGATGGGCGGAACCGCGCTTGCGGAAGGAATCGGAGAGAAGCTTACGAAGCTTCCGGACGCGCCTTCGTTCCATGTGCTTTTGGTGAAACCGGACCGCGGCGTATCCACGAAGGAAGTGTACGGGAAACTTCGCCTTACGGAAGAAACGAAGCACCCGGACATCGACGGGATGCTTCAGGCAATTAAAAAAGAAGACCGGCTCGGACTGGCCGGCCGGCTATTAAACGTATTGGAGCCCGTAACGGCTTCCGTATGTCCGGAGATCGAAGAAATCGAAAGACAGATGAAAAGCTTCGGCTGCGAAGGCGCGATGATGAGCGGCTCGGGTCCGACCGTATTCGGTCTGTTCGCGGACCGCGGACGCGCAACGGCAGCCTATATGCATTTCAAGGTCGGAAAGTACGCACGCCGCACTTTCCTGACCGAATTCTTAAAAGGATAGCGATTCATCCTCACTGTCCGGAACAACCGGAACATCCGCGTGCTTTACCTCGCGGATGTTTTTTTCTGCCTGGCGCCGGGGAATCATCACCTTGTGCCCGCAGCCCATGCAGCAGAGCCGGAAATCCATTCCGACCCTTTCAATCTTCCATTCATAACTGCCGCACGGATGCGGCTTCTTCATTCGCACAATATCACCGAGACGGATATCCATGAACCCCTCCGAAATCGTAGAATAAAAGGAGCTGCCGGATGACAGCTCCTTTCGTGATCGTTCCGAATTATTCCTCAGCAGGAGGAACTTCTGCGGACTCCTCCGCTTTCTCTGCTGCGTCTTCGTCCAAATCTTCGTCGTCAAAGTCATCCAGATAATCCGGAGCACAGAAACGATATACGGCATAAGCGATGCCCGCGATTACGACAACGGCGCCGATAATGGCAAGAATCCAATATAAGGTCTTGCTGCAATCTTCGTCTTTACAACAATTACACATGTGAAACCCCTCCTTTGTTTTATTTGTTTCATTATAGCACACCTTACGGCAAATGCAAAGCGGGTTTTCGTGAAATTACTGTGTCCGGACGGAAAGATGTCAGATCTTACGTAATTTCGCGAAGGCCGCGAGCATCTTCTTCGTGCCTGTCGCAAATTCGACGGTCACCTCGAAGTCCCTGCCGCCTCTCACGATTGCCTTCACCGTTCCGGTGCCGAACCGCTCGTGGCTTACGGTGTCGCCGACCTCATACCCGAGCGTGGACGGATCGCCGCTTCCGATGCTCTTCGCAACCGGGACCGAACGCACCTTGTACGGGTTTTCATATGGTTTCGTTTCGGGCTTCCTGGCGCTTCCGCCGAAACCGAAGTCGAACGAACCGTACCCGCTCGAAGAAGACTCGTAATCTCTCCGTGACGAGGATTCATAGCGGTCATAGCTGCGTCTTTGGGAATTGTAAGAATCCCGGTCGGAGCGGCTGCCGGAGTTTTCACCGTAGCGGTCCGATTTGGCGCGGGAGCCGTAGCTTCCGGAGTTTCCGAAGTAGGAGCCGCTTCCGTACGATTTCTTCTCGGAAAGCAGGTGCCTTGCGCCTTTCTTCAGCTCGCTGATGAAACGCGACTCGGGGTAGAAGGTTGTCTCGCCGCGCACCATCCGCTGGTTTGCACGCGACAGGAACAGATGCTTCTTCGCACGGGTGATTCCGACGTAACAGAGCCTGCGTTCTTCCTCGACGCCGATGCGGGTTTCCTCGTCGATGCTCATGCTGCTCGGAAACAGTCCGTCCTCCATGCCCGCAAGGAAGACCTGGTTGAACTCCAGTCCCTTCGCGCTGTGAACGGTCATCAATACGACGTAGTCCGGGTTCTCCTCGACGGAATCGAGGTCGGAGACGAGCGACACATCCGAAAGGTATCCGCCGAGTGTCGGCGGCTCTTCGGCATTCTCTTCATAATAGGTAATCGCGTTAATCAACTCGCTGATGTTGCCCTGCCGGTCATCGAAGGACTCCGGGTCTTCGTTCCGGAGTTCTTCCTCATAATCGAGATCCGAAAGCAGGTCGGAAACAAGTTTCTTCAAAGAGCAGCCGGGCTCTGCGGCACGCTTCCGATAGGCCTCAATCAGCTCCGTAAACTCCTGAATCTTCGCGGCCGCGCGCTTTACGGAAGGAATTTTCTCCGCATAGGTCAGCGCGTCGTAGAACGTGCAGTCGTTTCGGTCCGCAAAATCCTGCAGATGCGACACCGTCGTATCGCCGATGCCGCGCTTCGGCACATTCAGAATACGGCGCACGGCGATGCCGTCGCTGCCGTTGTCGATGGTCTTCAGGTAAGCGAGGATGTCTTTGATTTCTTTCCGCTGATAGAAGTTGATGTTGCCGATAACCTTGCACGGAATCCGCTTCTTCGAAAGCATCGTCTCAAAGGCACGCGACTGCGCGTTGGTCCGGTACAGAACCGCGAAATCGGAGTACACCGCCTTGCCGGAGTCCACCTGATCCTTGATTTCTTCAGCCACACCGGCGGCCTCTTCCATATCGTCGCCGTAGATTGTATAGGTAATCGGCGAGCCTTCGCCGACGCTTGTCCAGAGTTTCTTCAGCTGCGTGTGCGGATTGTTCTTGATGATTTCGTTCGCAGCATCCAGAATGCACCCGGTGGAGCGGTAGTTCTGCTCAAGCTTGATGACCTTAGCGTCCGGATAGTTCTTCTCGAAATCGAGAATGTTTCGGATGTCCGCGCCGCGGAAACCGTAGATGGACTGGTCGTCGTCGCCGACGACGCAGAGGTTGCACTCCACCTCGCCTTCGTCGTTCTCATAGTGCGCGAGCAGCTTAATCATCTCAAACTGCGCCGCATTCGTGTCCTGGTACTCATCAACAAGGATGTAGCGGAACCGGTTGCGGTAGTAATTGAGCACATCCGGAGCGGTGTGCAGCATAAGAACGGTGTTCACCAGAAGGTCGTCGAAATCCATCGCATTGTTTGCGCGGAGACGCTCCTGGTACTCGCGGTAGATGTCGGCAACAAGCCGCGGATCGGCAGACGCGGTCGGATAAACCGATGCGTACGAATCCGGCTGTACGAGCTCGTTCTTCGCAGCCGAGATTCGGGACAGGAAATACTTCGGACTGTATTTCTTCGGGTCGATGTTTCGATCCTTCAGAATGGTCCTCATCAGCGCCTTCTGGTCGTCCGTGTCGTAAACCGAGAAATTCGTGTTGTAGCCGATTGCGTCGCCGTACTTCCGAAGCATCCTTACGCAGGTCGCATGGAAGGTGTTCACCCAGATGTTCCCCGCGCCGAAATCCACAAGGCTGTCGACACGCTCGCGCATCTCCTTCGCGGCTTTGTTCGTGAACGTAATCGCAAGAATGTTGTACGGACTGACGTTATATTCTTCAATCAGGTAGGCAATTCGGTGCGTGATGACGCGGGTTTTGCCGGAGCCTGCGCCCGCGAGAATCAGGAGCGGTCCGGTCAGATGCTTAACGGCTTCCTGCTGGGGCGGATTCAATGTGTTATCGAGTATCATGCGGTCGTAAAATCCTCTCATTTTCCGAAAATCGAATGTATGTTCATTTTAGTACAAAACTCAGTTTTTTACAACCGCAAATGTGAAAGCAGAGGCTTTTTGTTGACATGTGGTTTTGAATACTATATAATGAAATTTATCGAAGAGAAACGGAGAACGCATCGTGGAAAACCAGTGGAAATACTATCTTCGCAAGCTAGTTGAGAACCTTCAGGCCACGAACTACATCGGCCCGAACGACATTCCGAACATCGATCTTTACATGGACCAGGTGACGAAGTTTTTAGATGAGCATCTCGAGCAGAGCAAGCGTTATGACAGCGACAAGCTTCTCACCAAGACGATGATCAACAACTACACGAAGAACAACCTTCTCCCGAGCCCGGTCAAGAAGAAGTACAGCAAGGATCATATGTACCTGCTCGTCTTCATTTATTACCTGAAGAGTTTTCTGAGCATCAATGACGTGCAGCACATCGTCGGCCCGATGAAGGATATGTTCTTCGGCGATGACGCAAAGATGGATCTTGAGGAGATTTACAAGGGAATCTTCGAGATGGAAGCGGTTGTCAGCAACGATCTTGCCAAGGACGTCATGAAGAAATTCGACCGTTCCAAGAGAGTCTTTACGGATGTGGAAGGGGAAGACGAGAAAGAGTTTCTTTCAATCTTCAGCTTTATTTCGATGCTCAGCTTCGATGTATATCTGAAGAAACAGATGATTGAACAGATTATCGACGATTTGCTTGTTCCGACACAGAAGGGCCGCAAAGAAAAAGATTCGAAAGACGAGAAGAAAAACGATAAGAAATAAAAAACAAGGTTCCGTTTTGGAACCTTGCTTTCTGTTTTACTTGCCTTTCTTTTCGTCCTTTTTCATACGGGAAAATGCGATGTTGTATCCGTCGTTTCCGTACACCAGCGAGCGGTTTACGCGGCTTATCGTGGATGTGGACGCGCCGGTCTTCTCGGCGATGTCCAGATAAGTCCGGCTCTCGGTCAGCATGTGCGCAACCTCGAGACGCTGGGAGATCGAAAGGAGCTCGTTGATTGTGCATACGTCTTCAAAGAAAGCGTAGCACTCCTCCACGGTTTTTAAAGTAAGAACCGCCTTGAAGAACTGCGTGACTTCGGCGGTGTGAATATCTTTCGCCATAACGTGCCTCCTGTAGGTGTTGGAATTCGTTATGGTCACATTGTAACACTTCACAGAGCGAAAGTAAAGAAGTATTGAATACGGTTTTCGGAGAATTCTTATGAAAAAAGGCGATATAATCGAAGGAAAGGTGGAATACACCGTCTTCCCCGACAAAGGATATGTCTTCGCGGAAGGCAAAAAGATCAGCGTCAAAGGCGTTCTTCCGGGGCAGGAGATCCGCTTCCGCCTGAAGCGGAACGGCGCCGAGAAGGCCGAAGGTGAACTGAAGGAAGTACTGACGAAGTCTCCCGATGAGACGGCATGTCCCGCGTGCCCTTCATTCGGACTGTGCGGCGGATGTTCGCTGCAGACGCTTCCGTACGAGAAACAGCTTTCGATGAAGGAAGAGCACATTAGAAAGCTTCTTTCACCGGTGATCCGGTCGGAGAGGTGCGGGTTTCTTCCGATTATCGGAAGCCCGAAGGCGTATGAGTACCGGAATAAGATGGAGTTTTCGTTCGGTGATGAATATAAAGACGGACCGATTACGCTCGGACTTCATAAGAAACACAGTATGTATGATATTGTCGGCGCGGAGCGCTGTGCACTTGTCCATGAGGACGTGCGGAAGATTGTTTCCGCAGCGCTTTCCTGGGCGGAAACAACCGGCCTTCCGTTTTATCACCGCGTCGGCGGGGACGGATTCTTCCGGCATTTGCTTGTAAGAAGAGCGGAGAAGACCGGAAAGATACTCGTCGATATCGTTTGTACTACACAAGTAGAATATAGATTTGACGGATTTGTGGACGCTTTAAGAGAGCTTTCGCTTCAGGGAGAGATTGTCGGAATCCTTCATACAAAGAATGATTCGGTTGCCGATGTGATCCGGGACGACGGGACCGAGGTACTGTACGGAACGGACCATTTTACGGAAGAATTGCTCGGACTTCAGTTTCGGATCAGCCCTTTTTCGTTCTTCCAGACCAATTCGCTCGGTGCGGAGGAACTCTACAGAACCGCACGTGACTTCGTCGGCGAGACGAAAGACAAAGTAATCTTCGATCTGTACAGCGGCACCGGGACGATCGGACAGATGCTCGCACCGGTCGCGAAGAAGGTCATCGGGATTGAGATTGTGGAAGAAGCGGTCGTTGCCGCACGCGAGAACGCCGTGCGGAACGGGCTTACGAACTGCACATTTCTCGCTGGAGACGTGTTAAAGATGCTCGACGGGATAACGGACCGGCCGGACATTATCGTCCTCGACCCGCCGCGCGACGGAATCCACCCGAAGGCGCTTACGAAAATCATCGACTACGGCGTCGACAACCTGGTCTACATCTCCTGCAAGCCGACGTCGCTCGCCCGCGACCTCGTCCCGCTGCAGGACGCAGGCTATGAAGTACGTGCCGTCCGGACAGTCGATATGTTCCCGCAGACGCCGCACGTCGAGACTGTGGTGCTGCTGGGAAGAACGGGGGGTGCCTGGGGGACGGGGTTGATGGGTCAAAACGAACCGGAAGGGGTACTCGAATAGGTATTAAAATAGGTATTAATATGGTTTATGAATTGCTTGATACATCGAAAGCGGAACACCTTTTCAATGGGTGGCAGGAGACGCTGATCCGGTCATGCCTGCAAAAAGTGATGGGAAAGGTTTATGTGACTGACCCCGAAAATCCGAAAGCCGCCTTTGCATTTGTCGGCTGCTTCGGGTTCTATGCGGGAGAGCCGGATGAGGAGTTGGTGAGAAGAAAGCCGGCGGGATTCGTGATATTGACGCCGCAGAACAAGGCTTGGGCGGACCTGATCGAAAAGGTATATCCCGATGCGAAGAAGGTGACCCGTTACGCAATCAAAAAGGACACCCGCTTTGATGTTGAGTCGCTGAAAAAGAATCTGAGCTTGCTTCCTGCCGGCTACGAGCTTAAGAACATTGACGCGGAAATCTATGACCGGTGCCTTGAGAATCCGGTGACGGAGGATTTCGTGTCCTCATTTGCCGGTAAGGAAAAGTATCTGGAGGACGGCAGAGGAGTCGTAATTCTGAAGGACGGTCAGATTGTGTCCGGAGCCTCTTCCTACACGCGCTATAAAGAGGGCATTGAGATTGAGGTCGACACGGCCGAACCGGAGCGGAGAAAGAATCTTGCTTTAATCGCCTGCTCGGCGCTGATTCTCAGATGCCTGTCCGAGGGGCTGTATCCGAGCTGGGACGCGCAGAACACGGGCTCCGTGCATCTCGCGGAGAAACTGGGGTACGAATTCGACCATGAATACACAGCATATGAGGTTTGGATTTGAGGAAGCGAACCGGATTATCTGTTTTAAGAAAGAGTTTTAGGACGAAAACCAATGAGTAACAGGAAAAAACTGAATGTTGTCAATACTGTGCATTATGTCCGTCTGGTCTACCGGTCGGTGCTGTTTATCCTGCTTGTAATCGGGTACATCCGTTTCCGGCTGTACAGCAAGGCATCGATCATCGAAAGCCTGGAGAAGATTCCGGTCATCATCTATGTCACATGGGC
>JAGAES010000035.1 GCA_017613055.1 Lachnospiraceae bacterium | reverse complement strand
GAACTTCGGCAGCCTTCTCAAGATTAAGGTCCATGCCGAGGATTGCCTTACGAAGCATGTTCGCGCTGTATTCGCCCTGTACGGTGAAGATTTCCTTTCCGGTGCAGGCGATACCCATTGCCTTTACCTGCTCTTCGATAATCGGGTCAAGCTCTTCAACGATATATAACTTCTCTACCTTGGCGGCAAAGTCTTTGATCATCTTCTTCGGAAGCGGATTTACAAGACCGAGTTTCAATACGGATGCGTTCGAAAGCACTTCCTTCACGTACTGATAAGGGATACCCGAAGTGATAACGCCGATTTTCGTGTCATTCATCTCCACACGGTTCACCGGGAACGTCTCGGCATCTTCCGCCATACGGATCTCGCGGTCCTCAACATGCAGATGTCTTGCCTTAGCCATACCGGGCATCATAACGTTCTTACGGATGTTCTTCTCGTAAGGCTTATCGGCAATCTCCGCGCGGTCGCAAAGCTCCACAAGACCCTGCGAATGCGCAAGTCTCGTTGTGGTGCGAACCATCACGGGCGTATCGTACTTCTCGGAAAGCTCATAAGCGTACTTGATGAATTCCTTCGCTTCCATACTGTCGGAGGGCTCAAGAACCGGAACCTTCGCGACTCTTGCAACCGCTCGGCTGTCCTGTTCGTTCTGGCTCGAATAAAGGCCGGGGTCATCGGCGGCAACCATTACAAGGCCGCCGTTTACGCCGATATAGGAAACGGTATAAAGCGGGTCCGAAGCCACGTTCACGCCGACGTGCTTCATCGAAACAAGCGACCTGACGCCTGCCATCGATGCTCCGATTGCGACTTCCATCGCAACCTTCTCGTTCGGTGACCACTCCGCATAAATCTCGTCATACTTAACAATATTCTCACTGATTTCCGTGCTCGGAGTGCCCGGATAAGCGGCGGAAACCTTCACGCCTGCTTCCCATGCGCCGCGGGCGATTGCCTCGTTCCCGAGCATGATTTTCTTCTCTGCCATGAGAGTCCTCCTTTAATAAGAACAAATTCCAAATAAGTATAGCATTTGGCTCCGAAAAATGCAAGAATTCGGCGAAAATACTTTGCGAACGCAGGATTGTGTGATATGATAGGAATATCTTATCAAACAGAGAGAGGGACGGCATTATGAAACTCTGGGGAGGACGCTTTACAAAAGAAACCGACGAGCTTGTGAACCGCTTCAACGCTTCAATCGGATTTGACCAAAGATTCTATCATCAGGACATCCGCGGAAGCATCGCACATGTCACGATGCTTGCAAAACAGGGCATTCTGACCGCGGACGAACGCGATTTGATTATCAAAGGACTCAAGGGAATCGAAGCCGATATCGAAAGCGGCGCGCTTCCGATTGACCTTTCCCAGGAGGACATCCACAGCTTCGTGGAAGCAAACCTGATTGAACGGATCGGCGATACCGGCAAGAAACTGCATACCGGACGCAGCCGGAACGACCAGGTTGCGCTTGACATGCGCCTTTACGCAAGAGACGAAGTGCTCGAGACCCGTTCTCTGATTAAGCACCTTATTGAGACGCTTCTTTCGATTATGGAGCAAAACATCGATACGTATATGCCCGGTTTTACGCATCTTCAGAAGGCGCAGCCGGTTACTCTTGCGCATCATGTCGGCGCGTATGCCGAGATGTTCCGCCGCGATTATGAGCGCCTTACGGATATTTATGAGCGCATGAACTACTGCCCGCTCGGCGCAGGCGCGCTTGCCGGAACGACCTACCCGCTTGACCGCGAATATACCGCTTCCCTTCTCGGATTCAAGGGCGCCACAAGAAACAGCATGGATTCCGTCTCCGACCGCGATTACCTGATTGAGTATTTAAGCGCCGGAGCGACGATAATGATGCATCTGAGCCGCTTCTCCGAAGAGATGATTATCTGGAACACAAACGAATACCGTTTCGTTGAGCTTGACGATTCCTATTCGACCGGTTCCAGCATTATGCCGCAGAAGAAGAACCCGGATATTGCCGAACTGATCCGCGGCAAGACCGGCCGCGTATACGGCGCCCTCACTTCCCTTCTTACGACGATGAAGGGGCTTCCGCTTGCTTACAACAAGGACATGCAGGAAGATAAAGAGATGACATTTGACGCTATTGATACAATCAAGGGCTGCATTGCCCTGTTCGACGGCATGATCAAGACGACGACGTTCCGAAAGGACGTAATGGCGAAAAGCGCGATGGGCGGATTCACGAATGCGACCGACGCAGCCGATTACCTTGTAAATCACGGCGTTCCGTTCCGTGACGCGCACGGAATCATCGGACAGCTTGTGCTTCTGTGCATTGAGAAGGACTGCTCTCTTGACGCGCTTCCGCTTGACGAGTATCAGAAGATCTGCCCTGTTTTTCAGGCGGACATCTATGACGCTATCTCGCTTGAGACATGCGTAAACAAGCGGAATACCGTCGGCGCTCCCGGGCCGGAAGCCATTCTCGCCGAGATTGCGGAAACCCGCGCTTTTCTTAATAACTGCCAATAAACCGGTGCCGCATTCCCTTTAGAGGGAGGTGCCGTTCATGTTAATATATTACCTGATTGACGGAAACGAACACCATCCCCCGAACGGAATACCGAAGGAATATGCGGTTTGCTGCCGCTCCGCCGGCGAACTGCTCGGCTTGCTGCGCGAACGGAACGGGTCCGAACCGTTCATTCTTCTAAAGAACAGCCTCCTTACGGAGATTCTGCTTGTAAGCATTGCGCACTGCTTCCCCGAAGGCTACCTGATTGAAGCGGACTGCGAACTGCCCGCAAGGCTCGAACAGCTCCGTGCAGGCATCATCAGGCTGAGGCCGGGCTTTTCGGTCCGAAGCGACCGGATCCGCTACATCGAATGCGACGGCCGCAAGCTGCATTTTCATCTTCTGGACTATGTCCGAACAATCAATTATCCCATCAAAAAACTCCCGGACTTAAGCGGTTACGGATTACACCGCTGTCACGGGAGTTTTCTTGTGAATTTTCAATATGTCCGCTCGGCCTGTCCGGCCGAATTCCGTATGGAGGGCGGCGAATCGATCCCGATCAGCCGCAAATTCCGTTCCTCTTATACCGTATACCGGAACCGGGCCGCACCGGTCAGTCAAAAAAGCACGCGTCCCCGAAGCTGAAGAACCGGTAGCGTTCCTTAACCGCCTCTTCATAAGCCGCAAGCGTCAGTTCTCTTCCGGCAAATGCGGACACCAGCATGATAAGTGTCGACTCCGGCAGGTGGAAATTCGTGATCAGCGCATCCATCACTTTAAACTGATATCCGGGATAGATAAAGATGCCGGTCTCACCGCTGTCCGCACAGATCTTCCCGCACTTTCCGGCAACCGATTCAACGGTCCGGCAGCTCGTCGTTCCGACGCAGATGACGCGGTGCCCCGACGCTTTTGCGCGGTTCATCTTCTCCGCGTCCTCTTCGCGGAGCTGATACCATTCGGTGTGCATCTCGTGATCAAGCACGTTCTCTTCCTTCACCGGCCGGAATGTTCCGAGCCCGACATGAAGCGTCACATGGGCGATTTCGATGCCATTTGCCGCTATTCTGTCCAGTAATTCCTGCGTAAAATGCAACCCCGCTGTCGGTGCCGCAGCCGACCCTTCGTACTTTGCATAGACGGTCTGGTAGCGGTTCCGGTCCGCAAGTTCGTGCGTAATGTAAGGCGGCAGGGGCATCTGTCCGAGCTCATCGAGAATCTCCTCAAAGATTCCGTCGAACGAGAACTCGACGATCCGGTTTCCGTCAGGAAGCACATCCGTGATGGTTGCGGTCAGCTTTCCGTTTCCGAAGCTTACGCGGTCGCCTGTCTTACAGCGCTTTCCGGGCTTCGTGAGAGTCTCCCAGCGCGTATCCGAAAGACGCTTCAAAAGAAGAATCTCAATCCTTGCGCCGGGGCCGTCCGGCTCACGATACGGGCCGTTCTGTTTATGAATCCGCTCTCCGATCAGTCTCGCGGGAATGACCTTCGTGTCGTTGATGACGAGGCAGTCGCCGGGCTTCAGATAATCGACAATATCCGTGAAATGCTTATGCTCCCACGTTCCGCTTTCGCGGTGCACGACAAGAAGCCTTGAGGACGAGCGGTCCGTAAGCGGATCCTGTGCAATCAGTTCTTTCGGAAGATCATAATAAAAGTCACTGGTTTTCATACGGATTACAGGCTCATTCCTTCCGCGCCGTACTCGGCGAAATACGTCTTGATGCTGTTAAGCATTGCGTCGTCGATGACCACGCGGCCGTCGATTTCTTTGTTATAAAGCTCGTCGACAACATCCTTCATCGTTACGATGGCGGCCGTTTCGATGCCGTACAGGTCACGGATTTCAGAAAGCGCGCACTTCGTGCCTTTGCCGCGCTCCATCCGGTTTAATGAAACCATCAGACCGAGAATCCTGATGTCGCCCTGCTCCTTAAGAATCGGGAATGTTTCCTCAATCGACTTGCCGGAAGTCGTAACGTCCTCGATAATAACGACGCGGTCGCCGTCCTTAAGCTTGCTTCCGAGAAGGATGCCGACGTCGCCGTGGTCCTTCACTTCCTTACGGTTCGAGCAGTACCGGATTTCCTTGCCGTACAGCTCGTAAAATGCGATGGATGTCGCCACGCTTAACGGAATTCCCTTGTAGGCGGGTCCGAACAGCACGTCGAAATCGCTTCCGTAAGTCTCATAGATAGCCTTTGCGTAATACTCGCCGAGCTTCTTCAACTGGCTTCCGGTCACGTAACTTCCGGCGTTCATGAAAAACGGCGATTTGCGGCCGCTCTTCAACGTGAAGTCGCCGAACTTCAACACATTGCTGTCGACCATAAAGCGAATGAATTCCTGTTTGTAATTATCCATATGCTCTCCTCGTTCCTACGGCTGCCTGACGCAGCCGATTATTTCATTGATATCCGCAATCTTCTGCTCCGCAAGGAAGCTCTCGATTCCGGCAACAATCTCTTCCGTTACTTTCGGGTTTTTAAAGTTCGCGGTCCCGACGCTTACTGCCGTGGCGCCTGCCATCAGGAATTCAATCGCATCCTCAGCTGAAGCGATTCCGCCCATTCCGATTAACGGAAGCTTCACCGCATTCGCCACCTGATAAACCATCCGCACCGCAACCGGCTTAATTGCAGGACCCGAAAGTCCGCCCGTCCGGTTTGCAAGCGCGAAGCTGCGTCTTCGGATGTCGATTTTCATCCCGAGAAGCGTGTTAATTAAAGAGATTCCGTCCGCCCCGCCTGCTTCGACCGCCCGCGCAATCTCGGTAATATCGGTCACGTTCGGGCTTAATTTCATAAAGACCGGCTTCTTACCGGCTGCCTTCTTAACTGCTTTCGTAATCTCTTCCGCCATCTTCGGAACCGTTCCGAAGGTGATTCCGCCCGCCTTTACGTTCGGGCAGGATATATTAATCTCTAATATGTCCGCGGTGCTTTCCGAGAGTATCTCAACCGCTTTCACATACTCTTCGGTCGTATGCCCGCAGACATTGACAATCTTCTTTGTATCGAACTTAGACAGAAACGGCAGGTCACGCTCTAAAAAGACGTCAAGACCCGGATTCTGAAGTCCGATTGCATTCAGCATTCCCGATGCGGTTTCCATCACGCGGGGAGTCGGATTGCCTTCCCACGGAACAACGGAAACGCCCTTCGTCACAACGCCGCCGAGCTTATTCAGATCGACGAACTGCGAGAATTCCATGCCGGAACCGAACGTTCCCGATGCGGTCAAAACGGGGTTCTTAAGCGTTACGCCGGCCAAATTCACTTTCGTAATCGGTGCCATACTTTCCCCCTTACCAATCGAGTTCGGAAGCGTCGAAAACCGGTCCTTCCGTACAGATCCGCTGATTCTTTACGTGGCTGTGTTCATCCACCCGTTTCGTCTTCGTGATGCATCCGAGACACGCTCCGACGCCGCAGGCCATGCGTTCCTCTAAGGAAACATAGCACTTTCCGCCCTTCTCCTGCACGTATTTCGAAAGCCCCTTCAGCATCGGCATCGGTCCGCATGCGCAGACAAGGCTTGTATCAAGCCCCTTCCCGCGGATTGCGTCCACAACCGTTCCGTGCACGCCGAGTTCGCCGTTGTCGGTCGCGATCACGACATCGCCGTAAGCTTTGAATTCTTCATCGAGAAATGTGTTCTTATCCCGGTAGCCTAACACAGTCGTTACATCCATCCCGGCTTCCTTGCATTTTCTTGCAAGATAAAGCATCGGAGGAATTCCGATTCCGCCGCCGACGATTGTTACATGAGAAGCCGAAAAACCCGGATAAGGGTTTCCGATCGGGCCGAGTATCCGGATCGTATCTCCGGGCTTCTTTTCGGAGAATTCCTTCGTTCCGAAGCCTGCGATACGAAATACCAGACGGACGCCTTCTTCGTTCTTTTCGCAGATACTGATGGGACGCGGCAGCAGATGCGCTCCGTCGTCCGAATATAAGCACACAAACTGCCCGGGCTTCGCCTCGGCGGCAATTCCTTGTTCCCGTATCCGCAGATCAAAGATTCCGTCCCCGATCTTTCGGTTACCGATAACGGTTCCTGTCGTGTATTTCATAAGCGCCGTCCTTTCCTTTGCATCCCTATCAGTATATATGAATTGCCCAAAATATGCAAATACAAATCACGTTTTTTTGAGTTGCGATTTTCTTATGATAATGGTAAAATAATGCGCGGGCGCGGTTCGGGGGAACCGCAATTTGACCGGAGGGATGCTATGGACCGTTTACGTTTGGGAATCGACATCGGCTCTACGACCGTTAAGGTTGCGGTTATCGATAACGAACAGAATCTTCTTTTTGCCGATTACGAGAGGCATTTTGCGAATATACAATCCACTCTTGCGGGACTCATCAAAAAGGCTGTCGACACAATCGGCGACCATGAGGTCTGCCCCGTCATGACCGGTTCCGGCGGACTTACGATTGCCGGACAGATGAACATTCCTTTCGTGCAGGAAGTCGTCGCGGTTTCGTCCGCGCTTTCCTACTACTCGCCGAAGACCGACGTTGCAATCGAACTCGGCGGCGAGGACGCTAAAATCATCTATTTCACCGGAGGCATCGAGCAGCGCATGAACGGTATATGCGCGGGCGGCACCGGTTCCTTTATCGACCAGATGGCGAGTCTTTTGAAGACGGACGCTTCCGGTCTTAACGAATACGCGAAATCCTATCGCGAGATCTATCCGATTGCCGCGCGCTGCGGCGTCTTTGCGAAGTCCGACATCCAGCCGCTCATCAACGAGGGCGCGACCAAGCCGGACCTTTCCGCATCCATTTTCCAGGCGGTAGTCAATCAAACCATCAGCGGACTTGCCTGCGGCAAACCGATCCGGGGCAACGTGGCATTTCTCGGCGGTCCGCTTCATTTCCTGACGGAGCTGCGGCAGGCTTTTATCCGTACGCTCAAACTGACCGATGAACAGATTTATGCGCCCGACCATTCGCATCTTTTCGCCGCAATCGGCTCTGCGATGGCTTCCGAAGGGAAGAATCCGGCACTTCTTTCCGATATGTACGAGCGGCTGAATAAGGGCATTAAGCTTGCTTTCGAAGTAAACCGTATGGAGCCCCTCTTCGCTTCCGAAGAGGAATATGCGGCATTCCGGAAGCG
>JAGAES010000002.1 GCA_017613055.1 Lachnospiraceae bacterium | reverse complement strand
GCTGCCGCGCATACTACCTGCAGTCCTACCGGGATTCCGAGCAGGTTATGGTCCCGGGGCGGTTTCATGCACCGTCCGCGGAGACGTTGGAACGTTTTCTCGGCATTTTGCGTCCTTACATTCCGTCTGTTTCAATCCGCGGACGCGATTAACATATTTAGCAAAACAAAAATGGCTGCCGCAACCGCGTAACGCCGCGGGTACGGCAGCCTTTATTCTGTCTTCAGAAATTCTATTCGGTCTTATCGTCCGGCAGTTCTTCCTCCGGAATGTCCATCGCTTCGGCCATCTCCTCGGCCGTTTCCGCTGCCTCTTCGGCTGCAGCGGTTATTTCCGACAGCATGGTTCCCGCCCCTCCGCTTTCCTTTGCAAGGATAGCGCCGGGCGTGGTAATGTAGCTCGCGGTGTCCTTCGGAAGGTTCTTCTCAACCAGCTTTACTTCCAGATATGACTTCAGGATGGAATAAACCAAAGCAAATGTCGGAACCGCAATCAGCATTCCGAGAATTCCCCACAGTTTCGAGAAAACGGTACATGCAAGCAGCACGTAAATCGGTTTCATGCCGACTTTCTTGCCGACGATGTGCGGATCCAGATAGTTTCCGTCAAACTGCTGGAGCACAAGGATAAACAATGCGAAAATCAGTCCGTCGAGCGGATGCACGCAGAAAATAAGGAATGCACACGGGATTCCGCCGATGAACGGTCCGAAGAACGGAATGACGTTCGTTACGCCGATTACGATACTGACAAGACCTTTATACTGCGCGATCCCTTCGAGTTCGAAGAAGAATCCGAGGATATTCGTTCCGATAAAGCAGATCATTCCGATGATCGCGGAATCGAGGATCTTTCCGAGGATTGCCGTCGAGAAGATACCATTTGCCTTATGAAGCGTCTGCACGGTAACCTTTGCGGTCTTCTTCGGGAAGATTGCAAAAATTATCTTCTTGGCAAGGCCGATCAGGTATTCCTTATCCTTCATCATATAGATGGCGAAGATAAGACCGATCAGGAGGTTGAATACGAGCTTCAGGGTTGCCGTAACGGCGTTCTTCAGAAGTCCCGCGGACATCGTCATGATGTCGGTCAGCCGGTTCGACAGGAAATCTTCAAGTCCCTTTGTAAAGTTCTCGATAACCGGGGTCAGCGCATCTTCCACAACCTTGTTGCGGGAGATCAGGTTTTCCATGAATTCACGGACATACGCGCCGTATTCGGGAATGTTCTCTATCAGCGTTCCGATACTGGAAAGAAATTCCGGGATAACCGCTACGAACAGAAGCGTCAGCAATGTTATCACCATAACAACGGTTATCAGAATCGCAAAGCCTCTGGAACGTCCGCGGATTCTCGCCTCTCTCTTTTCCGGGGTCTCGTCTTTCTTAGGCTTCCGCTTTTGGCCGAATCGGATAAAGTGTTTCTCCAAAAACCGGACTATCGGATTCATCAGAAATGCGATGCAGAATCCCCAGATTGCAGGTGCCATCGCGGCAACCAGTTTTTTAATGCCGCGAGCGAAGAAAGGAAGCGAATGCAGAAAATAATAGAAAAGCAGAGCCCCGACAAGCACCAGAAACGCCGCGGCAGCCTGTCCGCGGTACGCACGTGCCCGGGCGAAAGAACCTTTCAGGCCTTTCCGCTCCTTTCTTCTGCGTGATCTTTTGAATGCATCCTCACGCGAAGTCTCTTCCGTTAAATCCTGTTCATTTATATCCTGCTCCTGCAGTCTTTCTTCGTCCATGACTCCCTCCAATGCCATTCTCGAGCCGGCCTGCTGATGCCGGGACGAATCTCTTGCGTCTTCTCTCCCTATGCCCAGGGATTGGCCTCGTCGGCTGTCCGAATTCCCATCAGAAGCCCCTGCCAGGTATGGATAAACCATTCTCCCGTAGACGGTTTGGTCCGAAGCGTTACCTTGCGGTCATTGTCCGCGCCGCCGCTCGGAATATACAGGCTGACATATCCGTCTTTCTGCGTCTCATAACTGTACGGATTGTCATGCACCGTAATCGTGTAAGGAACGGAAGGTGTGTAGTTGTTCTGCGGAGTCGCGCCTTTGAAGTACGATTTCACCGTGTACTTCGCGCTTTCCATGAACTGATTGCGAATCAGCTGCTGGTCAATCACCGCCACAGAATCCGGTCCGTTCAGATAATCCATCATGCGGATGCATTCGTCCGGATTCTCTTCGTATACATTCAGTGCGAGCACTGCAAGCGCCGCTGTCTCGAAGAAATCTTTCGGACTGTTCTGCACCGCCTTCAGTTCTTCCACTGTCTTCGGGAGGGTGTTATAGGTAAACTCACGCGTAATCATCGTAAAATTCTTAGCCGCCTGATTAATCGCCTGGTTAACTGCCTGATTCACCTCGCCGGCGGCCTGGTTTACAACCTTCCGCTCCGCCTGGTTCACAACCTGTCTGGTGATGGCCTCTCCGGTTCTTCTAAGAAAGATGTCTAATATTCCCATAACTGCCCCTTCTCCTTACAATGTTGATAACGCCGGCCGGACACAGCGCCCGGCCGGCAAATGTTAACGTTCTTTCTGAGTTATGCCATCGGCTTGCCGCACTGCGGGCAGAACTTCGGGCTCTCCCCCTCGGGTGCCTGATAACCGCAGGAGCCGCAGATTGCCTTCTTGGCTTCCGGCTTCTTGGTTCCGCAGTTCGTGCAGAAATTGCCGTTTACTTCCGTGCCGCACTGAGGGCAGGTCCAGGTTCCTGCAGGAGCGGGCTTCTTAGCGCCGCAGTTCGTGCAGAAATTACCGGTTGCCGTAGCGCCGCAGGTCGGGCAGGTCCAACCGTTCTGAGCGGGAGCCTGTGCCTGCTGCTGTTGCTGCTGAGCACCCATTGCGTAAAGGTTGGCTGCCGTATTCGCACCGCCGCCCATGCCGTTTACAAGGCCTACGCCCATAAGGCCTGCTGCCGCGCCGTTCGGGTTCTTGGCGGCCGCAACAACGGCTTCCGCCTGAGCGCCGATGGTAGCTGCCGCGCCCATCGTGGGATCACGGTACATTGCATTCCGCTGAGCGATCTTGATCATCTCTGCGTCTTCGTCCGGAAGCGTAACGGTTCCGAGCGCTACGTTTACAACGTTCAGGCCGCGGAAGCTGCCCCATTTGGCAGAGAGAACATCGTTCATCGCTTCCTCAAGGTCGGTGTTGTGCGCAATGATCTGATTCGGACGGAGTTCCATATCGGAAAGCTTCGCAAGAGCCGGCTGAAGGGCGCTGATGAACTCGGTCTTCAGCATATTGTCAAGCTCGGAACGGCGATATTCGCCGGTAACGTTTCCGCAAACGTTCGTGTAGAACAGAAGCGGATCCGCGATACGGTAAGAGTAAACACCCGCGCAGCGGAGGGATACGTCAACGTCAAGACCGATCTTGGAGTCTACGACACGGAACGGAACCGGATTCGGAGTGCCGAATTTGTTGTCCAGGATTTCCTTGGTGTTGAAGTAGTAAACTCTCTGATCCTTGCCGGTGTCGCCGCCGTAAGCGAAACGCTTGCCGATTGTCTTAAAGGTATTC
>JAGAES010000034.1 GCA_017613055.1 Lachnospiraceae bacterium | reverse complement strand
TTCCACCTTCATCGTGAAATCCACCTCGCCCTTCATCTCCGCGAACTTCGCCTCGCTCTCCGCAAGCTCCCATGCCACTTCCATCCGAAGATACTTCTGGCAGTTGTCGCTGAAGATCGTGCGGTCTTTGAATTCCTTGAAGTCCACATCCATGTAAATCGCGCGGAATGCAGCCTCGCTCACCTTCTTCGCGGAGCGGTTCGGGTTCAGGACGAACAGCTTCATCACAAGGTAAACGCCGACCGCCAGCACAATCGCAGCAATCCCGTACACGTAGAAAGGCAGTTTCTTCGTGCTCTTCTCCTCGCTCTTCTTTTCTTTTCGCATCCTTCTAGCGCCCATACCGAACCCCTTAAAAAAACCCGGGACGCAGGATTACGCCCCGGGAAATGTCATGTCTGAATTTCTAAAACTCTAAGGATTAGTCCTCTGCAAGAGCCTCAATAGCCTGAGCGGCATCGTTGAGATTCTCATATCTAGAGCCGAGATCATCAAGAATATACCACTTTCCGCCTACCTTAACAAGCAGATAGTATTCTTTGGTCTTATCCTTGTCACCGTCCTTCTTGGTAGTCGTCGTAACTTCTACGATGGCTGCCTTCTGAACCTTGTCCTCGTCGCCCTTCAAACTCTTAATGACGGCTCTTGCACCTTCGGTAACATCGTCTTTCTTACCGTAGGTCTTGGTCTTCGTAATCTTCCAGCTGGTCTTGACATCATCGTCTTCGTCATCATCGTCGTCCAGACCGAGCTTCTTCTGGGCCTTCTTGTTGTACTGAAGGAGGTACTTGGAAAGGAGGTCTTCTCTCTTATTCGAAAGAGATTCAGCCTTCTTCAAGTAGTTCTTAACAACGCTCTTCGGACCGTTGCCGAACAGAAGCTTAACCAAACCGATAACAACTGCCAATACAACAACAATCGCTACGATGGCGATGATAAGGCTCTTCTTATCGCCCTTCTTTGCCTTGTTAACCACGTTGCCCACATTGCCGGCAAAATTGTTTACAGCCTGCATCGGCTGAGGAGCTGCCTGAGGAGCTGCCTGAGGAGCTGCCTGAGGAGCTGCTAAAGCGTTACCGCAATAAGGACAAACAAGCGAACCGTCTGCAACCTGCTTACCGCATTTCGTACAAAACATTTCTCTCATCCTTCCTGAATTTTATAAAATTCCGTTGTTGTATAAACCAACGCTGACTTTACTATACTATACTTTGCGTGGTTTTGCAAGAACAAATTCGCGTCTCTTGCCCGAACGGATTGACAAAGACGGGCTTCTAAACTAAAATGTACCTGTCCCCGGAATGACCGGGAGAATGGAGAAACGGTGACGATTATGAAAAACGATTGCTGCTGTGACAGCCACACCCCGATTCTGACCTGTAAAGATGCCTCGCTCGGCTATGAAAACCGGACGGTAATCAAGGATCTGTCGTTCGAACTCTATCCCGGCGAGTATCTGAGCATTATCGGCGAGAACGGCTCCGGTAAGTCAACGCTCATGAAGGCGATGCTCGGGCTCATCAAGCCCCTTTCCGGAACGGTTTCCGTGAACTGCTCAAGGGGAAGCGGATGCATCGGCTACCTGCCGCAGCAGACGGCTTTGCAGAAGGATTTCCCGGCAACGGTTTCGGAGGTTGTAATGTCCGGTTTCCTTGCGCAGACAGGCTTTCGGCCCTTCTTCCGAAAGGAAGAGAAGGCCCGTGCGGCGGAGGTTATGGAACAGCTTCATATCACCGAGCTTCGGAGCCGGAGTTACCGCGACCTCTCCGGAGGGCAGCAGCAGAGAGTGCTCTTGGCCCGCGCGCTTCTTGCGGCACACGAGATTCTCATGCTTGACGAGCCGGTAACCGGCCTCGATCCCGCCGCAACCGCGGAGCTTTACGATTCGCTCACGGAGCTTCATAAGAAGCAGGGAATGACCGTCATTGTGATCTCACATGACATCGCAAAAACCATTGTGCCGTCCACGAAGATTCTTCATATTGCCAAGGACCGGTATTTCTTCGGAACGCCGGCAGCCTATATGGCCAATGACATCTCGAAGATCTTCTTCCCGGACGACTGATTGATACGGAGGTTAATATGTTAGAGCAATTAAAGAAAGACGTTTTAGAGGCGAATCTTCTGCTTCCGAAGCACGGATTGATTACCTTTACCTGGGGCAACGTGTCCGGAATCGACCGCGAGAAGGGACTTGTCGTGATTAAGCCCTCCGGCGTTTCCTACGACAACATGACCGTCGACGATATGGTTGTCGTCGACCTCGACGGCAAGGTCGTTGAAGGTCGGTGGAAACCCTCTTCCGACACTCCTACGCACGTAGCGCTCTACCGCGCATGGCCGGAGATCGGCGGCGTTGTGCATACGCACAGCCGTTACGCAACAACGTTTGCGCAGGCCGGTTCGGACATCGTCGCGGGCGGCACGACGCACGGCGACTATTTCTACGGAGACATCCCCTGCACGCGCTACATGACCGAAGAGGAAATCGGCGGCGCATATGAGCTTGAGACGGGAAATGTGATCATCGAAACGTTTAAAAACCGCGGCATCAATCCGCCGGACATCCCGGCTGTCCTGGTCCGCTCCCACGGTCCGTTCACCTGGGGCAAGGACGCGGCCGAAGCCGTTCACAATGCGGTCGTTCTCGAGGAGGTCGCGTTCATGGCGCTGAACAGTGCGCTGCTCGTCGGCGACACGCCCTGCATGCAGCAGGCGCTGCTCGATAAGCACTACTTAAGAAAACACGGAAAGAACGCCTATTACGGACAGAATTAAACAGGAACGGCGGGGAATCACTCCCCGCCGTTTTTCTTATCTTCTTCTCACTTTACTCTTCGGCGCACGCCGCATCACAATCATCGGGACGACAATATAGACAAGGACAATCAAACCGATGAAGATTGCCCCGAATATGACTCCCGCTCTAGTCGCGGCCGCCTGTTTCGACGTACCTTCCCAGCGTATTACGCTCTTCGGAAGCGGCGTCGGAGTCGGCGTAGCCTTCTTCGTTCCGGTCAATTTGACAACAGTCGCGGTTCCCGGTCCGCCCACCGATTCAAGAAGCGACGGTGACAGCAGGAACTTCGGCCACATCGCGTTGAAATCCTTCTGGGAAAGCGGATACTCCTCGTCGTAGAAGATGATGTCCGTCGTGCCGATTGCGGCATCCTCATAGAAGAACTCGAGCCGCCCGATTACATTCTCCCCGTGGACATAATCCTCAGGAACAATATACTCGACCTTCTTACTGATCTTCGTCAGGTCGGCTCCGTGCGGAACCACAACGGTCGCGGCGGGGTCAATCGAAAGCGTGTCATGTTCCTTGCCTGTAAACATCTGGCATTCGCTGAAGAAACCCGCGTAATCCGGGTCGATCGTGCGCTCTAAGGCGCGCATCGTGTAGCATTTGTAGTTCTCAAAAGCATAATTAAGCATCGTTACGGAGTCATCGTAGGACGCCTCGTCGGAGGCGCTTCCCATTACAATGGCGACGAGCCGCATGCCGTCGCGCTCCGCGTAGGTGCAGAGATTGTAGGTCCCGTCGGGTGCTGCTCCGCCCGACTTGCCCGCTATCGCAAAATCGTATTTCAAGGTCTGCCGGATGAATTTGTGCGTCTGTGCGATGGTACGCGATTCCTTCAGGTTCGTCTGGGGAATCTGATACCATTTGACGCCGGCAATCTGCAGGAAATCATTCCGCATGCCGAGCTTGCTCGCAATCAGCGCAATATCGTACGCGCAGCTAGTCTGGGTCGTTCCGCCGGTTCCGGTCGCGCTGTTAAATGTCGTATTCACGCCGCCGAGCTGCTCCATCCGGGCGTTCATCATCTTCAAAAACTTCCGCATGCTTCCGCCAGTGTGCTCGCCGAGCGCATATGTTGCTTCGTCGGCCGACGCAACGAGACAGGCGTACAGCATGTCCTCGACCGCAAGGCGTTCGTCTGCGACAAGACCGACTCGCGTCACTTTGCTTCCGATTCCGTTAATCGACGCATACGAGCACTTGACCGTATCGGTCATGTTCGCTTCTTCAAGAACAAGAAGCGCGGTCATAAGCTTCGTCAGGCTAATCGGCGGAAGGGATTCCGTCGCATTTTTCGCAAAAAGAATGGCGCCCGAGCGGACTTCCATAACGATTCCCGCCTTTGCGCTGACGGCGGGCCCGCCCTTAAGAATCGCTTCGATCGTCGGGATCGGCTTCTCTTCCTCACCCTCCTCCGCGGCGGCTCCGCGGAAGCACGCAAAGAAGCTGCCGCCCGCCTCCGTAATCAGGAGGAGGACCGCAATCAGGATGCTCGCGATTCGGTTTTGGACATTCTTTCTCATACTAATCATTTTATCACATCGACGGAGCGTTTGCAATTGCGTAGTATTCGTGCACAAGGCTTCGGAAACCGTAGTCCTTGATTGTCTCGTAACGCAGGCGGTAATTGGCTTTCGTGTGCCTGCCGGTCGCAAGGAAGCGGATGTTCTCAAGAAGGTACGCGTCCAGCTCCTTAAGGCTCTCGTCGGTGTTGATGACCGGGAAGAACCAGCGGCACCAGGTGAGCTCGCTTTTGTTCGGGTTGTCGTAGAATTTGCGGTTGAAATGCCGGATGTACGCGCGGATTGCCTGCTCGTCGGACGCGCCCTTCTTAACCTTCCAGCGGTACAGCGCCCGCGCCTTGCGGCGGATCTTCCCCTTCATCTTCTCAACCGATGCCCGCGCCACGTCAACCTTGCCCGCATGGTAGGTGATTCCGAGGAAATCCCACGGCTCGCCGGGCTTTGCATAGAACACCTTCTTCGGGTTGACGGTCATGTCCTTGTCGGAAAGCCTTGTAAGAATCTCCTCGCGGTACTGCTCAAGTTCCTCGTGCGTATCCGCCATCACGATGATGTCGTCCGAGTAGCGCGCGTAGACGGCCCCTTGCTCCGAGAAGTACCGGTCCATGTCCGAAAGGTACAGATTTGCGAGAAATGAGGACAGCGAATTGCCGGCCATGATGCCCTTCCGGTCTTCAATGATATTCCCGCCGTCCGTCACGTAAGGATTCCGGAGAAATGCCTTCAGGAATCCGCAGAACCGCGGCTGCTCCGCCCCGAGCACCCGCTCAATCAGCGGAATGATCCGCTCGACGTCGACCGAATTGAAATAATCGTGAATATCAAGCTTATATACGTACTTTCCGGAAAGCCCCGGCACGGAAAGCAAATCCCCGACCGCCTTCTTCACGCCGCGGTTCACGCGGAACGAGAACAGGTTATCCGAGAAGATGCCGTCATACTCATGCAGCCGGTAGGAGAGGTACTTAAGCACAGTCCCTGCTTCGCCCGGAAACATATAGACGACGCGTTTCTTATCGGTCCCCTTCTTGTTAAGAACCGTTCTTTCCGCATACGGGAACGGTTTCCCCGCGCGGAAGTTTTCATCCCACGTCAAAAAACTGCCGCAGTCGATAAACTGCCGCAGTTCCGAGAGTTCCTGTTTCGTTACATGTTCCCCGGCTTTGCAGTATTCGTAGAAGCGTTCCCACTGACTGCCGTCGCCGATGGTCTCTAAAAAATCCTTCATAAAATCCGATAAAAAGGAGGTCTCCCGCAAGCGGGGCCTCCTTTACTCTTATGGTTAGAGAAGAAGTGCTTTAAAATAGCAATTTTGCTATACC
>JAGAES010000001.1 GCA_017613055.1 Lachnospiraceae bacterium | reverse complement strand
GAAAAAGGAGGGCTTGTATGAATAGAGATCAGCTTTTAAACGCCATCGGCATGGCCGATGAAGCGATATTGCAGGAAAACGAACAGCTCCGCATGAACCATGCGGACGGTGATACAAAACAGATTCCGATTACCGGAAGGACCGGGCGTGCAAGAAGACGTGTCGTATTTGTCTTGGCAGCCTGTCTGGTACTCGCGCTCGGCAGTCTTGCCGCATATGCATCCGGAATCTTCCGGAGCGGCTCCGTAACGACCGGCACCGATGAGAACGGGCACGCGACCTACTTTTTTGAGCCGGACGAGGACATGAGGCTTCCTTCTTCCGCCTTCACCGGCGCGGTTATGACGGAGGTTCCCGGTTATTACCGTGAATACTGGCAACGTTCGCGGGGCGTGGAATTTTCCTATCCTGACCGAAGAAACGGTGTAAGGGGATTCGACTTTGACTTTACGGATTTTCCGTTCCTGCATGCGCAGGAATTCAACACTCTCGAGGATGCTGCCGCTTACATCGGCTATGAACAGCTTATTATTCCGTCCTTTGAGCTGCCGCTTGAAAAGGACTGGGTAAATATTTCCGTTCTCGGAGTGGACAACGACTGGATTCCGGGTACGGATATCGAACCCGATTTCAAGATCAGCCACATAGAAATTGACGCCCGGTATCTCCTCGATGATCTGGTGGTTCATATAACGGATTTCCTGATTACGGAAGAATCTTATGAAACCCGTGCCGTTCAGTTGGTTTCTTCTGAGGATCTTACGTTCTCCGGCGAAACCGAAGTCGTAAATGATCGCGAATTCCAGGTTGTTACAACGGATGTTTCCTCCATCCTGCCCAACTATATCCAGAAAGAGTACATCTGGGCGCAGGACAAGGTTGAATACCACCTTTACATTCGTTACAGAAACAAAGAGGCGGAAATTGAAAAGGCGGAAACCTTCATCCGCAACTGGATGGACAGCTTCGGCAAATAATACATCTCCACAAAAAAGAGCAGGCGGACAATCCGTCTGCTCTTTTATAATGTCTCCAGAAACGCCAGGCTCTTAAACGTATGCTTCACATACTCTCTGACAAATGCGTCCGTCACCGCCGTCAGTTCTTTAAGCACCTCATCGCTTAACGTGAACGTGAACAGCTTCTCGGGGGAAGCAGCCCCGATGTAACGGATTGCGTACCATGTCGACTCATTAAGGTTAAAGAAATCGTAGTCGGCAACGCCGAGGCGCATCTCCTTCTCACGCCGTACCGCCTGGTCGAAATCCTCCCCGGCGCACTTTGCGCACACGCACCCGCCCGACTTCACGCTGAACACGAACGGTCCTTTCTTATCGCGGCACCGCACGCACTGTTCGGTCTGCGGTCCTTCGCCGTTCAGATAAAGCATCTTAAGGGCGAATACGACACGTGCCAGTTTCGGCCCGATCTTCGGATTCGTAAGCGCCCGAAGCGACTGGTAGAGAAGCGTCAGCACGCGCGATTCGTCGTTATTCTCTTCGGTCATATGCTCGGCGAACTCGCACATGTAGCAGCCGTAGCACGTAAGCTCCACGTCCTGTGACAGCTCCGGGAAAAACTTGATGCCTTCAAGCCCGGTCAGATTATAAGCGGAGCGCCCTTCGACCATCCGGAATTTCGCGAACGTGAACGGCTGCGAGCACGCAAGCAGCGAACTCCCCTGCCGTCTTGCCCCTTTGGCAAATGCGACGATCTTCCCCCGCTCTTTCGTTAATATCACAAGTCTTCGGTCATAGTCGCCTGACGGAGACGTTTCCAAAACCATGCCTGTAAGAATTATCTGGTCCATCCGTCAGGTTCCTCCCTTCAAAAGCGGTGTGGCATTTGCCGCCTGCTCGTCCGCGGCGTGGCATCCGCCTTTTATTCGTCCTCATCGTGGCTCACATAGCCGTAATTCTTAAGCATTACGTCGCTGTCGCGCCAGTCCTTCTTCACCTTCACCCAAAGCTGCAGGTTCACCTTGCAGCCGACCATCATCTCAATCTCCTTGCGGGCGTCCTGCCCGATCTTCTTGAGCATCGATCCCTGCTTGCCGATGATGATTCCCTTATGGGAATCGCGCTCGCAGATAATCGTCGCTTCAATGTCAATCAGATGTCCGCCCGGCCGCTCGTGCATCTTCTCGATTGTTACGACTATGCCGTGCGGCACCTCGTCCGAAAGGTTCCGAAGCGCCTTCTCGCGGATCATTTCGGCCGCAATCTGCCGCTCGGGCTGGTCGGTCACCGTGTCCTCATCGAAATACATCGGCCCTTCCTCAAGATACTGAAACAGCACGTCACAAAGATGCCCGGTGTTCTGCCCCTTGAGCGCCGATACCGGCACCACTTCCGCGAACTCCATCTCTTTCGAATACGTTGCGATAAATGTGAGGAGTTCCTCTTTCTTAACCGTATCTATCTTGTTGATTACAAGAATCACTGGCGTCCCGCACGCCTTCAGCTTCTCCATGATGTACTGCTCGCCCGCGCCGATGTAATTGGTCGGCTCGACGAGCCACAGAATCACATCCGCGTCGGTAAATGTGCTCTCCGCCGTCTCAACCATGAATTTGCCGAGCTTGTTCTTCGACTTATGTATTCCCGGCGTGTCGAGGAAGATAATCTGCCCGCGCTCGTCCGTGTAGACCGTCTGAATTCGGTTTCGGGTCGTCTGCGGTTTATTCGATGTAATCGCGATCTTCTGCCCGATCAGGCGGTTCATCAGCGTCGATTTGCCGACGTTCGGCCGCCCAACCAAAGCGACGAATCCGGATTTGAAACTCTCTCCCATACCTGCTCTATTACTGCCGGCCCGATAATCCGGACCGGTATTATCCTTTCTCCCGGCTCTTCCGGGATATGATTCTTTATTACCTTAGATTCCGCACGGAATCGAACAGCGCGGCTTCTTTCTTAATGCTTCCTTCCGAACCGAAGCAGGCAATATGCCCCTCGTCTATAACCGATTTTACAAGATCGGCCTGTGCGCGGAGCTTTGTAAGCGTCGCACCGAGCATCTCGTCCCAGTTGCGCTGGTTCACTTCCGGCGTGACACCGGTATAGTATTGATTGACCGCCAGTGCCGCCTCGTCGCGCGGTGCCATCGGATGGTCGACGCCTCCGATTGTGCCGATGATGAACTTCTCGATTTCATCGTCCGTCAGGTCAAGATTCCGGACAAAGTCCGCGATTCCTTTAAACACCTCGAAAGACCGGCCGAGATTCGGATCCCGGTAGGTCGAAAGCGTGTACGTGCCGTTCAGAAACGCAAACCCGCCGCCCGCGCCGTACGCACCGCCGCGCACGCGGATGTTCTGGTACAGGTACTCGCGGTTTATAATCAGGGACAGCACCTGCAGGCACCCGTTCGCTTTAAACCCGTGCGCCATATAGGTTCCGGCCTGCGCGACGAAGTTCACCTGCCCGCCGAACGAAAGCGCTTCCTTCGCGCCGGAAAGCGGATAGCCTCCCTCCCACGGAAGCTTGGCTGCGGGTGCCGGTACTTCAATGCCCGGACGGATTGTCAGCGTATCAAGAAACGCCGGAAGGTGCTCCATTGTCTTTCGGAAACCTTCGTCGTCGGCCGTAACCGAAATCGTCATGCGCTTTTTATCAAGGACAAATGCCATCACACCGTTCAGATGCCGAATAACCTCATCTGCCCGTTCATCGTAATGGTCGAGGATGTCATATAAGAAGGTATACTGCCCGAGGCCGTTCGTCTCGTAGCTGTAATACTCCTGCGCCTGGAACGAGGAGAGGCAGCATCGCTTCGCGACGGAATTGCCGTTATAAACCATTCCGGAACGGAGATTGCTGACATCCTCCTGAATGACTTCCCGAAGCCTTTTCTTATCGGAAAAATCGGTATCGACAATCATCTCCGACAGGTACGAAAGTCCGGTCGGAATCTCATTACAGAGCATCTTCACGTGGTGCGCCTGATACCCGGTGAACCTGCGGTAATCCGCTGCCGAGCTGAACGTGTCAACGCTTGAATACATGCCGCCTACGTGAAGAGTGAGTTCGTCATTTAACACGCCGTACGCATGCTTCGTCGTATCCACGCGAAGGAGCGCGGAGCTGTACAGCCCGAGGTACGGCAGTTCCTCCGCCGGAAGTCCGGTCGTATCGATATAAAGACTCACATACGAGATTCCGTTGGTCGCGGCGTTATAGTGAAGCACCGGCACTCCGTCCGCCTCGCTCTTTCTTAGCGGAAACTGCTTCGCATCCTTTCGGATATCGGCTACCGACAGGTGCGGAATGCACGAAAGCGCTTCCTGGGAATCCGGTGTCTCCTGATAGATGCGAAGCGCTTCGGTGTCCGCAACAAGCTTTGCTATCTCCTCTTTCGAAAGCGAAGCCTTATATGCCTGAAGCCTGTCAAAGAGCTTCTTCTCGCGCTCTTCGGTCAGTCCGTGCCGTCCCGTCAGAATCAGGTGCATCTCGTGCTTATGGCTTAATATCGTGTCTTTGATAATCTGCTCAAAGTAATCGGTGTCCAGAAGTTCGTAAAGCTTCTGAAAGCGTTCGATCGGATGGCAGAAGCGGAACGCATCCTGTTCATTATAGAGCCAGCTGTTGAAGACCGTCATGACAAAGTCCAGCCCGCGCATCGCTTCGGTGGCGCCTTCGCGAATACCGAATTCGCTGCTCGTCAGATATCCGCGGAGCGTCTTCCGGTTAATACCTTCCTTCGCAATCCGCCCGGTTTCCTCGAAAAGAATCGAGAGAAAGTCATCCATCCGGTCAGCGTCGGTTCCTTTTGCACAGAGAAGGAAGTACGGCTGCTTCAGATTGTTCGTGCAGGACGAAGAAACATCCTTTCCGATTCCTGCATCAATCAGCGCCTTCTTGACCGGAGCGCCCGGCGCATCGAACAGCGCATATGTAACCGCGTTCCACCCCGTCATCCATACCGGGTCGTCCGCGCTGTACGGAAGGGCAAACCCGAGGTATGCTGACCCGCTCTCTTCTTCACCTTCCCCGAGCGAATACTCAAGCGACCGCTCATATACTCCGAGCGGTTTCTGCATCGGGATATCCGAATCAATCGGGCAATAGTCATAATTGCTCAGATACTCGCGGTCCAGATAATCGAGATACTCAGCCATATCCATGTTGCCGTACAGATAGATAAAACTGTTGCTCGGATGATAATACCGTCTGTGAAAATCAAGGAACTCTTCATAGCTGAGTTCGGGAATCACTTCCGGGTCGCCGCCCGACACTACGCCGTAAGGCGTATCCGGGAACAGCTCGCACTGCGCAAGCCGATAGAACACGCCGTCGGGATCGGAGAATGCCCCCTTCATCTCGCTGTATACGACGCCATTGATGGTCAGCGGATCGTCTTCTTTCTCGAGGTGATAACGCCAGCCCTCCTGGCGGAAGATCATCTCGTTCTTATAGATGTTCGGATGCAAAACGGCGTCCATGTAGACGTCCACAAGGTTGCGGAAATCCTTATCGTTGCAGCTTGCAACCGGATACATGGTTTTATCGGGAAATGTGACCGCGTTCAAAAACGTCTGCAGCGACCCCTTCGCAAGCTCCATGAAAGGATCCTTAATCGGGTACTTCTGCGAGCCGTTCAGAACCGAGTGCTCGATGATATGCGCCATTCCCTTGCTGTTCTTCGGCGGCGTCCGAAAACCGATGCAGAACGTCTTGTTCTCATCGTCGCTTGCCACCAGACAGATTCTGGCGCCTGTCTTCTTATGTCTTAAGATCAGCCCGTCGGCATAATAGTCCGTAAGCTTCTCCCCATACAGTCTTTCGTAAGCTTCATGCTGTAAAGAACTCAAGTCTCTCATGCGGTAACTCCTTCGTTTCATTCCTTCCTATTATCCCATATCCGCCTGCTTTTTTCAAGGAAAACCGCCTTCGTTTTGTCTCCCCGGACATAGAAAAACCCGGGCAGTCAGCCCGGGTTTATGAATCGGTCTTTACAGATAATCTTCGTCGTCGCTGTAGTCCTCATCGGGAGCAAAACGGCGGTTGTAACGTCCCTTCTGCACGAGGTACAGAATCAGGAATACAACCATCAATACGAACAGAACGCCGCTCGTTCCGAAAAGGAACTTCTCAAGAAATGTTCTTCCGCTCTTCTCGGGTGCCGGCGTCGAGGCGGTTTCCGGAATGGTCGGAAGCGGCACGGCCGTCGGGCTTAATGTCGGAGTCGGTGCCTCGGAAGGAACAGGCGACGGGGTAGGCGTCGACGTCGGATTCAGTTCGATGTCCTCAATATTAAACCGCTGGAACGTATCGGTTTTCATGTCGTACTGGAACCAGCCGGTGAATCCCTCGCCGTTACGGCCGTATACAAGAGCATAATCGCTCTTGTCGGACGTTACGTAAGCGGTTACCTCCGCTCCGTCGATGGTTCGCGTCGTCTTCGAATATCCCATCGGGATGATTACCGAATCGGTAATCTCCTGCAATACGATGTTCTGCTTTGCGCTTTCAAATGCGAAGTACCGCGTTGCGGAATTCCGCTCGGTATCGAGAATATACAGGTTTCCGTCTGAAAGCTCTACGACGATTACGCCGGTATTCTTATTCTCAAGAGCGCCGATCTTATAATTCTTATACTCAACAATCGTGGAATCCCACTCGTCGGTATTCTCCATCCATTTCAGGTCGGGCTTGTCCTTCAGCTCGAGTTCGGTGTCGTCCACTTTAATCTGGACGCCAGGCGTCGGCGTCGGAGTCGGCGTGGCCGGCTTCGGTGTCGGCGGCTTCGCACGCGTCACGGTAATCGTGTAGGTCTTGGTCGTCTTACCATCTTCGGCCGTTACCTTAACGGTTACGGTGTTCGCGCCTTCCTTCAGACCGCTGTTGCCGCTCACGGCAACCTTTGCCTTGCCGTCCGCAGGCTGTGCGGAAACGGTAACCTTGCTGACCGTGCCGCCTACTGATG
>JAGAES010000033.1 GCA_017613055.1 Lachnospiraceae bacterium | reverse complement strand
TAATCTTCACTTCCTCAGCGGTGCGCTCACCGATCAGAAGGTTGTGCTTTCTTCTCATGTAGCGGACAATCGCTTCGTCGAAGTCGTCGCCGGCCACCTAGACCGATGTGCTGACTACGGCGCCGCCGAGACTGGTCACGGCGATATCGGTCGTGCCGCCGCCGATGTCGACAACCATGTTGCCGCACGGCTTGCTGATGTCAATTCCGGCTCCGATTGCCGCCGCAATCGGCTCCTCGATAATCTTTACGAAACGGGCGCCGGCCTCGTAGGTCGCGTCCTCTACTGCCTTCTTCTCCACCTCGGTCGCGCTGCTCGGCACGCAGATGCTGACAAGCGGCTTATTGAAGCGGCGCTTACCGATGGACTTCTGGATGAAGTACTTGATCATACGCTCGGTTACCGAGTAATCCGAGATTACGCCCTGGCGAAGCGGACGCACCGCAACGATGTTTCCGGGCGTTCTTCCGAGCATCTGTCTCGCTTCCTCACCGATTGCCTTAATCTTGCTGGTGTCACGGTCATAAGCCACAACCGAAGGCTCCTCTAAAACGACACCCTTTCCCTTTATATATACAAGCACATTGGCCGTGCCGAGATCGATACCGATATTGGTTGTAAAACTGAACATTTCGGCATTCCCCTTTCTCTGAGGCGCGTTTTGGCGCACCAAAATACAGCGCAGGGTCTCCCCTACGCTGTAATAATAACAGAAATATAAGTGTTTTGCAATCTAAGTTTATTCCGTTACGGCTTCGACACCGAAACGGGGCAGATGACTATCAGTATGAAACAAAAAAGAAACAGATTTGGTACTCAAAGGTCTTTTTTCTAAGATGAGTACCACTCTTCAAGCTTAAAAATGGTACCATGTCTCTTGTAATGCCGGATTGAGTACCATCCGCTTCTTCAATGGGTTTGCGTGATTGGTACCCTCGTCCCGATTTCCATCACTTTAGTACCAAAAAGAGAGCGCTGACGTGGTACCCATTCGCAAAGAAGTCGAGTTGAGTACCACATCAGCGCAATTCAAGGGCAATACACCCGAATTTGCATCACTTGATGCCTATTTCGCCAGGCCGCACGCACAGAAGGACAGCACAAAATACCCTGCAATCACCGCCCAGTCGGACTTGTGAAGCTTCGAGCCTCTGCGATAACCCATGTAGCAGATGATCAGCACGAGTCCGAGCAGCGTGGATCCCGCGAAGGAGTAAGTAAAGAACGCCGCACAGAAAGCGTAGATCGGAATCAGCGTGCGGTATCCGAACCAGGAGTCCGAGATGTCTTCGACCTTCTCCGCATGGCGGTTACGGAAGTTATAAAGCATCACGACCGTGGCGGCGATGCAGATCAGAATATTTAAGATAAGCCTTGAGGCAAACCAGCTGTCCGGAATAATCTCGCCAACCGTTGCCCCGTCTCTCCCGATTCCGAGTGCAAAACCGGATTCCATGCCGAAAAGGCTTCCGATCATTCCGAGCGCGAGCGAATCCATATGCCAATCCCACAGGCTGAGTCTCTCTGTCGTCATCGTCAGAGCCAAATTAACAGCCGAAGGAAGAAAGATATAAGCAAGAACGAACGTGCTTCCGTCGTTGGTCGTATTGGCGCTTGTGAACGCAAGGCAAAGCAATCCGTATAGCAGAAGGCTCATTATAAGAACGGTAAGGTACAAAAGGGCGTACATTCCGTAGTACACAATACTGTCTGCCTCCGAACGGAACAGAAGTCCTACAGCCATAAAGGTTACCACACTGCCGATCTGCAGCGCCCCGTTCAGATAATGAATGAAACCGAGTTTTATGCGGTCAATCGGAAGGGAAAACCATGTATCCAGGTTTCTCCGGTTATTAAACTCCGCGAATTCCTGAAACGGCATCAGAATAGCCATCATGGTGCCGGAAATCATCAGTTCGACAACAATCAGTGTTTCTTCGGTCGATGATCTCGGAATCAGAAGCAGCACCACGAACACCATCATCAGCTCAATAATCAGCTTCGGCGTACTCTTCCGAAGATGATATCGGAAATATCTCCATGCTTCCGTCATACGGGCTCACCCCCTTCCGCGAGTTCCGTAACGGTATTCAAAAGCCCCTCTCCGCCTTCCATCGACAGACAGTCATAAAGGAGCGGGTGAAGTCCCTCAATCTTAGCCGATATTTCATCCTTGTCGCCTGACACAATGACCGTGGCGACTCGGGCGACGATATGAACCTGCTGCGGCTCGAGAATGTCGAAAAGCGAATGATGCGGTTCCGTCTCAAACACAATCTGGAACTTGTACATATTGCGCATCTTCTCTGCCACGGTTTCCGGCGAAATCAGACGCGATTCGGAAAGGACCAGGTAGTTGTCGCAGAAGCCGTCTAACTCCGAAAGCGCGTGGCTAGATATAATAATCGTGCTCCCATTTTCCGCGGTTTTCCGAACCTGTTTTTTGAACCTCTCGCGTGCCACGGGATCCAGCCCGTCGAACGATTCGTCGAGAAGCAGATATTTCGGCGACACGGCAAATGCCAAGGCCGTAAAGGCCTGCCGGCGCATGCCCTTACTGAATTTCGACAGCGCGCTGTCCCTCTGAAGCCCCGCAATGCTCATCAGCTGCGTAAACTCGCTCCGGTCGATGTTCGGATAAAAAGTTTTATACAATTCAAACAATTCGTCCGCCGTCGTGCCGGTCCCGAAAAACGGGTCATCCGAAAGGAAAAACAGATTCTTCCGCGCTTCTCCCTTCTGCACATCGATTCCGTCAATAAGTACCTGCCCGCCTTCCGGCGTCAGGATCCCGGACATCAGACGAAGAAATGTGGATTTGCCGGCGCCGTTCACGCCGATCAGCCCGAGAATCTCCCCTTCCCGGATCTTCAGATTAATGTTCCTGAGGACATTCTTTTCTCCGAAAGAATGCGACAGGTTATTCACCTCAATCATATGCTTTCCCCCTTACATTTCTATGACATAGAATTAAAAACAGACTCATTCCTTCCATGTTCCGATGACTTCGTATTCGTAACTGTCGGCTTCGTCGCTGCACTTTTGGAAGGTTACCGTATACTCCATCGCGCTGTATTTGGCAGATTTGAACACGTTGGTACTGAACTTGGAAACTTCATCCCCATATATGTCCGCGAACCACTCTCTCAGCTGCGGTGCTTCAATGCAGTACTCCATTCCGTTCTGTCCAAGCCGTAAAACATCTATTCCCTTTTCTCCGCTCGGGACGGATTTTCCGAGCATTTCATAAGTCGCGGGTTCTGAGAAAACGACCACCTCAACAAAATGCCGGATTTCTTCCGCAAGGTTCTCATCTTCGACCTGCTTCTCCGCCTCTTTCGCATCCTCCTTAACAGGCGTATCCTTCTTTTCCTCCTGTTTCTGTTCCTGTTTCTGTTCCTGCTTCTGCTCCTGCTGTTCCTTCTGTTCTTCCTTGTCTTCCTTCCTGCCGCTTTCCTTATCTCCGCAGGCGGTAAGGCACAGCAAAAGCACAAGGACCAGTGCCGGTGTAAGTAATCTCTTCATAGCATTTTCCTCCGATCACACATGCCCGGGCGCTACGCTCAGGCTCCCACGTAAAGCATTATATCGCATTTTCCGGAAAATGTAAAATCGGCCCTTTCAAAGAAATTTTGCAAATCTGCACGAAAAAGGATATGCTAATGCGTATTAACAGTGAAGGGAGGTGTTCCACATCACTATCGGT
>JAGAES010000032.1 GCA_017613055.1 Lachnospiraceae bacterium | reverse complement strand
CGTCCTGAGGACATCAAGGACAACGAAGACTTCATCATGGCTCATCCGGAAGCTTCCTTCGCAGCTACCGTTCGTGTATACGAGCTTCTCGGCGCCGAAGTATTCCTGTACTTCTCCGTTGATGATTACGATATCACCGCTCGTGTTGATCCTCGTACGACTGCAAGACCGGGCGACACCATCACGATTGCTATGGACCTTGCAAAGATGCATGTCTTTGACAAAGAGACCGAGCAGATTATCACTCACTAATTGTTATGCCATTTTGCAGGGACTGCTTCGGCAGTCCCTGTTTTATTGAAGGGGAGAAACGATGAAGATTTATAAGAGAATGATTGCGCTTCTTCTGATTGCGGTCATGCTGTTTTCGATGACGGCATGCGGCGGAGAGGAAGAAGAGGACAGCAAAAAGAAGAAAACAAAATACGGTGACGTTACCGCATTTGAGATAGCCGCGACGGCTGTGTTCAGCCAGCACGGATTTGCCGGAGGCAATGTCGAGGAATTCTCGATTGAATCCGACGCGTCCTACTTTGACCTTGTATACGGAGACGAAGAGTTACCGGATTACATGACGGATTTCTATTATGTCGGTTCTGCAGGCGGCAGCGCCGATGAGGTTGCCGTTGCGATCGTGAAGAAGGAAGAAAACCGGAGCAAGGTGAAGAAGGCCTTTGAGGAGCGTATGGAGAGCCGTATCCGCGCGTTCACCGGGTACGAACCCGCAGAGGTTGAGAAACTTCAGAAGGGGGAGATTCTGCAATACGACCGCTATATTATCTTCCTTGTCTGCGACAATTACGGGACTGCGGTTCCGAGTATTGAGCGGGCGCTCGATCCGGATTATGTGCCGAAGTACATCAGCCCTTCGCATATGGCGACGCCGAGCCCGATACCGACCGAAACGCCGACTCCGACGGCTGAACCGGACCCCGATAAGCCGGCTCCCGAGCCGGACCTTACGAAGCATTACAGCGAAAACTACGAGGTCGGCTACAATCCGCTGATTGTGGAAGCCTATAAGACCGGAAACCGGGACCTTCTTACCGAGCCGGAAGACCTGTGGCTTTATGATAAGTGTTCCCAAATTCTTCAGGATACGCTCGGCGGAAAGGAATTGACTTTCCTTGAGGCGGAGAAGGCTATCTACAAGTATATTGTCATGCATGTGGATTACGATTACGGCCACTATTCAATCGAGGGCGAGCAGCTGAACTCCGACAATCCGCTCGGAGCGCTGTACTCCGGACTCGGTATCTGTACCGGTTATTCCACGACGTTTAACCTTCTGTGCTCGATGATCGGCATGCAGGTCATCAACGTCAGCGGTACCGCCTTTGAGGAGCGTGAGGCACACGGCTGGAATATGATTTATATCGGCATGTACTGGTATTATGTCGATCCGTGCTGGGGCTGGAACGGACACGGTTATTACAGTTTCACTTATCTGAACCAGACCGAGCAGTTTATGACGGATACGCAGCATTACTGGGATAAAGAAGGACTTCCGAAAGCAGACACGATGAGTTACGAAGAACGTCTGAAGGCCGGCTTTGAAAGACCCCTTTTTGATGATCCCACGAAGCCGAAGGTATGGGTGCCGTAAGGCGTGGCATTTTCCGGGATGGGAGAGCAATTCTCCCGTCCCGTTTTTTGTGTTTTTACGGACGTTTTTTGAAACTGTGTTCATTTCGTGACCACTCTGTAATAATTGTGTTACGGGGGCAATTTTTTCTTGCCTATTGACACCGAAAATGATAGAATGACAATAGGTTTTAATGGGCATTTATGCAGATAAAAACTGAATTCGGGAAAGGTCCGGTAAGCAGCTCCATGATTTCAAATCAGATATTGCAGAATACAATCGACGGAATGAAATCGATCACGCGGGTCGACCTGTGCGTGATGGATACGGAAGGAAAGCCTCTCGCTTCCACCATGAATAATACGGACAATTATGAGTCAATGGTTTCGGCATTTGCCGATTCGCAGGCGGACAGCCAGGTGATTTCGGAATGCCAGTTCTTTAAAGTGTATGACGACCACCAGCTCGAGTACATCCTGCTGGCGCGCGGCGACTCCGACGACGTTTACATGGTCGGAAAGCTTGCGACGTTTCAGATTCAGAGCCTTCTTGTCGCGTACAAGGAGCGTTTCGATAAGGATAATTTCATCAAGAATCTGCTTCTTGATAACCTGCTTCTGGTGGACATCTATAACCGCGCCAAGAAGCTGCACATCGAGACGGATGCAAAACGCGTCGTGTACCTGATTGAGACCAAGAACGAGAAAGATACGAACGCGCTCGAAACCGTGCGTACGCTTTTCGCCGGCAAGCCGCGGGATTTCATCACTGCCGTGGATGAACGGAACATCATCATCGTCAAGGAACTGAAACCGAACGAAAACTATGATAATCTGATGAACACCGCTAAGGTGATTGTCGACATGCTGAACACCGAAGCGATGAGCAAGGTGCATGTCGCATACGGTACTATCGTCAACGAGATTAAGGACATCTCGCGTTCATACAAGGAAGCGAAGATGGCGCTCGACGTCGGAAAGATTTTCTACAGCGAACGCAAGGTGGTTGCCTATAACAACCTCGGAATCGGCCGTTTGATTTTCCAGCTGCCGATGCCGCTTTGCAAGATGTTCATCCGTGAGATTTTCGACGGCAAATCCCCGGACGATTTCGACGAAGAAACGCTTGTCACGATCAACAAGTTCTTCGAGAACAGCCTGAACGTGTCAGAGACGTCCCGCGAACTGTACATCCACCGGAACACGCTTGTATACCGGTTGGACAAGCTGCAGAAGAGCACGAACCTGAATCTGCGCGTATTCGACGATGCCATCACCTTTAAGATTGCGCTGATGGTCGTCAAGTATATGAAGTATATGGAGAGTCTGGAAAACTGATTGTGTGTAAGGTTTTCCGAAATGAGTGGAGGCAAAATGACAGAAGAGAAAGACGTCCTTTCGGTTACGGAAACCGGAGGACAGGAAGTAACGGACTCCGTTGCGGACGCTTGGAAAGCGGTTGCCGAAGCACAGGCCGCTACGGCCGATGCAATAGCCAACGCGGAAGCTGCCCTGAAGGGCATGGCTTCGGGTGCGGGTGCCGTCCCGGAGGCAACGGAAGAGAGGACTGCGGAAGCCGCGGATGCGGTTACGGATGCAGTATCGGAAACGGTTGAGGATGTAACGGAAGCGGCAGCCGGGGAAACAACCGAAGAAGTAATCACCGAGGCTGCGGAGGCAGCCCTCGATACGAAAGAAGAGGCTTCACAGGCAGCGGGTTCCGATTCGTTTGCGGAACTGCTTGCAATCGCCGGGAAGGCGAGCGGAGCGTCTACGGAAGAACTGAGAAGAGCGCAGGAAACGATTGAATCAATCAAAGAGCCGGAGCAGCTCGCCCTCGACCTTCCGGAAGCATCCGAGGAGACGGAAGAGAAGCCGTACGATATGGACGCCGCGCGCGAGAGTTACGATGCGGAACAGCCGGTTATCGTTTTTGAGCATGTGCATAAGGAATACGAAGGTCAGGTTGAGGACAGTGTCGCGCTTGTAGACGTTTCGTTCTCGATTAGGAAAGGCGAATTCGTATTCATCGTAGGTCCGTCAGGATCCGGTAAGTCGACGGTGATCCGTCTGATGATGAGAGAGATTTCCCCTTCGGGCGGAAAGATTTACATTGCCGGCAAGAACCTCGCGAAGCTTCGCCGCCGTCATGTATCGAAGTACCGCCGCAACATCGGAATCGTATTCCAGGATTTCCGTCTGCTGCCGGACCGCAACGTGTTCGATAACGTGGCATTTGCCCAGAGAGTCGTCGGCGCGCGGAAGAAAGACATCCCGAAGGAAGTCTCGAAGGTACTGCACCTTGTCGGGCTGTCGCAGAAGTACAAGAACTTCCCGAATGAGCTGTCCGGCGGTGAACAGCAGCGTGTCGCGATTGCGAGAGCGCTCGTCAATAATCCGATGATTATTCTTGCGGACGAGCCCACCGGTAACCTCGACCCGCAGAATTCCCTGGAAATCATGTCCCTTCTCGAAGAGATTAACCGCCGCGGAACGACGGTCGTTATCGTAACGCACGACCAGGCGGTTGTCGACCAGATGCAGAAGCGCGTTGTCGCCCTGCAGGAAGGTACGATTGTCGAGGACAACAAGAAGGGAGGATACGCCCGTGGATAGTTTTTTCTATAACGTCGGGCAGGG
>JAGAES010000031.1 GCA_017613055.1 Lachnospiraceae bacterium | reverse complement strand
GTATCTTGATACGAGAAGATACGGCGGCTGCATCCACAGCGGATTCGGAATGGGCTTTGAACGTCTGATTATGTATCTGACGGGTGTTGAGAACATCCGCGACGTGATCCCTTATCCGAGAACACCGAGAAACTGCGAGTTCTAAACATTCCGGGGCACCCCGAAAGGGGCGCCTCTTTTTCGAAGCATTATTGTTACGGGAGGTTAACCGATGGAGAAACTGGGATACTATCTCACATTTCCCTTTGTCCGCTATGCGCTGATTGTGGGCGTCCTGATTGCGCTCTGCTCAGCGTTACTCGGCGTGATACTGGTGCTGAAGCGGTTTTCCTTCATCGGCGACGGGCTTTCGCACGTGGCATTCGGCGCGATTGCGATTGCCTCGGTGATGCGGCTTATGAACAACCTGTATCTGGTGTTCCCGGTAACGATTCTTGCCGCGGTAATCCTTCTGAAAACCGGACAGAGCAAGAAAATTCACGGCGACGCCGCGATTGCCACGATTTCGGTGAGCGCGCTTGCGGTCGGGTACTTTCTTCTGAACCTGCGCCCGTCCTCAACCAACATCTCGGGCGACGTCTGTACGACGCTGTTCGGGTCTCAGGGAATGATTACGCTTGAATTCTCGGACGTAATCCTCTGTATCGTTCTGTCCGTTTTGGTCATCGGGATGTTTTTCCTGTTCTACAGGAAGATTTTCGCGGTCACATTTGACGAAAACTTCGCAAGAAGCACCGGGCTGCACGTCGCGGCTTACAACACGATGGTCGCGATTGTCACGGCCGTGGTCATCGTCCTTGCGATGAATCTGGTCGGTTCGCTTCTCGTGTCTGCGCTGATCGTGTTCCCGGCGCTTTCGGCAATGCGTGTATTCCGCTCGTTCCGCGCGGTAATGCTTTGCGCGGCGGGGCTTGCGGTTTTGAGCTCGGTTGCGGGCGTGCTTCTGTCGATTGTATGGTCGACGCCGCCCGGGGCAACAATTGTTGTCGGCGATATCGTCATTTTCTTAGGATTCTCCGCAGCGGGCAAGGTGATCGGGCGGTAAATGTGACGCTACTCGGCCTTGAAATTCACCTTCTTAAGCGAGAACAGAAGGATTCCGCCGAGGATGCAGCAGCATACGATTTCGCCGATGCCTACGGTAAGCATCATGAAAGGAATGGCGTCCGGAACCTCATAAACATACCTCAGAACAAACGGAACAATCAATACATTCGCGATAACCGGAGGAAGGGTGCACAGGAGTGCGCCTTTTGTTTTTTTACAGGAGGGAATCTGCGCGAGCAGATATGTTCCGACTGCGCCGAGAAGTGTTGCGACAGAGCCGAAGACAACATCGAGAAAAAGGCATCCCGTCAGTGCGTTCGCGAGGATGCATCCGATGTAAAGTCCGGGAATGGCTGCCGGTGTAAAGAAGGGAAGGATGGTGAGGGCTTCGGAAAGCCGGAACTGGATCATGCCGCTTGCAAGGCCGACGGCATTACTGAGACACGTCAGAGCGACGTAGAGCGCTGCGGTGATAGCTGCCACAGCAATGAAATAGGTATTTCTCTTCATTTTCTTTTCGGGGCATAGTATGCCCCATCTCCTTAGTTTTGTTTAGTGTGAGGATGGTTTCGAACTCACAATATGTCAAACGCCTGCGAAGCAGGGGCTCGACCTGCTCACCGTGGCGAGCAAAGCTCGCGCTTTTAATCGCGGTGTGCTTCCCGTTTGTCCGGGGTGCTGTCGGAGACAGCCTTTCGGCGGCGGTGATGCCGCTTTTTTTTGGGAGCTTCCTGCTCCCAGCGGGCGATTTCCTCGTCCGGTATCTCCAGAACATACTTCTCATAACCGTTCACAATCTGCGTTTCGCCGAATGTGGAGATGCGCTTCATGTTGCGGGTATAATTGGCATGCACATGGCCGTGAATCATATACTTGGGGCGGTATTTGAGCAGCAAGTCGACAAATGCCGCAAACCCCTTGTGCGGAATGTCTTCCGCGTCCCCGAGCCCCTCGGCGGGCGAGTGGGTCAGGAGAATGTCAATGCCTCCGCTTCGGAACAGACGGAAACGAAGCGTACGAATGCGGTGCCGCATCTCAGCCTGTGTATACTGGTGGATGCCCGGTTTGTAACGGTTTGACCCGCCGAGACCGAGAATCCGCAAGCCCTTGTAGCAATATACCTTATCCTCGATGCAAATGCAACCCTCAGGCGGAGTTTTCGCGTAACAGTCATCGTGGTTCCCGTGAACATACAGCACCGGAACCTTCGTGAAGGTCGCAAGAAAAGAAAGGTACTGCGGGGCCAGGTCGCCGCAGGAAAGGATGAGATCGTACTCATCCAGCATCCCCGGGGTATAGTAGTCCCACAGAGCCTTGGATTCTTTGTCTGATACAATCAGAATCTTCACGATAAAACCCCTTTAATCCATTATCGTCCTTCTTAAAGCTGTGTCTCCGCCTCCGGCCGGAATATCGCCTGCGCCGTCATAAACTCACGGAATTCTTCCCGTAAATCATCCGGCCCCGGGATAAAACCGTGAATGCCTTCGACCAGGCGGTTCATGCGGATGATTTCCTCCGGAATCAGACCGTCTCCCGCGTCAAGCGTTGTTCCGTCGGCAAATGTGATGAGACCCGAGAACGGAATCAAAGTCCGGTTGATGATTGCCGTCTTCAGCGTCTCGGTAAGCTTATGAAGCGCCGTCGGCAGCTTTTGTGATGTAATGACATCAATGGCTCCCGAGGACATCCCCCACCAATAGTTCAGCGCGTAAACGCCGACCGATTCGTCCTCGTCCTTCCAGTTGTTATTCAGAATGCTTCGAAGGATTTCTTCGTACATCTTGCCCCAGTGCCATACCGGCATCGCATAGTTAACAGGCGTTTCCCCGACGCAGTACAGACCGAACTCCCGTGATGCGTGCGCCGGAGCAATCAGGTCACGGTTACTGATGATATAGACGTCGTTCTTCGCGAACATATCGCCTTCCGTGTGGTCCTTAAGCGTAGACCAGTCAAGGAAGATTTCCGCACGCGGGTTGACGGCTCTCGCACCGAGCGTAAAGGCGTTGATGCTTGCGACCGAACCGAACACCGGGTAGTCCGCAAGATAGCCGATATGGTTGTTGTCCGCCATCGCTCCGGCAATGCAGCCGATGATGAATTTCGCCTCGTAAGTCCGCAGATAGTAGGAGCGGACGGACTTGTAGGAGGTATTCAGCGAGCAGTTTAAGAACTTCACATCCGGGTGCGCAGCTGCCGCCTTCACGCATGCCGCGATATGCTGCGGCGAGGTGGCGAAGATAATATCGTATCCCTGTTTAATGATTTCCTCAAGCTTCTCATCGGCCTGCTCGGCGGAAATATCAAAGAACGCGTCGGCACTCATCCGGTTCTTGAAGAGTTCCTCAACGTGTTCTCTTCCGAGCTCGTGGCTGTACGTCCAGGCGCTCACCGTGGCATTTTTTTCATAAATCCATGCCGCCGCGTGCCGCTTCTGCGGAATCAGGTTCGTGAAGACGTGCTTCTTCGGATCCTCGACGGGGTTAAGGGAAATGGCGGCCTGCCGGTCGCGACCGTAAATCTTAAATTCACTCCATACGCGGGTGATATTTCTCGAAAGTTCCGAGCCGGTCGCGTCCTTCAACGAAGCGTAGCCGAAGATGTGCAGATACACAAGGAACGCGTCGGCGACCGTCGTTACAAGCTTCTCGCCGCCCGCCGCGAGATATTCCTTCTTAAACCGCGCGTAAGCGGAGCGAAGGTCCATCGCGTCGTCCTCGGTGAATCCGGAATCCGAATCCTCTTTGATTTCTTTAAGAAGAAGCCCGTAGCTTCCGGTCTTCGTGAACGTCAGGTAATTGACGCCGGTTTTCTCGAAGAACTCGAGAAACTCGTAGTAGAGCTGGATTTCCTTCGCATCGGTGCGCTTCGGAATGATGCGTGTCACTTGGGCCTCAATGGTGACCGCGCCCATGTACTTCGAAACGCTGACGCGCTTGTTGCCTTCCTGTACGTAGAACTTGTTCAGAAACTCGTAGCAGATAATCGGGTCGCGAAGCCCCTCTTCAAGCATCGAATCGTAAAGAGCCATCCATTTCAGGGCAAATTCGCTGTCCGTATCAAGTAACGGCATAAAGTTTCTTGCAAATGCGCTCGACCGCCCTTCGGCAAAGGTCCCCACAACCTGGTTGAGCGGAATCTCCTGCAGGCCGAGCTTCACTTTCGACTCGGTCTCGTAAGGAGCCATGATGTCTTCCATGCAGATGAGGTAAGGATGCAGCCCTTTGTTAATGCAGGCACTGTATTCCTTCTGCCCCAAGTGCATCGCTTTTTCATATTCGTCAAATGTCATGGAAAAGCATCTCCTTTCACAGATTTATAAACGCATTATAGCCGTAAGCAAGAAAGAATGCAACTGCAAGCAGAAAAACACCCTTTTCATTACGGGGCGGTCATGATAATATAAGGCTGTTACAGACCGGCTGTCACGGTACTTCGGGAGGTTTTATGCTGCCACGGATTATGATCCTGTCCGACATTCACGGCGGATACTTCGACCTGAATCAGGCGCTTTCGATATATGAACGGGAGAACTATGAGCGCCTGTTCGTGTTAGGGGACTTGTTCGGCTGGCCATATGGCGAGACGGACGAGAAGATTCTCGAAAGAATTAAAGGAATTCCGGACAGCGTGATTGTGCGCGGAAATTGCGACCCGGAGATATACGGCATAGAAGAGACCGTGCGCCTTACCATCGGGGACCTGTGGATTACGCTGACGCACGGGCACCGGTGCAATCTGATGCAGCAGTTAGGGCTTAACAGCGACATTATCTGCTCCGGGCACACGCACATCCCGTCGATTCGGGAATACGCCGGCCGGTATCTTCTGAACCCGGGTTCCGTCGCAAGGTCCCGGCAGGGCCCGAACAGTTTCGCGGCAATCGAGGACGGGTATATCCGAGTGAAGTCAATTCAAAACGAAATCCTTGATGAGATGAAGCTTCGGGGAATGAAATCACTTGAGTGAAGAGATCGGATAGCCGGTTTTATTATTGGAGGTGAAATGAGATGGATGAACGGTTAAAGATTGTGAGAGATTTTTACGAAGATGCGGAAGAAGATAACCGGCTCGAAAGGAGCCGGCACGGACAGCTCGAGTATGCGACAACAATGGAGTACATTCACCGGTACGCAAAACCGGGGGACAAGATGATTGAACTTGGTGCGGGGACCGGAAGGTATTCGATTGCGCTCGCGAAGGAAGGTTATGACGTGACCGCGGTGGAGCTTGTGGAGAAGAACCTCAAAGTGCTTCGGAAGAATGCGGAGAAGCTTCCCGCAGAAACCGCGAGGCTTCAGACGTTTCAGGGGGACGCGACCGACCTCTCACGGTTTGCGGACGGAACCTTCGACGTCACGCTTTCCCTCGGGCCGATGTACCACCTGTATGATGCCGGAGAAATCAGAAAGGCAATCCGCGAAGCCATCCGCGTGACCCGAAAAGGCGGTGTCATCATCGTCGCATTTCTCTCTGTTTACGCGATTCTTTTTGACAACTATCTCAAGGAGACGCTGCACTGCGGAATGGAAGAAAATTTCGATGCGGAGTACCGCACCAGACATTACGCGGAGCAGCTGTTCACGGGCTACGACATCACGGAATTTGAGGAATTGTTTCAAAACGAGCCGGTCGCCCGTCTTGCGACGGTTGCCGCCGACACCGTATTGGAGCTGGCGGAGGACCGTACGGATTTTTCGATGAGCGATGAGGCGTTTTCGGAATTCCTTCGATACCACCTGGCAACCTGCGAAAAGCGGGAATTGCTGGGGGCATCGAGCCATCTGCTTTACATTTGCCGAAAGGAATAAAAAATGAGTAAGTTGGTATTGCCGGATTACAAAAACTGTATCGCAAACCTGCCGAATTCGATTCTTAAGAAGTTCGGCGCGGAGACGAAGGGAAGCACGCTGCCGCTTCTTGACCCGTATCTCGAGAAAGAATACGAGAACATCATCGTAATCCTCCTCGACGGGATGGGAAAGGTGATTGTGGAAAGGCATCTTAGTGAGGACGGGCCGTTCCGCACGCATCTCGCGGGCGTTTATAAGTCGACCTTCCTCTCGACAACCGTCGCGGCGACCACCTCGATGATGTCGGGACTGCAGCCGTGTGAGCACAGCTGGCTCGGCTGGGACTGTTACTATCCGCAGGTGGACAAGAACGTTACGGTATTTCTGAACGTGGAGCAGGGGACCGACATCCCGGCGGCGGATTACAATCTCGCGTGGACAACAACGCCGTACGAAAATGTCACGCAGCAGATCAACCGGCAGGGCGGACAGGCATACCTTACGGCACCGTTTCTTGACCCGGAGACGGACAGCTATGAAAAACTCTGCGACAGCATCCGTTCGTATGCCAAAAAGCCCGGAAAGAAATACATCTACGGCTACTGGAACCAGCCGGACGGGAAGCTGCACCGCTTCGGATGCGGCTCGGATGAGGTGCATGAGAACATCCTTATGCTCGAAGAAGAAACGGCAAAGCTTGCCGCGGACCTTCCGAACTCATTAATTGTTGTTACGGCCGACCACGGTCACATCGATAACGAACAGGTGATGATAAGAGATTATCCGCAGCTCACGGAGTGCCTTACCCACCTGCCGTCTTTGGAGCCGCGTGTCCTGAATCTGTTCGTAAAGCCGGAGAAAGAAATGTTCTTCATCGCCGAGTTCAACCGCCTGTTCGGCGACCGGTTCGACCTGATGCCGATGGACGAAGCGATTGAGAAGGGGCTGTTCGGGACGGGAAAGCATCATCCGCAGTTCCGCCCGATGCTCGGAAATTACATCGCAATCGCGACCGGAGACCTGTCAATCATGACCGTTGAAGAGAAGTTCGTATCGATGCACGGAAGCCTCACCGAGGATGAAATGCTGATTCCGCTAATTGTATTCGAGACCTGATGTTCCGTTCGGAGCCGGTGAAACGCCGGCTCCTTTTTCATGCCTTGACAGGGACCTTCGGAAAATGCTATAGTCCGAACGGAAATTCATCATACATTCGGGAGTGAAAACCATGCCTGTACCGGAGCTTACAACCTTATGTTACCTTGAGCGGGACGGAAAGTATCTGATGCTGCACCGCGTAAAGAAGGAAAAGGACATTAACCGCGATAAGTATATCGGCGTCGGCGGGCATTTTCTGTTCGGCGAGAGCCCGGACGAGTGCCT
>JAGAES010000030.1 GCA_017613055.1 Lachnospiraceae bacterium | reverse complement strand
TGTCCCCACCTCGGGGACAGTATTCTTGTTATTATGGGCTTGGTATACAAAAAAAGTTTTGAAAACCTGACCTGACGGGTCATTGACCTGACCTATCGGGCCGTTTTCAAAGGGCGGAAGATAAGCTATGATAGGCTTATCCCGACGATGAAGAGTCTGAACCAGTAAAACACTTATGACAGAGAAATAAAAGAAGGGACCAATGCATTCGTTGCATTGGTCCCGTTTTGTTTGCAAAGAGTATAAACCGGAATTACTCCTCTGCGGGAGCGCCACCCTCGAGAGAGGAAGCGTCGGTGTTCGTCTCCACGCCGACAAGCGAGTTGACGATGTAAAGAAGGCAGATTGCATTGTTAACGTTCAAAGGAATCGCATTGAATGCGGAACGGTTCTTTTCCTTCTTGTTGATGTAAACGTTGCAGCTGTATACATTAGCGCCGGCGATCTCGCTGTAAGGAAGCGAGATGGACTTCATTGCTCTCTTACCGGAAATCTCGGTCGGGGTAAGCGTAATGCCGCCGATCTTCACAGTTCCGCCGAGTTTAATCTGCGAAATATAATCTGCGGAAACCTTCTTCGCTACGGTTGCGAGAAGTGCTGCATAGAACTGTGCAAAGTATCCCTTCTTGCGCTTTATGCCGTTAATACCGAACAAACCCCAGGAGCCGGTCTTCCATTTCAGTTTTCTGCCGTCCTTCAGGCGGAGTTTGCAAATACCGGAATACACTTCAAAAAGGATGCTGTAAGCGGTGTGGCTGGCGGTGATGCTGATTGACTCGACATCACTGTACAGAATCGTTTCCCCCTTGAAATTCATGCGATCCGCATAGAAAACTACCGGAGTCTTGTCGTTTTTCTTCCGGAGGCATACGGCAAGAGCGCCATCCGTGTTCTGCTGTGTCATTTCGTTGCTCATGTGCTTGTTCTCCTTTATGTTTTTATCATAACTCCCCGGTCGGGAGGTTATTACTGTTTCAGAATGCCGAACTGCGCCTTCAGGGCCAGAATGCGGAGCACGCTTTCGTTAATGCGTTCCTCGCTTAACGAGCCTTCTGCGAGGGCGAATTTCAGGGCATTCACGGAAAGGTCCAGATCGGCAGGGCGGTAAATGATATCCGCGCCGGCCTGAATCGCCATCAGCGCCGCCTCACCGTCGTTATAGCGCGAAGTGATGACGCCCGAATCGAGCGCATCGGTCATAATAACACCGTTAAAACCAAGCTCCTCACGGAGCAGAAGGATGACGTCCGGGTTCAGGCATGCCGGATGTCCGGTATCGGAAAGCGAAGCCATATCCGCGTAACCGACCATCACAACGGATGCGCCGGAGCGGATTCCGGCCGAGAACGCCTTAAACTCAGAAGCCTGAAGCTCCTTAAGAGTCCGCTCGTCGCGGATTGCATTCGGAAGCGGAAAATGGCACAGCACACTCGGCATCCCGACGGAAAGACCACCCTTTACATAGGCCGCCGTCATCGGAGCGACGGTTGCCGCATCCGAACCGAACGAGGAAATGCCGACAGTGATATCCGTATTCGGCGCGAGGTTCAGGTTAAATCCGAGCGACAGCAGATCCCTTCCGAGAGAAGACGCAGCCTCATAAGCCTTGTCCGGATCGCCCGTGCTGCCGATTTCGTAGAAGCTTTCTATCCGGTTCGTACCGGCTGCGGCCGTCAGCGCTCCGGTTTCTTCCCGGATTGCAAGAAACAGACCGAATTTCGAATAACCCTGGCTGTTTGAAAGAAGCTTCGTCAGCTGGGATTTATTGTCAATATTCCCGGAGGAATAAACGATGCCTGCCACCGGCTTACGACGGATGGCATTCTTCGTTTTATCATAAGCATTGGTAACGGGCCAGACACCGGTCAGCTGTTCGGGAGTTACGAGGAAGAGCTGATAAATCTTCTCGTCAACCGTCATCTGATCCAGCACGGCCTGCGCCGCATCAAGGTACTCCGGAGCAATCGTCGGAACCGGCGGCTCGGTCGGAGTCGGCGTTGCCGTCGGTGTCGGACTCAAAGTCGGAGTCGGTGTGTCGGTCGGAAGAGGAGTAGCTGTAGGCGTATTCGTCTGTGCCGGGGAAGCGGACGATTCCGGGTCTACGGTAACCTGCGCGGGGGAACCCGTCAGGAAATCCGTTCCTGCGGTCCGGTTTCCGCCGGCCATCCGCGTGATGACAAGCAGAGCGATAATCACAATAAGCGAGACAATTGAGATAACGGTCTGTTTTCGCAAAACGCCGATCCTCCTGTTTCCGGTAAGGCACATCGAATGTACCGCAAGTAAAAATATTATACGCTATTCGGAAGGGAAACACAAGCCCTGTCTATCCGTTTCGTCCGGCGAGCACGAGTTCCTTGTAGAAGCCGTCCCGGGCCATCAGCTCCTCGTGGCTGCCCTGCTCGATAATGTCGCCGTCTTTCATGACGAGAATGCAGTTGGCGTTTCGGATGGTTGACAGCCGGTGTGCTACGATAAATGTGGTGCGTCCCTTCATCATTGCCTGGAACGCGTCCTGAATCTTTAATTCGGTGCGGGTATCGATGGAGGAGGTTGCCTCATCGAGAATCAGCATCGGAGGAAGCGCAAGCATAACGCGCGAGATGCACAGAAGCTGCTTCTGACCGGCAGAGAGCTCCTCGCCTCCGTGGGAGAGGACGGTATCATAGCCGTTCGGGAGACGCCGTATGAAACTGTGTGCATGCGACGCCTTGGCGGCAGCAATCATTTCTTCGTCGGTCGCATCCGGCCTTCCCATGCATATATTCTCACGGATTGAGCCTTCGGCAAGCCAGGTGTCCTGCAGAACCATTCCGAACTGCTTCCGGATTGCCTGTTTCGGAATGGTACGGATATCCGTGCCGTCGACCGAAAGAACGCCCGAATTCACGTCGTAGAAACGCATCAGAAGGTTGATAATCGTTGTCTTGCCGCAGCCGGTCGGACCGACAAGCGCAATCTTCGCGCCAGGCTTCACATCAATGTTCAGGTCCCGGATCAACGGCCGGTCAGGCCGGTAGGAGAATGCGACGTGCTCCGCCCGGACATGCCCTTCGGGCGTAAAGTCCGTAACAGTCTCCGCAGCGGGTTCTTCCCATTCATAGGAAAGCACGTCGAAGACGCGGCCCGCACAGGCGAGCGCGTTCTGCAGCTCGGTAATAACGCCCGAGATTTCATTGAACGGCTTTGCATACTGCCCGGCGTAGCCGAGAAGGGCGGATAGGCTTCCGACCGTCAGTCTTCCGGCAATTACCGACAGCGCGCCCGCAAGCGTTACCACAGCGTAAACCGTGTTGTTGATGATACGCGTGCTCGGATTGGTCAGCGAGGAGAAGAACGTCGCGCGGAGCGAGGCGCGAGTAAGACGGTCATTGACTTCTCCGAACTCCTTAAGGGATTCCTCTTCATGCGAGAAAGCAGTCACAATCTTCCGGTTTCCGATCATCTCGTCAATCAGGCCGGTCTGTTCGCTGCGGACCTTTGCCTGCTCGCGGAACAGCTTATAGGTACGCCCTGCGATGAATTTCGCAAGAAGCAGCGAAGCAGGCGTCAGAACGACGACAAGAAGGGCAATCAAAGGACTCTTCAAAAGCATGAAGAACAGCGTTCCGACAATCGTCACAACGCCGGTGAAAAACTGAGAGAAGCCGAGCAGTAATCCGTCGGAAAGCTGATCGACATCCGAAATCATACGGCTTAAAAGATCTCCGTTCTCACGGGAATCGAGGTAGGAAACCGGAACACGCGTAATTTTCTCGAAGAACTCTTCCCGGATTTCCTTTACGACGCGAAATGTGATTGCGTTATTGATGGTAGCCGTAATCCACGAAGCGGCAGCCGATATACCGATGCACAAAGCCGCCTTCGGAAGAATATCTCGGATCAGGTCAAAATCCACTTTGCCTTCGCCTGCAATTCCGTCGATTGCGTCACCAAGCAGAAGAGGAACATAAAGCGCGCAGATGACCGAAAGGGCGGACAGCAAAAGGGAAAGTGTCAGAAACAGCTTCTGGTGGCCGAGATAAGAAAGTACGCGGCGCACTGTTTGTTTCTTCATGCGGCACCTCCTTCCCCGGAGGCATCATCCTGCGAACGGCAAATCTCACGATAGGTCGGGCAGGTATCCAGAAGTTCTTTATGCGTGCCGTAACCGACCGCGTTGCCGTCATCCAATACAAGGATGTGCGTGCAGTCCGCAATCGAAACGGTCCGCTGTGAAACAATAATCCGGCTCGGATTTCCGGGAAGCGAAGCAATTGCCTTCCGAAGAGAGGCGTCGGTCGCATAATCGAGCGCAGAAGAACTGTCATCAAGAAGCAGAATCGGAGGCGCTCCGACAAGGGCGCGCGCAATCGTAAGGCGTTGCCGCTGGCCGCCCGAGAAATTCTTTCCGCCCGCGGTAACCGGTGCATCAAGCCCTTCCGGCTTCTCACGGACGAAACTCTCCGCCTGCGCGGCCGAGAGCGCTGCATACAAAGCATCGTCATCTGCATCCGCATCGCCCCAGAGCAGATTGGAACGGACCGTGCCGGAGAACAGGACCGCCTTCTGCGGGACATCTCCGATCCGTTTCCGAAGCTTCGTCATATCCCAGTTTTTCACCGGGACGCCCTGCACAAGAACCTCACCCTCGGTCGCATCGTAGTAACGCGAGACCAGCTGGGCGAGAGAGGATTTGCCGGAACCGGTGCCGCCGATGATTCCGAGCGATTCGCCCGGCATCAGGCGGAAACTGATATGGCTGATGGCTTCCGCAGAAGCGTCCTCATAGCGGAACGAAACGTCGCGGAACTCGACGGCGGGAGCGTCGGGAGAACCTTCCGTTACCGTGCCGTTTGTCATGGATACGGGGAGCTCAAGGATGCTCTGCACGCGGCCGGCGCTCGCGAAAGACTTCGTCAGCGTGAGGATCAGATTCGCCATCTTAATCAGCTCGACGAGAATCTGGGACATATAGTTGTAAAGCGCAATCACGGCGCCCTGCGTCAGCAGCCCGGCATCGACCCGAAGCGCACCGACATAGATCAGCACGAGAAGCGCGAGGTTAATCATAACATAGGTCAGGGGATTTAAAAGCGCGGAGATGCGCCCCACAAGAAGTTGTTCCTTCGTGAGTGCTTCGTGCCGTTCGTTGAATTTGCGGACCTCTTCGCCCTCCTTGCAGAAAGCACGGAGCACGCGGACGCCGCTCAGATGCTCGCGCGTCTTCGAAAGAACGGAGTCGAGCTTCGCCTGGACGCGGCGGTACAGGGGAATCGAAATCAGCATAATGCCAAACACGACTATGGAAAGAAGCGGGATAATCACGGCGAAAACAAGAGCGCCTTTGACATCAACGGTAAATGCCATGATGAGTGCGCCGAACACGATGAAAGGCGAGCGGAGCAGAAGTCTTAAAAACAGATTGACGCCGTTCTGAATCTGATTCGTGTCGCTCGTCATACGGGTAATCAGCGTCGCAGTGCCCTGCTTGTCAAGGTCGGAGAAGCTGAGCTTCTGGATGTGGCCGAAGAGCGCATAGCGGACGCGCCCGGTGAACTCGGTCGCAACCTTCGCGGCGAAATACTGCGCACAGAGTGCGAACCCGTAGCCGAGTATTCCGAACAGAACCATCAGGAGAACCATCTTTGTCAGGAAAGGCTTATCGTCCTTCCCGATTCCGCGGTCGATGATAGCGCGGACAATCAGCGGAACGCACAGTTCCATGGAAGCCTCAAGCAGCTTGAACAAAGGTGCTGCCAGAGCCCTCCCGCGATAACCATTCATGTAGACGAGCAGTTTCCGCATAGTGCCTCCCGATAGAGTATCCAAGGAAATTATAGACGATTTCCCGGCAAATGAAAAGGAAAATTAAGTGGAAATCACCTGTTTTTCTTGGTATAATACCTATATTAATCAGATTTTTCCGGAGGAAAGCAATGGTATATCTTGTCGAAGACGATGACAATATCCGCGAACTCGTGATTTATACGCTGAACCACTCCGGTATGGAGGCGAAAGGATTCGCCCGTCCGTCCGGGTTCTTCGAGGCTTTGGAAGAGGCTCTTCCGGCGCTTGTGATTCTGGATATTATGCTTCCGGAAGAGGACGGCCTTTCGGTTCTGAAAAGACTCCGGGAGCGGCGCGACACCGCCAAGCTCCCGATTATGATTCTTTCCGCGAAAGCGAGCGAATATGACAAGGTCACCGGTCTCGACTTGGGCGCTGACGATTATGTCGCAAAACCGTTCGGGATGATGGAACTGGTGGCCCGCATCCGCGCACTTCTGAGGCGCGCCTCGGAAACGGAGGAGAAACCGGCATATTCGGCCGGCTGCCTGAAGGTTCTTCCGGATGAGCACCGCGTGCTGGTGGAAGGCGAGCCGGTCCAGCTGACGAAGAAGGAATACGATATTCTGTATCTGCTTATGCAGAACGGGCAGAACGTTGTGACAAGAGAACGCCTGCTCAGCGAAGTATGGGGATATGCCTTTGAAGGTGAAAGCCGTACCGTCGACGTCCATATCCGTACACTCCGTCAGAAGCTCGGCGCGGCGGGAGGCTATGTGGAAACCATTCGCGGAGTGGGATACTGTATCCGCGCAAGTGAGGTATGACATGAAACGGAGACTGTTTCTGACAATCTTTCTGACAACGCTTGCGACATTTCTGATCGGGGCGGCAGTGAGCATTCTCGTGTTCTGGCGCGCGGCGGGTTCCGCGGTCCTCGGGGAAGTGCTTACGGCGATGCTGTTCCCGGCGGCTTGTGTGCTTACCGTCGTCTTTGTGCTCTCATTTGTCGTGGCGAACCGCGTCAGCGACAATCTGTTAAAACCGATCAACCAGCTGGATGTTTCGAGCCCTCTGGCGCGGGACACTTACCCGGAGCTTGCGCCACTCGTTCAGAAGATTAACGCGCAGAACAAAGAACTGTACGGGAAGATGACCGAACTTCGCGAGGAACACGAAAAGCAGGACCGGATGCGGCGGGAATTTACGGCCAATGTGTCACATGAACTCAAGACGCCGCTCACATCCATCTCGGGATACGCAGAGATTATTCGCGACGGAATCGCGCAGCAGGAGGACGTGAAGCGTTTTGCAGGCAAGATTTACGACGAAGCGAGCAGGCTGGTAACGCTTGTCGGAGACATTATCAGGCTGTCGCAGCTTGACGACCGCGAGATTGAAGCGAAGAAGGAAGAAATCAACCTGTACCGGATGTGCGAAGAGATGGCGGGGCACCTTTCGGAGCCTGCCGCGAAGCGCAATCTGACGGTTACGCTGACGGGGACGGAGGAGACGGTATACGGCGTGGAGCAGATTATCGGCGAGATGGTCTATAACCTGATTGATAACGCCGTCAAATACAACCGCGACGGAGGTTCGGTGATTATCTCCGTCACTTCCGAAAAGTCCGGGACGTTATTGACGGTTTCCGATACCGGAATCGGCATCGCGAAAGCGGATCTGCCGCGCATCTTCGAGCGGTTCTACCGGGTTGACAAGAGCCATTCAAAGGAAGTCGGCGGAACCGGCCTTGGGCTTTCCATCGTTAAGCACGGCGCGTCCTATCACGGCGCGACGGTCGACGTGGAAAGCGAACTCGGGAAAGGAACGACGGTGAGGGTTCATTTTCCGCTTTTTACAAAAGTTTAACGGAAACGCGAATGCGTTTTTTACCTCGGGTCTGCTACAATCGGGTTACAAAGAGGATTATCATCGTGAGTTTCGGAAGAAACTTCAGAGGGAGGCAGACCATAGACATTCTGGAATTTACCGTCACTTTAATCGGCGGACTCGTATTCTTTCTGTTCGGCATGCGCGTTATGTCGGGCAGTCTTGAGAAGATGGCCGGCGGCAAGCTTGAGAAGATGCTTCGAAAGGTGACCGCGCGGCCGGTTCTTTCCATTGTTCTCGGGGCGGGAATCACGATTGCGATGCAGTCCAGTTCCGCGACGACCGTCATGCTGGTCGGTCTTGTAAACTCGGGCATCATGCAGTTTGAGCAGACAATCAGCGTTATCTTCGGTGCCAACATCGGAACCACCTTCACCGGGTGGTTATTAACGCTGTCCGGCATTCATTCCGATCGCTGGTATCTGATGATTCTCCGTCCGGAAGTGTTCTCACCGATTCTGGCCCTTACGGGTATCGGGATGGTGATGTTCAGCAAAAAAGACCGGCGCGTGAGCATCGGAACGGTATTTGTGGGATTTGCCGTATTGATGCAGGGCATGACGATGATGAAAGACGCCGTGAGCCCGCTAGCGCATACGGCGTGGTTCAAGGATGTGCTTGTCCAGTTTAAGAACCCGGTCTTCGGTCTTCTGATCGGTCTTCTTTTGACTGCAATTATCCAGAGTTCGGCGGCGACAATCGCAATCCTCATGTCATTTGCCCTGTCCGGAACGGGGATCACCTTCCAGATGGCGATTCCGATTATCATGGGTCTGAATATCGGTACGTGCGCGACGTCGCTGATTTCATGTATCGGCACGGAAACCAAGGCGAAGCGTGTTGCGGTTGCACATGTGATGGTGAAGATCATCGGTGCGCTGTTCTGGATGACTGTTTTCGTAGCGCTAAGTAATACCGTATTCGAGGACGCCGCGTCGAAGCCGATCAACGGCGTCGGAATCGCGGCGGTTCATACCGCGTTCAACATTCTGACTACGCTTCTTCTGATTCCGTTCACGAAACCGATTGTCCGGTTGACCGAGCTGCTGGTGCGGGACAACCGGAGCGGGGAAACGGAAGACGATCTCAGCTGGCTGGATGAACGTATCCTCCGTTCGCCGTCGATTGCGGTATCCGAATGTAACATTCTTTCAGGACAAATGGCACAGCTTGCCAAGGAAAACCTTCTTGCGTCAATGGATCTTCTCGATCATTTCGATGAAGACGCCGTTTCGAAAATTAAGGCGGTTGAGGATAAGCTGGACCGTTACGAGGACCGGCTCGGAACATATCTGGTTAAGATTTCGATGATGTCGATTTCGGATCAGGACGGCCGTGTAATCTCGAAGATTCTGCATGCAATCGGGGATTTTGAACGTCTTGGGGACCACGCCGTGAATCTTTACTATGCGGCTTCCGAGATTGACCGGAAGGGTCTTTCCTTTACGCCTGTCGCGAAAGCGGAGCTCAAGGTTCTGACCGATGCCATACGGGAGATTCTGACGATGACGCACGAGTGTTATGTTAATGCGGACCCGGAACTCGCATTCCGCGTGGAACCTCTGGAGCAGGTTATCGACAAACTTACAAACACGATTAAAACCAATCATATTGCGAGACTTCAGAAGGGCGGCTGCTCCATTGAAATGGGCTTCATCCTTTCGGATATTCTGAGCAATTATAAGCGAATCTCCGATCACTGCAGTAACATTGCCGTTGCGGTTATTGAAGTTGACCGCGGAGCATTCGATACGCATGAATACCTAAGCGGCGTCAAATTCGGAAACCTTGAATTCAACCAGATTTATGACGTATTTGACCGGAAATACAGTTTGGAATAGAGGGGCGGAAGCGCGTGGCATTTGCCGGAAAGGCCGATATCCGCTATAATACCTCCACCAAATAGAGGAGGTATCTCTCATGAATGAAGATTGCGCATAAAAAGTTCCTCGGATAATGTGCGGGGAGGGCTCTTAAGCCCTCCCTTTTTCTTATGGACGGCAGAATTAAAGTATGATATTCTAGTAGGAAAGCAAGCTATATATTTCGAGGGTGCTTAGAGCGGATTATTTTGGAATTTTGTGAACCAGGGAACTAGCTGTAATGAAGTATGATTTTGAACACTATCTGCAAGCAGGTCACGGACGTGCGTATGTGATTGCCAGAGCTGATCCGGAACGCTACCGCGACAGGATCATGGCGGCATGCAGGAAAGATTATTCTTTCGATATGCAAAGCGAAGGATCGCGCGCTTTTCTGACTTATGATCTTATCTCACTGTTTGATGATCCCACGCCTTTTATCGAAGCAATTAAGGAAAGTTATAAGGACCCTGTTGCAGATGAGGATTGGAAGCAGATCTGTTATCTGACTGATCTTCTCTTATTTTTCGAGCAAAGGAAAACTGTTATCAATAAGTATACTTGATAAACAATGAAGAGTTGTTTTTATGTTTATGATTAACTTAAACTCGAATTAAGAAAACTAAACAAGAATGATTTTATTCAGGAATAAACGCACGGGAGATTATCTTTATAATCTGCTGTTCGGATACAACGTCAATGACAGATAAGTTGAGAAGATCTCAGGTCAGTTCGGATTTGATTTTACAAAGCCATACAGAGTCGGGAATTGAACCGGTTTTGATATAATAATCAAAAATCCGGTGATTCATTTCACTATATTTAAGGAGAACAATATGCGCAGATTTCTGTCAATCGTCCTCATAGGAACACTCGCTTTTGGCATAGCAGCCTGTGCGAAAGAACCCGCTCCGTCAACTTCAGCACCCGAAACAACAGAAGTTACAGCCGAAGTCACAACCGAAGCATCTGCTGAAGCCCCGGCTGATAACAGCGATGATAAATTCGTCAGCGCTTATCCGGCCTTTAAGGTCACCTCTGAGAGCCTTGACGGCAAGTATTGGAGCA
>JAGAES010000004.1 GCA_017613055.1 Lachnospiraceae bacterium | reverse complement strand
GCGATACTGATCAGCCGCGGTTCGGCGGAATACCAGTATACGCTTCTTCGACGGCTGGTGTCGAAGGCAAGGGATTGCGGGTACTATGCGCTTGTCTATTCCTGCTTCGGCAAGTACGGCAATAATGAAGCTTATGATGTCGGTGAGTCCTATATCGCGGATCTTCCCGATTTTTCGCAGATGGACGGAATCGTGCTCGCAATCGATACGTTTGAGAATCATTCCGTGGAGAACAAAATCGTACAGCGCGTCCGGGAGCAGGCAACCTGTCCGGTTGTATGTATCCGCCGTCAGGTAGACCATTACTGCAGTATCCTTGTGGATGATGAGAACTCGATGGAGAGCATAACGGAGCATCTGATTGAGGAACACGGATACCGGGATTTCTGTTTCGTAAACGGGCCGCGGGATCATATTGACGCGAAGAACCGTCTGGCGTGTTTCCTGCGCGTTATTCATAAACACGGGATTTCCGTCGGGGAAGAAGATATCTATTACGGAAACTTCTGGCGCGATACCGGTCCGGATGCGATTGATTATCTTTTAACCGACCGGAAGAAATGGCCGCAGGTTATCGTGTGCGCGAATGACTATATGGCTATTTCGGTCATAAATGAGCTGCAGCGCCGCGGCATCCGCGTGCCGCAGGACATTGCGGTTACCGGATTTGATGACATCTCCGAGACGGACGCGACCGCGCCGACGCTGACATCCGTCCGCGTGAACGTGCAGGAAATGGCAGAGCGTGCCATCGAAACCATCCGTCTTATGGAAGAGGGAGAGAAGGTCGCGGAGATTACCTACGTCCCGACGCATATCATCGTCCGTGAATCCTGCGGATGCGGAACACGCAACCAGGCGCAGGTGGAAGCGGCCGTCCGGAAGTATTTCGAATACAGCCAGCATATGCGCTCGCTTCTTTATCAGTCGATGTTTATGAGCATCAATGCCGAGAAGGCGAAGGACCTCGACGAGCTGAACAGCGTAATCTATTCCTTCGTTAACCAGAATGAAGGCGTTCGGGATTTTTATCTGATTCTGAATGACTATGACTGGCGCACGCAGGAACCGGAGGAATTCCGCGGCTTCACGCCGATGATGCACCTTCGGACCGCAATCCGTGAGAACCGGCTTCTCGGTCACGTGGACCACGTATTCGAAATCGGGGACATTCTTCCGGAGGAATACGTGTGCGACGACCCGTGCGGGTATTATCTCGTGCCGCTTCACTACCACGATGATTGCCTCGGATACGGAATCATGACCTATTCCGGCGACGCGATTCCGAATATGTTCTTCCAATGCTTCATCACGAATATCTGTTCCGCGCTCGAAGAGATCCGTTCGAACATGAAGAAGGAGACGCTGATTAACGAGCTGCAGCACCTGTATGTAAGCGATGTGCTGACGGGGCTGTCAAACCGCCGCGGCTTCGAACAGAAATGCGAAGCCTTATACGAGACGGCGATGCGCCGTAAGCAGCCGATGGCAATCATCGGTATCGATATGGACGGGTTGAAGGACATCAACGATTCGTTCGGGCATTCGTTCGGCGATCTTGCGCTCCGCGCAATTGCCAATGCGATGTCTGCTGCCTGCTACAGTAACGAGAGCTGTTACCGTGTCGGCGGCGACGAGTTCCAGATGATCGCGCTCAATTATAACGAAGAGATGGTTCTTGAGTACCGTGACCGTTTCCGCGCATTCTTAGATGATTACAACAGCCGGTCGGGAAGACCGTATATCGTGCAGGCCAGTTTCGGCTACGTCATCGTGGACCCGTCCGAGAAGAAGACGCTCGGCGAGTGGATGACAATCAGTGACGACCGTATGTACGAAGAGAAAAACGCACGCAGGGCGACGCGGCAGATTATCCGAGATCCCTCTGCCGTGACCAATAAATAGGAGCTTTTCATGAATATTGGAGAACGGTTCCGGCAGGTCTTCGGACCCGGCGGGGACATCCGGGAGTATTTTGCCCCCGGCCGTGTGAATCTGATCGGAGAACACACGGACTATAACGGAGGGCACGTATTTCCGTGTGCGCTCACAATCGGAACCTATGCGGCCGCGAGAAAGCGGACCGACCGGAAGATTCGTTTTTATTCGGATAATTTCCCGGAAGAGGGAATCTTGGAGACGTCGCTTGACGATACGGAGTACCGGAAGGAACTTTCCTGGTGCAATTATCCGCGAGGCGTGATACAGGTGCTCCGCGACAGAGGATTTTCTCCGGAAAATGGCATGGATATCCTTTATTTCGGAACCATTCCGAATTCTTCGGGACTTTCTTCCTCAGCATCGATTGAAGTGCTGACCGGGTATCTGGTTTCGGACCTCTATGGGCTTCCGTACGACGGCATAACCAATGCGGTTATCGGCCGGGAAGCGGAGAATTCCTTCATCGGCGTGAACTGCGGCATTATGGATCAGTTTGCGATAGCGATGGGAAAGAAAGACCACGCAATCTTTTTGGATACGGCAACCCTGCAGTACGAATATGTTCCGCTTGACCTGTCGGGTGTGCGGATTGTCATTATGAATACAAACCATAAGCGCGGGCTCGGGGAGTCCAAATACAACGAACGCCGCGCCGAGTGTGAACAGGCGCTTGCCGACATCCGGAAAGTGAAGGAAGTCCGGACGCTAGGCGACCTTGACGAGGAAGAATTCCTGAAGGTTCAGGATGCGATTCAAAACCCGGTGTGCCGGAAGAGAGCCAAGCATGCGGTGTTTGAAAACCGCAGAACCATACGGGCAAAGGAAGCGCTTCAAAGCGGGGACCTTGCCTTGTTCGGACAGCTGATGAATGAATCCCATATATCCCTCCGTCACGATTATGAAGTGACCGGCAGGGAACTGGATACGCTTGTTTCCGAAGCATGGAAGCAGGACGGCGTCATCGGGGCAAGAATGACCGGAGCCGGATTCGGCGGGTGTGCGGTCGCACTGGTCCGCGAGCAGGCAGTTCCCGGATTCGCGGCCAAGGTCGGGGAAGCTTATCGGAAGATTATCGGATATAACGCCGCATTTTACGTTGCGGAAACCGGGAACGGCCCGGAACGAAAGGCATAACAGTTTCACGAAAAGGGGAAAGCTACTATGATGAACCTCGAGGCAAATGAGAAAAAGAGACTTTTGGAAATCTTCTCGGCCAATCTGGCGACTTACCGGAAAGCGATGAAACTCTCCCAGGAAGAGTTCGGCGCGCTGATCGGTATCACAAGACAGACCGTCAGTTCCATTGAGCGCGGCGCATATCCGCTGACGTGGTCGATTTTCCTGTCATGCCTGTTTATCTGCGCAAGCCATATCCGCGCAAAGAAACTGATTCTCAACGCATTTGCCGGCGAAGAGCCGCTGCTCCGTTATCTTACCGGAATGATGGGGGACGGCACCGCGAAAAGCATTTCGACCGGCCGCGGCTATGCGCGTCAGGTGTTCTTCGGTACCTGCACGGTCCGCGACGACAAGGATTATACGATTGTTGACTGTGATGCCAGCGTAGAGGAATTGTTCGGCATTCGCGTAAAAGGCAGCAAAAACTGCAATTACCTTTCCCTGGTTCATCCGGAAGACCGTGAGACCATCCGCCGGATTCTCGACGAGAAGATTCGTAAACAGATGGTTGTTTGCATCGAGCACCGTGTCGTGACGGCAGAGCAGCAGGCGGTTTCCGTGCAGTGCTTTGTGCGCCGCCAGAAGAAGATGATGAAGAACGGATTGTTCGACATCACGATTACGCAGGTGACCGGCGAGATGCTCCGGAAACGTCAGGTGACGAGTCTTCTCACCACACTTCCGGTCGGAATCGCCGTATTCGATTATCAGGGACGCATCTCGCACGACAACGTGCCCGAGATTTATTACGCCAATGACGCGTTCTACAACGTAATCGGCCATACCGCCGAGCAGTTCGCGTCCATTCATAACAACTATCTGTCCGAAATCGTAGCGCCGGACGACGTGAAAAACGTGAGCCGCCTTTTCGATCTGAAGGCGGAGGTAGGCAACGTAATGGAAGCCGAGTTCCGCGTGAACCGTTTTGACGGAAGCGTTGCATGGGTGCATTGCAATGCGCTCGTGGTAAGCCGGAGCGTGGACGGGGCAAGCCTCGTAAGCTGCGCATTTACCGAAATTACGAAGCGCATAAACGCCGAGATGTCCATGAAGCATCAGCTGGATCATTACCGCCAGCTTGAGGAGACCTCCGACGATATTCAGTTCGGCTACAGCGTAGCCGATGACCGTGTGAGCCTTCCTTCGAAGATTGCGGGCATGCTCGGAACGGACAGCATCATTCCTCATTTTCTGGAGAAGAACATGCTCCGTCGCTTCGTTCATGAAGAGGATTACGACACCTGCATGTCGCTTCTCGATGCGGTTAAGGCAACCGGGGAAAATGCGAAGGGTGAGCTTCGTCTGAAGCTGGACGGCCAGGAATACCGATGGTGCCGTATGAACGTAATCGGCGCAAAGGACGAGGAGGGGAAGATTTCCTATCTGTACGGCCGCATCGCGCAGATTGACGAGGAGCGCAAGATCCGTAAGGAGCGCAGCAACGACCGGATGCTGATTAACCGCCTGTCCTCGACGGATCGTCTGACCGGACTATACAACCGGACCGCCTTCCGCGCAAGACTGCAGGAGACGCTTTCCGACCCGGAGATGGAGCCGGTGCATGCCGTTATCTACTGTGATATTAATGACTTTTCCTATATCATTGAGAAGTACGGTTATCCGGCCGGTGACCGGATGCTCCGCGTATTTGCCGCGATGTTCCAGAGAAAGGGCAAGAAGTGCTTTGCCTGCCGTATCCATTCGGATTACTTCCTGATTTACGTGAACGGCGAGTCGAAGGAACAGGTAATCGCTAAGCTTCGCAGCTGGTCCAAAGTGTTCGTTGAGCATCAGCTGAAGGCATATCCCGGAATTGACATCCAGCTTTCGAGCGGCGTATATTTCCTGAAGAAAAATGATAAAGATATCCCGCTTGCGATGGATAATGCGAACCTTGCCCGTAAGCAGGCCAAGAGCGGACAGGACAATTCCTACTGCATCTATTCCGAAGAACTGCGCGCGCAGCGGAATCACGAGCAGACCATTGCCGGTGAGATTCAGAACGCGATCAAGAACAATAAGATTGAAGTTTTCTTCCAGCCGAAG
>JAGAES010000029.1 GCA_017613055.1 Lachnospiraceae bacterium | reverse complement strand
TCTAAGTTTTCTGTAATATATGCAATCGGAAAGGGCGGGAATCATGAACAGTAAAAATCCTCTGGATACACAGATGATGAATGAAAAACTGAAAGGCGACACGTTTCCTGAGATGGAAGAGGGCTTTTTGGATGATGATATTCGCGCCTTTTTTGATGAGCTTTTATACGAAACCGGGCAGAAGAAAAGCGAGATCATTCAGAAATCGAACATCTCGCGCACATACGGATATCAGCTGATGGAAGGGCGCCGTAAGGGAAAAAGGGATTATTATATTCTGATTGCCATAGCGATGGGACTTGACCTGAAGACGACGCAGCGGATGCTTGCAATCACGAAGTGCGGCGGGCTGCATTCACTGATTAAACGTGACGCGGCCATTATCTTCGCCGTGAATCATCATTACGACATTCCGAAGACTTACGACTTCATGTGCGGGCTTGATCTGGAGCCGCTCGACGACGGTTCGGAAGAATAATCAAAAAAAATCGAAATTGTATGCAAAATGCAAACCGATTCCGTATCGAGGCGTGGTAAAACTGTGACAGAGTCAGATGAAATGCATCTATTTCACCGGCTGTTATAAAACATTCAGGAGGAACAAACAATGGAAAACGAAATCGTAACGAGCTTGACTGAGAACATTAATGCATACGTACCGGAGGCTACGGTTAAGGTGCAGGCAAAATCCAAATACAGCATGGTTCCGAAAGGAACCACAGCAGGCAACGTCTGGGGCGTTCTGATCAGCGTGTTTCTGATTTTCGGCGGACTCAGCGGACAGTTCGTGCTTCGCGGAACACAGAGCAGCACCGCACTTGTGGTTGTCGGCTTTATCTGCCTTTTCATCGATATCATCACAATCTTAAGCGGTCAGAAAAAACAGAATGCGCACCGTGCGTTCGTAAGAAATCTGCATAAGCAGGAAGACGAAGTACTCAAGAATTCCAAGCAGCTTGAGGAATCGGTTCCGGTGAAAGTCGTTTACGAAAAGTCCCAGGGCCTTCTTCTTATGAATCCCGCCGTCAACGGCGTAACACTTAAGAAGAACGCGAAGCAGCTTTGCTATGAGGGCACCGTAACGCGCAGAAGAAGCATCCTGAATTTCGAAGCGTTCGATCTTACCGTTGTATTCGACGTGGTCGATAACAGCGAGATCGTGTTCACGATTGAGAACAACAAAGGCGACTTCAGCGTGACGGTTCCGTCAAATGTCACATTTGTCTCCGACACCGTACAGGTCAGTCAGACCTACTAATATCGAATTCGTCCGGCCGTAAGGAAAGAAAGCGGGTTATCGTATGGATAAACATAGGAAATATATGCGCCGAAGCTTAAGCATCCTGTTGATTTTCATGATGCTTGTGCTGCAGGGGTGCGGAAAGAAAAACGGAATTGAGCCGTCCGCGAAGGAGATTTCCGAGAAGTTCTCCGCAGCCGGTTTTCTGGCTTCGCTTGTGGAAAAATCGAAGGGTTTCATCGGAAGCGACGACAAATCCGACCAGGCTTATCTGTACGATAACGCGATTGCTCTCTATGCGCTTTGCGAGGTCGGCGCCGTCTGGCACGCACAGGAGCTTGCCGACGCGATTGTCTTCGCGCAGACCCATGACCGGACGTTCCATGACGGCCGTCTTCGGAACGTCTATCTTGTCGGCGACCCGGCCGTGGATTCGGGCTATTCGGTTGCAAGCGGAACCGTGCCGCTTCCGGGCTTCTGGCAAAACGGCAAATGGTACGAAGACTTTTATTCGGTATCCACGTCGACGGGCAACATGGCATGGACGATTCTCGCACTGTGCCGTGTTTCGAGAATCGTTCCGGAACAGAAGGAGACCGAATACCTAAACGCCGCGAAGAACGCGGCGGGGTTCCTGCTCGGACTGTCTTCGCCGACGGGCGGCTTCACGGCCGGCTACGAGGGCTGGGACAAGGAACAGCAGAAGGTTACTTATAAATCAACCGAGCACAATATCGCCTGCTACGCGGCTTTCAGCGTGCTTGCGGATTTAGTGGAAGAGAAGGAGCCGAAGACGGCGGCGGAATACCGCGCCGCGGCGGAATCGGCATGTCAGTTCGTGCTTTCGATGTACGATGCGGAACTCGGCTGCTTCTATACCGGAACCGAGCCGGACGGGGAAACCGTCAACACCGGCGTGATTCCGATTGACGCGACGGCGCTTTCGGTGCTTGCTCTTAAGGACCGGATTGCGGATGCCGGGGCGAGTCTTGATTTCATCAAAAAGAATATTGCAGTCGGCGTCGGATTTGATTTCAGCGCGGGCGATCTGGACGGTATCTGGAACGAAGGTACCGCGCAGATGGCGCTTTGCTACCTGAAACAGAGCCGGACCGACGAATACAACGCCGTGATGGGCTACCTGAAGACACAAGAATATAAGAGCGGCGGCATTCCGGCCGCGGACCGGGACGGCGTTTCGACCGGCTTCGTGCTGAGCGGCACGGAAGAACTGTGGGAATACAACAATACGCTTAGTATCGGGGCGACCGGCTGGTACGCGCTTGCCCAGGTGAAGGTGAATCCTCTCGAACAATAAAATAACTTTATGAGCAGAAAAAAGAGATCTGAAAAATCCATACCGGTTGCTCTCGGGAATATGATCTGCGGCGTCCGTCCGCATGCGATTGCTTTGCTCATAAATGCCTCGATTCATATCGGCATCTTCGTGATGTACGGCGCGCCGATGCATCAGTTGTGGCGGTTTGTTCTTTCCTTTCTCTTCTTCATATATCCTTTTTCGTATATTACGGATATTCTCTGGTCCGTGCGTCCGTCCGTCAAGCGGGTTCTGACCGGGGAGGTATTGATCAACCGGAAGCATTTCATGAATGCGCCGCGAAGAGAGGTCAAAGCAACGGACCTGCTTCCCGTGACGGTCAGCATTCCGGTTTATCTCGAAGAGAACAGCGTCATTTTCGACACGATTAACCGCGGAATCCGGGCGATTCAAAGCTATCAGTGCTACACCCCGTGCGAAGCGAACGTGCTTGTATCGGAAGACGGCCTCGCGCCGCTTCTCGGCGGTAGCGTGAGCAAAGAGACAATTGACAGACTCCTGAATTCTTACGAGAAGAATCCGGAGTCGCTTTCTTTGAAAGAGAGAAAAGCCGCCGAACGGATCCGGTTCTATAGGTCGAAAGGCGTGGCATTTGTCGCAAGACCCGCGAAGGGAAGAGCAGGGCTTTTTAAGAAAGCATCGAACCTGAATTATACGCTTCGTTACGGGAACAATCTCTCCGCCGACCGGGAACTGCTGAACGGCGTTTTTGATGCATCAATTGCGAACGGCTATGCCGAGGGCGATTACCGCACGCATGAGATTATCCTGCTTCTTGACAAGGATTCCGGCGTTCGCGAGGGCATTATCGAAGCGATTATCCCCGAGTTTTCGGTCGATGAGAAGCTTGCTTACGTGCAATGCGCAACCGATACGATCAACCTTAAGGAAAACTATTATTCGCGCGTGACCGGGCATCTGACGAACGACCTGTTTCACTATATATGGCCGTGTAAGGCGCTGCAGGGCTTCTTCGTCCCGCTCGTAGGCCATAACGTGTTTCTTCGAAAGAGCATTCTCGAGAAATGCGGACGGTGGTCCGAGAACAAGGTGTCGGAAGACTATGACTTCGCAATCCGCCTGTACGGAATGGGCTACCACGGCAAATACGCGAAAATCCCGGGGCTTGAGTTCACCGAATACACAAGCACGAATTTCGAGGAAGAGACCGGCAAGCAGCGCCGTTACGCATACGGCCTGATGGAGATGGTGTTCGACGGCACGCTCCGCGGACATGTGCGTCCGTGCGACCGTTTCTTCATGTTTTTGTATTTCTTTTCGATGGTAAACCAGATCATGCTGCTTCCGACGGTTTTCATCGAATGCTATTTCGGAAACATCCACCTGCTTTGGGCAGGTTTCCTTGTATGTGACGCAATCTTCATCCTGTTTCCGTGGATCCGTTCTCTTTTGATGGGAAGGAAGATTCCGAAGGAACACCGTTCGAGCGTCATCTGTACGCTTGAGATGGCTGCATCGTTCATCAGCCATTCGCTGTCGGTGTTCCTCGGTGCGACGGGCTGGATTGTTAATAAGTTTAAACGGAAGAAGAAATCGTTCCCGTCGACGAAGGTCGGAGAGAACGAGCGCGGACTGATTGCGGGACTTAGGCTGATCTTCGGATATATCCGCGGAACCTGGCTGTTCATTCCGGTCGCGCTTCTGTGCGCGGACCGTTCCATGTACGTTCTGACAAGGCACGGCATCCGGACGGAATCCAGAATCGCGTATTGTTTTATCTTCTTCAGCATGGTGCTTTCACCGGTGCTGTTCACGCCTCCGCTTTACGCAATCGGAAGCGGCGAAGCGAAGCAGGCGAAACTTGCGAAGGATGCTTTAAAGAAAGAGAAGGGCAGGAGGTGGAGCATGAAAACTTCCCTGCCGGAAGTGGTTGCCGCTTCCGCGGAAAATTCACTTGAGGACGACATCGATGCGTTTCTCAAAGGATACGGAGAAGACCTTGCGGCCGATGTCGCAAAGGTTTCCCTTCCTTTTGAAATCACCTCCCGTTATGAGGTAACCGGATGCCTTAAAAAGGATGAAACCGGGAAGAAAGAAACCTATTTCTTACGGCGTCTTTCGGACGGAATTCCGGCAATTCTCCGCATTACGAGAGACTACGGCGCGGAGGATGCGCTTTCGGAAGCAAGAATATTAGAGCAGCTTGATTACCCCGGCATTCCGAAGGTTTACGCGTCGTTTGAGAAGGACGGCGGCCATTACATGGTCCGCGAATATATGGAAGGCCGGACGCTTGACGAGATCGTCCGCACGAAAGGGACGCTTTCGGAGGACGATATCTTCGCGGTTGTCACGGAGTTGACCGGCATACTCAAATACCTGCATAACCAGACGCCGCCGGTAATCCACCGCGATATCAAGCCGCAGAATATCGTGCTCGGAAAGGACGGCAGCATCAACCTGATCGATTTCGGCATTGCAAGAGTGCATAAAACCGGGCACAGGCAGGATACTTCGATTGTGCTGACGCTCGACTATGCGCCGCCCGAACAGTACGGCTTTGACCAGTCCTCGCCGCTGACCGATATCTACGCGCTCGGCATGGTCATGCTTTTCCTCGCGACCGGACAGGTTTCGAAACCGAATTACGAGTCGGAAATCAACAGCCCGAAGCTTCGGAGCTTGATTCAGAAATGTGTGGCATTTGACCCTGAGAACCGGATTCAGCGTGTCGAGGAAATTGAAAACTACGTAAGAAAGAAGACCCGGAAGAAGGGACAGCGGATCAAGATTTCCGTTGCCATAGCCGCCGCGGCCATAGTTGCCGTTGTCGGCTCCAATATGGCCGGACGGATTCTCGGCGAGGCCGAAGGCGAGAAGAGCGGACGGAAGTCCGGCTACGACAGCGGTTACGTGAGCGGTTTCCAGAGCGTTCCGGTGTTCACGCTGGGCGAACGGATTTCGCATCCGGAGGACGGCAACCTGCCGGGCAACGTGCTTGTCGACGGCGGAGCGTATGCGCTGTCGTATGAGAATCAGGTGTATTACATTCATGACGGCGATATATACCGCATGTCCCCGGACGGAAGCAACGTCGAGATGCTTGTTTCCGGAAAGCACGCGAGCGGAATCTCCGCTTATAACGGCTGGCTTTATTATACATCCGGAAGCAGCATTTGGCAGTACGGACTCTACGAGAACGATAACCACGTGGTGTTCGGCGGCATAGACGCGCAGCTCGTTGTTCTTGACAACAAGTATTACATTAAGACGAAGAAATCGGTGTACACGCTCGACGTGGACGCGTGGCAGACCGAGAAGACGGACGCCGATCTGATCAGGGAATATGCAAGCAGCATCATTCCGGATAAGGCAGCGGAAAATGTGAAGGCAGTATCGCCTTTACAGACAGGCTATACAAGCCGCGGAATCGTTCTTGTCGACGGATATGACGGGATGCTCTGGCTCAGCAATCCGAAAGGAAACATGCGGGTAAGAGTGACCAAAAACCGGGCAAGCGACTTTAATATTGCGGGAGAATGGATTTTCTATCATAATCTCGATGACGGAGGAAGCCTGTGGAGCGTCCGCTATGACGGCGCGGACGACCACAAAGTAACGCACGAGGGATAAGCATGCGAACAAAAGACGGCCAGGCGAACAACAACCGAACAATTGCCGAATGGATTTCCTCGGGCGCTCCTCTTAAAGAGAAGAAGGCGATGAAAACCGTCCGTGCGGTATGCAGACAGCTCTTGAAGGATTCCGCCGGGGAAGGCTTTACGCTTCCGGTGCTGACACCGAACAACGTACGGATCTCCGGGAAGGGGACGGTGTCATTTGACGCGAACGGAAATGAAAACCGCAGGGAACAGGAGGCGTTTCTGCCGCCCGAATACGGAAAGGAACCGGTGACCGACGAGAATGTGTGGATTTACGGGCTCGGAATGATTTATCTTTATCTTCTGACCGGCAAGACACAGAAATCCGAGCTCGACATCGCAACGGCCAACGAAGCGACGAAAGAGGCGGTGAACCGCTGTACGGCGCTTGACTCAAGAAGACGTTTTCAGAGCCTTCTCGAGGTGCTTGCATTTTTGAACCGCGAGGTACGGTTTCCGAGAAAACGGATCCGCTGCGCGGCGGTAGTTCTCGTGATCGGGCTTGTCGCACTGATTTCGTTCCACGAATACCGCGAAGGACGGAAGACCGGCGAAGAGAAGGGTCAGAAGGAAGGTTACCGCGAAGGTTACCGCGAAGGTTATGAGCGCGGGACGGGCGACGCTCCCGGTATCGGCATCGAGCAGACCAAGGTGCCGGAAGGGTACGGGAATTTCGCCGGGAACCGGTACTCGGAGGACGGAGCCTATGCGGCGATGGGAGAGGATTACCTCTATTACATCTGCGACGGCAGAATCTTCCAGATGGATCCGTACACGAAGGAAACGACGCAGCTTGTGAAGCATGAAAGCATTTCCGAACTGCATTACTGGAAGGGGTATCTGTATTACCTGACGGAGCAGGCGGTCACGCGGTTCGGCCTTGAAAGCGGTAAGGAAGAAGTCATTTCGGATTCGCTGCGCGGGAGATTCCTGATTAACTCCGGAAAGCTGTATCTCGATGACGAGAAGAGTTCCGGGTATCTTTACAGCATCGATACGGATTCGCTCGATATCAGGCAGCTGAATTCGAAACTGAAGCATCCGTACCTGAACGTTGCGGACGGGCGTCTTGTTTACGTAGATCCCGACCGCGGAAGCTGTCTGTTCGGATGTGATTCGGACGGCGCGAATTCTTACCGGCTCTTAAGCAGCGCCTGTAAGGATGCGGTGCTGTGCGGCGATAAGCTTTACTGCCTTACGACGGACGAAACAACGGGTTCCAAAGCGATGCAGGTGCTTGTCCGGATGAACCGTGACGGCGGGGATGCGGAGGTTCTTACGAATCAGCCGATCAGCCGTTTTAATGCAACCGAAACCGGTATCTTTTATATCTCCGCAAAGAGCGGGTGCCTTGAATGGATGACGCCGGACGGAAAGACGAAATACACAATCAGCACCGCGCAGGTTTCGGACTTTAACCTTGCCGGGCGTTGGATTTTATATCGGATCAGCGGCAGCGAAGCGCTGTACCGGATGCGGATCGACGGATCGGACAGCGAGCGGATTCCGCAGAGCATTACCGTGTATCATTAACATTTTTCGAAAAAACTTAAATTGTATGCAACGGGCAGACCTCAGGGTCTGTCCGTTGTTGTATATTCGGGCTGTAAACAAAAGCAAATCCTGTCGGAATTGCAAGGAGGACAGAAAATGGATGACGTTTTATTAATCCGATTCAGCATTGAAAAGCTGAATGAACTTCCCGGCCCTTATGAGTTTCAGAAGGGGTACCTGGTCGGCCAGGCCGTTCCCGCAAGGCTTTTAAACGGAATGACCATTCTTGAGGGGGACAGCATGAAGACATACCGGGGAGAGGAGTATGTCACGGAAATTGCGATTATCGGAGAACAGGAGATTCTGAAGAAGGAAATCGAGCCTAGAATTCTTCTGAATGAGAACATCTCGCAGCGAAAGGCCGAACCGCTCGTGCAGCTTCCGGGAGAGGTCTCCCGAAGGTTTTGCGAGGTCGGGAGAATCGAAAACGGTGAGATTAAAGAGTCAGGCTGGTGCTCAAAAGGTTTTCAATACGCATGGAACTGAGGAGGAAGAGAAAAATGGAGAAAAAGTATTGCAGAAATTGCGGATGTCTTTTGGAAGAAGGGTTGCAGATGTGCCCGAACTGTCACGCTTATGTCGGAGAGGCCGCGCCGGTACAGTATTATCAGCCGGTTCAGGAGCCCAAGAAGTCGTTCTGGGCGCGTCTCCGCGTGATTCTTTTGGTATCATTCAGCATTCTTTTCGTTTTCGCCGCCTGTATCGGAACATTCTTCTATGTACGATACCTGAATAAGGATGACTCGAAGAAGGATAAGAAGGAAGAAAAGGAAGTTACCAGGACCGTGAAAGAAGAGGAGCCTGAGATTACGAAGGTTGCGGAAGTGACGAAAGAGCCCATCCGGACCGTTTCCGACACGAAGGCCGTGGAGCCCGCGGTAAGGAAGCTTGCGCCCGCGCCGAAAAATGCCAGCTTCAAGGCAGGCGATTACAGCGGCGTGATCGTAAAAGGCGCGATTGATTCCGAAGGACTTACGATTCCGGAACTGGAGCCCGGCGAAACGCTTTACATCGGTTATGCGGAAGCCAAAGGAATCGGCCTTTTGAAGTATGCGGCGGTGCTTTCCGAGGATGGCACAAGAATCCGTAAGATGACGACCATCGAAGCGGATTTCACGAGTCCTTTCCAGGGAAAGACGATTAATTTCTCGTCGATTACGAGAGAATTCAAGGATGGTCTTGCGATTCCTTCGACGTCCGACCAGGCATT
>JAGAES010000028.1 GCA_017613055.1 Lachnospiraceae bacterium | reverse complement strand
TTTCCGCTATCTCGTGAAATGCCTCGTCGTCGGTTCCCTGCAGGATTGCGTGCACAATCCGCGCGCCTTCCTTCGCGTGCGCCTTCATCTTTTCGAATTCCCACGGCTCAAAACGGCCGGGTTTCCGAAGTATCTGGTCGTCTACGGCTATCTTTCCGAGATCGTGCATCGGTGCTGCCTTAATCAGGTTCTCCATAAATTCATTCGACAGCTGTAGAACATTATCTTTCTTGATTTCTTCGGTTAGAATCCGGACGTCTTCGCTGGTTCTTCGGATATGTCCGCCGGTCGAATTGTCGCGGCTTTCCACCATCGTTGCCATGCCGAGAATCAGTTTGTCATGCATTTCGACGATGTGTTTCGTCTTCTCGGCGACCTGCTCCTTCAGCTGGCCGTTAAAGTTATTCAGAAGGGCGATGTACTGCTGGCTCTCGGTGTCGTCCGTCACAAAGAACTGGTAGCCCCGCTTGCGTTCTCCGTCGAACAGCCAGGTCACGGTAATCAGAAAGATGCGGTCGCCGTGCGGATAGTGGAAGCTGTTGTTCTTCTCATCGGCGGCAAATGCGTCGAGCCACTCGTTAATATGTTTTGCAATCGGATTTTCCGCAGGAATTACCGTGTCGACGTTCACGTCAGAAAGCTCGGGGAAGATTCCCGCCGCCGTTTCGTTACAGCCGAGATAGTGCCTTCGGGAATCGAAGGAAAGGAAGCCTTTGTCGCCGGTCTGCACGAGCGAATCGATGCCGGAATCGGTGATGTCGTAAAGACACACCTGCCGGATGATAATCAGGTACACCACCTGCGAAATCACGTACGCAAGCGGCAGCAACTCGATCTTATCGGTAATCTGTCTTCCGCCGAAGAAGGAGACAACCGCCAGCATCTCCGGAATAAACAGCAATACGATGATTTTCTTCGACACTTCCTTCTTGCGGAAATAGCTGTAAACCATAGCCGCGAAACTGACGGCGAAGAACACCAGAACAAGCACGTCGAATACGGTATGTAACGGCCCGTACTCCTTGTTTACAAGCGCTCCCGCACCATTTCGCGACGCATAATCGCAGGATATGTAAAACCAGTCCGTGTAATCGATGGTCAGCGCGCTCAGATACATCAGGCAACCAACGAAGAACATCACCATCCGGACGGCCCTGTGCAGCTGGATGTGGCACAGGTTGAAGATGGCGAGCGCAATCATCAACACGAGGAACGACCCGCCGATATAAGCGACCTTTACCGCGAGTATCGCCTCTTCCCTTGAACCGGACCACGCCATCATCAGGTTTCCGAGAATCGTAATCGGGACAAGCGTGAAAATCAGCGTGATATGCACGTCAAAATTCTTGTGCCACGACAGAATGTATAGAAGCGTCAGAAACAGCGACAGCAAAAGAAGCGCTTCATAATAAATTGTAATCATGCGTGCCTCCTCAGAATCAGACTTTCGTAAGCAATACGACACTTTCCACGTGATGGCACTGACAGAACATGTCCGCCGCGCAGACCTTCCGAAGCCGGTAGGCTTTCCCGAGAATTTCAAGGTCCCGCGCCAAAGTGTCGGGGTTACACGATATGTAAACAATCCGTTCCGGCATCATCTTCCGGACGGCCTTCAGGAATTCCGCGCTTGAACCGCTTCGCGGCGGGTCCAGAAAGAGTACGTCCGCCTTCTTCCCTTCGGCAGCCGCTGCCGTCAGGTACTTCCCCGCGTCCGCGCATACCCATTCGGTATTCGTAACGCCGTTCCGCTCCGCGTTGCTCCTCGCATCCCGAACGGCATCCTCGTTAAGCTCCGCACCGGTCACATGCGCCCCGGACGCGCTTTTCGCAGCAAGAATTCCGATGGTTCCGGTGCCCGAATACGCGTCAATCGCGGTCTCTCCGTCTTTCAGTCCGGCAAATGCGATCGCCGTCCCGAACAGTCTCTCCGCCTGCTTCGTATTCACCTGGAAGAACGACCGCGGCGAAATCCGGAACTCACAGTCACACAGCTGTTCCGTAATGTAGCCTTTGCCGAAGAGCACCTCTTCGCGCTCGCCGAGCACCATCGTCGTAGCGGCCGGATTATAATTCAAAACAACGGTCTTCACCTGCGGGTGCGCCTTAATAATCGTCTCTGAAAGCGCGTGCTTCTTCGGGAAGATCTTCTCGGCAACGACCGGCACAACCATCGTGTCCCCGTTCGAAGCGATTCGGATCAGCACATGCCGCAGCAGTCCCTTCCGGCGGTCCTCGTCATACACGCTCAGGTGGTTTTTATCCGCAAAATCACATATTGTCTTTACAATCGCACAGGCTTCCGCGGGCTCAATCCGGCAGCCGAGAGGTAGCGGCATCAGCCGGTGCGTCGACTCGGCGTAGAGTCCCCCGACGGTCTTCCCATTTGCCGAGGCAAATGTACTGTGAATCTTGTTCCGGTACCCGAGCGGTTTCTCCGCTGAAAGAATCGGAAGAATCTCCGGCTTATCCGCGGCAATCCGCTTCTCCAATACCGAAAGT
>JAGAES010000027.1 GCA_017613055.1 Lachnospiraceae bacterium | reverse complement strand
GGCTTCGCACGCGTCACGGTAATCGTGTAGGTCTTGGTCGTCTTACCATCTTCGGCCGTTACCTTAACGGTTCCGGTGTTCGCTCCTTCCTTCAGACCGCTGTTGCCGCTCACGGCAACCTTTGCCTTGCCGTCCGCAGGCTGTGCGGAAACGGTAACCTTGCTGACCGTGCCGCCTACCGATGCGGTATATGCCGTTACATCCGCGGAAAATGCGGGCGAAATCTTCGCTTCTCCGATGGAAAGTGATGCAAGGTTCGCGTTGCTGGAAGCCTGGTAAGGACCGGTTATCGTGATTTTTCCGTTAGATGGGGCTATCGGGAAATTATCCCCAAGCGCGTCATCAAGCGGACTGATGATGACATCACTCAGAGTTAATAAAGTCCCGCCTTCCGCAACATCCAGCGCTTTGAAGGAAAAACTATAGGATGCGGACTTTCCGGAACAGCCGGTATCCACTACTCTTAACGGGCTTCCTTCTCCTGCTGCAGCACCTTGCAGATATTGCAGTTTCGAAGTATCATAAGACAGTTTGAAGTCAACTACTGCAATTTCAGCGGGTGCCGAAATGCTGACTGTAATCGTTACATCCTTACCTTTTTCCACGGTAGCGGAAGTAACCGAAATGCTTGCGGTTCCTGCTGCTTTAACCGGCTTCGGACCGACAATCGTCAATGCCATCATCAAAGCAAGAAGCACTGCCGCAGCGCGGTTAACTCTTTTCGTTCCATTCATCCTCTGTTATTCATTCCTTTCCACACGGAATTCCTGTAACTTCTATCCGTTATTATCTCCATCCGTTCCCGAAGAATTCTCTCCCGACGGAGGCTCCCCACTCGCTATCGTATTATTCTCGCCGGACGAATCCTGAGGAGTATCGCTTCCTTTCGAACCGTCTCCCGCGGTTTCATTTCCGGACGGATTTACACTTCTTGTTCCGTCTCCGGACGTGTTTGCGTCACCCGAATTGTTTCCGGAATCGTTCTGCCCGGCAGAATTATCCGGAGCAGTATTATTTCCGCCCTCAGGTGTTCCGTTCTGGTTCCCCTCGGAGCTGCCGTTTCCGTTCTGCGCTCCCTCGGAACCACCGTTGCCATTTTGATTTCCTTCAGAACCGGTGTTAGCGTTCTGGTTTCCTTCCGAACCGGTGTTGCCGTTCTGATTTCCCTCAGAACCGCCGTTTCCGTTCTGGTTCGCCGCAGGCGTCCCCTCAGGAGTAACCGCAGGAGTCCCTTCAGGTGTAACCGCAGGGGTTCCCTCAGGTGTCACTTCCGGCGTCGCGGCAGGCGTTGCCTCCGGTGTAACGGAAGGCGATGGCTCCGGTGAAGGCGTCGGCTCCGGCGACGGCGAAGGCTCCGGTGAAGGAGAAGGCTCCGGTGAAGGCGTCGGTGTCTCCTCAGGTCCGTACACTTTCTCTGCCACACTGGGCTGATCAATCTTTGAAGAGCCGAGAATGTGTCGCTTTACATATAACAAATCATATGCGTCGATAACATTATCTTTCTTGACATCGGATGCCTTGGAGGCAATGTCATCCAGCTTGGTCTGACCGAGGATCTGGCGCTTAATGTACAAAAGATCATAAGCGTTAATCTCTCCGTCCTTATTCACGTCACCGTAGATAACTACCTTAAACCGTTCTTGCGGGGTAACAATCGTATGACCGGTGCAGAGTTTACCCGAAGTAACCGTTGCGCCGTTTGAATCCCGCACCTTGATTGCTCCGCCTTCCACAAGGGAGAATACACTATTGAAATCCTCTACATTGGTGCCGGGTTCTAAACCGTAGACTGCCCCGCCTTCAATAAGGCAGGTCGTTTTAATATGTTCTGTCACTTCGACTGACTCGGGGACCTCGCGGTACACATGAATTGTGTAGGTCTGGCTGTTGCCGTAGGCCGCCGTGGAGACAATCTTCACATCATTATCACCGGGCTTAACGGATATCTTGCCGACACCCGTAATCTTGGTCGAGGTGGCAAGCGCTTCCGCCGTAACGGTAATGGTTTCCACATCCTCATCGACAATCAGATCGTACTCAAGCGTCTTATAGTCAAATGCCGGGGTAAGGCTCATATTCGCAACCGTAAGGTTCTTCAGGTACGGGTTCGGATTGGCCGTAGAGGTGCCCTGCGGATAAGGTGCATTCTCCGCGGGCATATTCTCATATACCGGAATCTTGAAGATAATCGAACTTTCCTTATCCTTGCATGCCGCCCACATAGTACGGGCCTCATTGGACGGGGCCTGAATGTTCGTCATGTACTGATGTGTATAAAGCGCAAATGCGTGGTTGCTGGCCACGTTGAACTTCTGATAATATAACGTATCCTGACCCTTCGAGATGTAATCCCGGCCGATCATGATTGCGCCGCCGTAAAGCGACTTCCAGTGCGTATTCCACGGGCGGCACGTCGTCGCATCGGTCTTGCCGGCATAGGTAAGACCCATGGAGATGGCGTCCATCGTCGCCGTCGCGTAGGTACCGAAATCATAATAGTTGTAGAGTCCCGGATAATTCTTCGATTTGCCGGAGATAATTACCGAGGTACCTCTCGAGCCCATCTCCTGGATAACACGCGCCACGAGCATATCGGGGCTGACGCCGGAGATCTTCGCGGACTCTAAGAATACTTCCGCATAGGTAAGCGGTTTGCCGGAATTGCCGGTCGTAACGATTTCGGTAATCTTACCGTTTGCATCGCGCTTGACTTCCTGCTTTTCCCATCCGTACTCATAGCCGGAGGACGAGTCATTCGGCACCTTATAAACGTAGCCGCTCATAAAGGTACCCTCAAGAAGCTCCTGAACGCGTTCCAGTGTGTGAAGCTTCTCGTCAAAACTCTGGCACTCGAACTGGAACAGTTCGGACTCGGAAAGGAAGTTTCTCGGGTCCATAAAGTACGCCGTACTCGTCCGGTTGGCCGCCTCCCAATGGAAGCCGTCCAGCTTACGGAAGCCTCCGTCCTTGCCGTTGTTGTTCCAGATATATCCGAGGTCGTCGATTCGCTTCCACGACGTCGGGCTGACATAGTTTACAAGCGCTCTCTGATAAGCGCTTTCCTGATCGACTGCAGTATTCCAGTCGAGGCCGGTCTTGTCGGCCTTGAACACCCATGTCGGATGCTGCGCATGCAGAATCCGAAGCATCGGGATATACGATTCCGGGAAGCCCTGGGCGCGAAGGTCCGCGACAAATGCGTCGTCTCCCGTCGGGTCCTCATAAATCCGGACATAATCCGCATACAGCCAGCCGTTTACCTGCTCTCCCTTATAGGTGAACGAGCACTTGTAGTAACGGTTCTGGCGCTCATATACGGTCACGAGCGTGCACGAGATAAGCTGCACGTTCGCTCCGTTCTTATCCGTAACCATTGCATAGTTGGTTCCGGGGCCCTTGCGGACATTGGTTACCGGAGCATAGTCCGTGTAGCCCTTCTTCGGCGTAGCGTACTTCTCATCCGGAAGATAATCGCCCTCAAGCTTAATGAAGTCCTTATATCCGTAACCGACAATCGTCTTGCCGTCTTTATCAAACTGAATCTTATAATAGGTGCTCTGTCCGGGATAGGTTTTCTCCCCGAGAATAAAGATCTTCGTTCCGTTCGGGAGGAACGTAAGGATTTGTGTGCCATTTGTCGTAGCATCATTGCGGACGTTGATACCTTTGTCGGCCGTCTTCGTGTTGCTTACGACGCCCTTCTTCACGGTAGCGTAGATTTCCTCTTCTCCGGATGCCGACGCCGTCTTTGTGACGGGACTGATCGGAGATAAGAACATAAGAAGAATCAGAAAAACAGCTGTCAGTCGTTTCCCTGTAAATGCATGCATCGGTTCTTCCTCCTTTCGTCTTATCACTTTTCTAAATCGTTCCTTCAAATACGGTCACCGCAGGACCGGTCATGTAAATCACGTCTTCTGACTCATCGTAACGGATATTCAGATCGCCGCCGAGCAGATGCACCGTCACTTCCGGACCGGTCAGCCCGTTTTTATAGCAGGCAAATGCGGTAGCGCACGCGCCTGTGCCGCAGGCCCACGTCTCGCCGGAGCCTCGCTCCCATACCCGCATGCTGACCTCACGGTCGTTAATGCGCTTCACGAATTCCACGTTCACGCCTTCCGGGAACAGCGGATTCTTCTCGATTGGTGCCCCGACCTCGCGGACCGGGAAGTCCTTCGTTTCTTCGACCGTTATTACGGCGTGCGGATTGCCGACCGAAACCGGCGTAAAATTCCACACCCTTCCGCACGACTCTACGACGAATCTCGTCTGTCCCGCTTCGCAAAGCACCGGCAGGTCGGCGGGGTTCATGGACGGATGCCCCATATTCACGGTCACGCTGTCCACTCTGTCGCCCTCCGTATGGAGCGTCAGGTACTTGATGCCCGAGGCGGTGTCGATGGCCAGTTCCTTCTTATCGGTAAGGCCTTTTTCATATACGAATTTGCCGACGCATCGGATTCCGTTGCCGCACATCTTTCCGAGGCTTCCGTCGGCGTTATACATTTCCATATAGAAGTCCGCGCAGTCGCTCGGCTTAATCAGAATCAAGCCGTCCGCGCCGATTCCGGTGTGCCGGTCGCTGTACCGTACAGACAGCTCCGAAGCGTTCGGAAGGGTCTCTTTTGTGCAGTCGACGTAGATGTAATCGTTCGCACACCCATGCATTTTCGTAAACTTAATCGCCATCAAAGCCTCCAAAGCAGATTACGGCATTTTATACATTATACATTCTGTCGGGAAAAATGTCAAATCGTGCCCTTTTCATGCAAAGCGGGGTCATTGTAACAGAAGAATGTGAAGATGCTGTGAAATGCGAAGAAATTGAAAAATGCCGGCTTTTCGTCCGGCATTTTCCTTACTCGATTACCATAATATACAAATCGTCCAGATAATAGGAGACGTAAGCCCCGACGGGGTTCTGCTCCTCGTCGCGCGTGCCGATCATCAGCATGCCCGACTTCGCGTCGGTTTTCGTGACGGTCACGCGGAAGCGGCACTCCGTCCACTCGCCCTTTTTCACGTCGCAGACGTCGCAAAGCACCGGCCGGCGCTCCGAAACCATCAGCATGTTGCCGTCTTTGTCATACTCGATGTCGTTGCTGATGTTACGCTTCGGCACGGACACAACCTCGGTGTGGTAGGTGTCATACAGCGCGAAGCGGATTTCATCGGCTACGCCCCAGCCCTCATCCAGATACAGGATGTTGCATACGATTTCAATCGTGTGCCCTTCGAGATCCTTATATGAGAGGCCGTTCGTCTCATTTAGCGGAATTCCCGCACCGCTCAGTCCCCAGGTCGTCTCGCGGCGCATCGAAATATGGATGCTGTCACTTCCGTGGAATGCCTGCGCGTCGGTTACCTCGAATTTGCAGCCTTCCGAGATGTTGCCCTTCGCGAACTGGTTGCCGAGGCTCCGTTCAAAGTTGTTGCAGTAGATCATATTGCCGGGTTCGACATCCGCGGCCTTTATAAGCTTGCCGTTCTCGTCGAACACGGCTTTGCCGTTCACTCCGCCGTCCGTCACGCCCGAGATGTCCGGGGTCGGACTCGGTGTCGGCGTCGGGCTCGGCGTCGCGGTCGGGCTCGGGCTCGGCGTAGGCGTCGCGGTCGGGCTCAGTTCCGGCGTCGGCGTTTCGGAAACCATATCCGACGGGACCGGTGTAGGCGTCATCGTAATCGGCGGGTCCAGAAGGTTTCCCTTGCAGCCGGTAAGTACCGCCGCAAGCACAATCCCCGCACACAGTAAACCATTCTTTTTCAAAACAAATCCTTTCCGACATAAAACAACCGGCACGATTCCCGTGCCGGCTGCCGAAATCACTGATTACTCAATTCCCTTCGAAGCAAGGTACTCTACAACATCGCCGATGCTCTTGATTTCATCCAGCTCTTCCGGCTGAATTTCAATTCCGTACTCATCCTCCAAAGCGGTCACCAGCTCATACAGATCAAGCGAATCAATCCGGAGATCCTCACGAAACGTCGTCTCTTCGGTGATGCCCGCAACATCAATACCGAGCTGCTCTTCCATAATCTTCAAAATCTTATCAAACATACCAAAACTCCTTCTGCCCGGACCTTCCCACCCGGACGAAACCTGTCATCACAAAGGAATGATATTCTAACTGAATCCGTTTGTCAATAGGAACTTACGAACTTACTGAATGGCATCCGGAATCCCGTCCGCGTCCATGTCAACCGGGTCATCCATGCCGTCCATATCATGATGCATTCCGCCGCCCATGATACCGTAGAATTCCTTGCCGACAACATTCTTCTCGTTGCGGACCTGTTCAATCAAAGTGGAAAGAAGACGGCGCACATCTTTCGAATGCTTGATATTCTTCAACTGGATTACATGCTGCGTATCCACACGCGTAAAGAGCTCAATCGTACCGGTACCGAAGAACTTCTGCGCAAGCGTGCGGCTCAGCCGAAGGTCAACAATACGATACAATAGAGTCTCATCATAACTCGTTTTGAAAAATCCCTGCTGAATCTGAAGGGATGTCTTCGAAACAGAATACTTCGTGAAGGAAAACGGGAACCACATGTGGTGTTTTCTGTCTTTCCAAAGAATTTCTTCTTCCGGCATATCCTTGCCCTCCTCATCAAAAATACCTTTAACTCATTATATATTTGCGATTTTCAAAAAACAAGTGGAACGTGAAAGTTTTTTCTAGATCAGCGAGAAGCTTTTCAGGATGAAAATCATCGCCGTAATCGTCACCGACGAGACGAGCGTCGTTACCATGACAATGCCCGAGACAAGCTGCGCGTCGTTCCGCATGTTGCGCGCCATGATGTAGCAGGCAACCGTCGACGGCGACGCAAGCATGACCGCAATCGCCACGAGCGCCTCGTTTCGGAACCCGAGCCACACAGCAACCGGAACGAACAGAAGCGGCAGGAGCGCCACCTTGATAAACGAGGCGACAGCCGTCAGCGTCACATGCTTCGAAGCAGCGCGAAATGTGAAGCCCGCCCCCAGGATAACAAGCGCGAACGGCGTCGCAATCGCCGAAAGGTTCGAAAGCACCTTCGCCGGAATCGTCGGAATCCGCCACGAGAAGAACGAAAACGGAAGCGCGAGCGCCACCGCAAGAATCAGCGGATTCGTCACAATCTCAAGGAGAATCTTTCCGAACGGAATCTTCGCCCCGCCGCCTTCCTCACGCTTTGCGTAAAGCGTCAGGATTATTACGGAGAAAGCATTGTAAAACGGCACGACCGAAACCACCATAAGCGGCGCAAGTCCGGTGCTGCCGTATATATTCTTGACAAGCGCGATGCCGAGAACCGCCGCGCTGCCGCGGAAGGATGCCATCGTGAAGGCTCCGATCTGCTCGCGGTTTTTGATGAACAAAACCGCACCGCCCCAGATTAACAGAAACGCCGCGCAGGACACACCCATGCAGAACAGCATGAACCCGATATCATAACCGCCGCTTAAATCGGCCGTCGCGATATCCGTGAACAGAAGCACCGGCAACGTAACACGGAACGTGAAGCGGTCCGCTGCCACGGTGAACTCTTCACTGAAGAATCCGAGGCGCCTGAGGACATACCCGACCACAATCGTCAGGAAAACCGGAAGCGTTGCGTTAATGCTGAAAAGAAAGGTGTCCATAGTATCCTTCTAACTGTTTAGTACTGGCTGATTGCGTCCCCGGAGTCGTCGGTCGTGTTCTCGATGGACTTGATAACCACATAATACGTCTCTCCGTTATCGAGCGTCACGCTGCGGCGCTCCCCGACCTTATGACGGTACACGGCCTGCCCGAGCGGCGAATCGATGCTGATCAGCCCTTTTAATGGCTTTGCGCGTATTGTCGTCACGATCCGGATAGTCATATCCTTCTGGGTGCGTTCATTGAAGAGCACTACCGTATTGTTCATGCCGACTTCGTCGTCTGCCGAGTCGCTTTCGATAATCTGCGCCGTTTTGACCATGTTCTCGAGATACTTGATGCGGCTTTCGTTACTGTTCTTCTCGCGTTTCGCCGCATAATACTCGAAATTCTCGCTGAGGTCTCCCTGCGCCCGGGCCTCTTTAACCGCCTGGATTGCCTCCACGCGTACGTTAAGCTTCCGGTACTCGATTTCCTGCTTGATTTTCTCGATGTCGCTCTCGGTCAGTTTATCGTACATGACGTCTCTCCAATTCTTTTAATCGTCTGCATATTATTATATATGATGTGAAAATCGGTTTCAATAGCGAATTCCTTTTGAAGCGTCCTCAGGCAATAAAAAACCGCCGCGCACGGATGCCCCGCGGCGGCAGTTTTGCTGTTACATTTGCCGTAAGTACGACTGTTATTTTACTACAACGGATCCGAGAACGGTCTTGGCTTCTTCGCTGTCAAACTTGAAGCCGCAGGACGAAACGCGAACCGGCTTTCCGTTAACGGTTGCATAAAGTTCAAAACCGTATCCGCCGAAACCGTCGCTGTACTGGAATCCGGTCCATTCAATCGTGCCGTAAGTGCCGGATACGTCCTCCTGCCCGTTGGTGTACGTATTCTTATTGTACTCGTATTTCTGCTGACTCAGATCCGCATCTTCCATCTTGAAGTCAAAATACTTGAAGGAAGACAGCTTTACGGAGCAGTAGCGGGTATCTTCTTCATCGAAGACATCGCCCTTTGTGAAAGTCCAGTCCGCAGGAACGCCGACCGTCAAGTCGCCCCATGTCTCGGTTGTGGCTATCGTTACCGAGGCCGGATCATCGGTCGGAGCCGGATCATCGGTAGGTGTCAGTTCTGCAGAATTCTCGCTCTTCGTCTTTTTCTTCTTACTGCTGCTGTCGTCATCATCGTCTCCGCAGGCAGTCAAGCACGCGCATACGCTCAGAACAAGTAACATAAGCATCAAAAACTTTTTCATCATTTGCCTCCTGAAAACAGCCGGGTGGGATGCTGCCGTCCGGCATTTTTTACAACGTGAGGAATGATACCGCGGTTGAACGAAAAAGTCAAGTAACACTTGATTCTTTCAGCTGACCGCACCGTTCGCGCCATATGCGGAAGTATGCGCGGAAACTAAGAAACAGCAGGATATAGATGATAATCTCCGTTAACGGTTCCAGAAAAAGCATGAAAAATGTGTAGAGAAGGAGCAGCCAGGACTTGATGTCTCCAAGCGACAGTTTCATCTCGAATCCGCCGTATCCGAAGATCAGAAATCCGAGAAGCACGATGCCTGTTGCCGCGCCGAGAAGAATGCACCACTTTGCGGTGCGCCTCCAATGCCTGCTGAGTTTCTCAAACTCCGAACAGACGCGAACCATGCCCGCCGCAATCAGAAACACAAATCCGAACTGCAGCATCCGGTAACCCATCAGCCGGTCATTAAACGGATACGCTCGGTCCGGGGTCGCAAGAAGCACCGACGTTGCCGCGATGTCAACTGCCATCGCCGCGTAGAAATAGACGGACGGCGTTTCGAGGCGGAATAACGCATACAGCACGAACACCGTAAGGATTCCTGCCATGATATAGAGCGCCGTTCCTTCAAAAAGACGAAGCGTTACCCGCTGTGCAATCATCGCGAGGAAAAGAACAAGAACCGGGATAAGCGGTTCCGGAAGCACCTTCCGGCATTCCTTCCACGGAATCCGTTTCGGGTTCTCTTCCTTCTCCGGGGCGGCCGTCATCTCATCTTCCGGCGTCTGCGTCGTCAGATCCGCACCGCACTGAATGCACCGTTTTAATGTGTCCAGGTTGTTTGCCCCACACTGCTGACACTTCATGTCATCCCTCCGCCTATTCGCTTTCCTGATTGTATTCCGTAAGTTCACCCGTTACGTCCGTGCAGATTCCGACGAGCCGGTTTCCGCGCCATACGCCTTCAATGATGACTTTTCCTTCTTCAGCCTTCTTCAGGCATTCCTGAAGTGCTTCCCGTTCCTTCTCTTCGCCTAAGATCTCCCCGCAGCTTTCCTTCCACTCCGTCCAGAGCGGAAGCATCCTGTCGACTGCCTGCGGAAAATTCCGAACCGGAAGGTAATTATACAGCGGCTTCACGAATTTCGTGTCTTCCGGGTGTACATAGAAATCCGCGAATTTGCAAGGTCTTTTCGTGTTCCTGAAACCGAGTTTCTCGTGAAGCGCGATGGATTTCGTGTTGTTTCTGTCGACCGATGCAATCAGTGTTTCGGCCGCCTCATAACGAAGGAGTTCCTTCACCGCGCGCTGATACATCTTCGTTGCGATTCTTCTGCGGCGATAGGCCGGACGGACGTGTACGTCGGACGAGAACCACTGACGTACGTCTTTCGGGTCTCTGAGGACGCGGATATAGCCGACGGCCTTTCCGGCATTCCAGGCAATCACCTCGAACCATTTGACGGCATAATCATGCTCGTACCAGTCGCAGAATTCCACCTGCTGCATGGCGTCCTCTTTCGCGGGAATCCCTTTGACCTCGCAGAAAAATTCCGCGAGCGCCTCCCGCTTTGCTGCGGGCATGTTTCTGTGCGAATCCGTTATTTCATAACGCATGTTTATACTCCTAATATGTCAGTTAATTCGCTTGTTTCGGAGATTACGTACGTCGCCGGGTGCGCCTCGTCGCGCGCGCCTTCCCGGTCAATCCACACGGCCTTGATTCCCGCGTTGAACGCACCGGTCACGTCGGTTTCATATATATCTCCGACAAATGTAATATCTTCCCGTTT
>JAGAES010000026.1 GCA_017613055.1 Lachnospiraceae bacterium | reverse complement strand
GGCGACGACCAGTGGAGCAACATGCTCGGCGGTACGGAGCTGATCCGCAGAAAGCTCGGCAAGGACGCTTCCGCGATGACCATCACGCTTCTCCTCAATTCCGAAGGCAAGAAGATGGGCAAAACCGAGAAGGGTGCCGTTTGGTTGGATCCGGAGAAGACCTCTCCGTTCGAGTTCTTCCAGTACTGGAGAAACGTGGCGGACGCCGACGTTATGAACTGCATCCGCATGCTGACGTTCCTGCCGCTTGAGGAAATCGACAGGATGAGCACCTGGGAAGGCAGCCAGCTTAACGAAGCAAAGGAGATTCTCGCATTCGAGCTCACGAAGCTCGTACACGGCGAGGAGGAAGCACTGAAGGCCAAAGAGCAGGCACGCGCCCTCTTCGGCGCAGGAAGCGCTGAGGACGCACCTGAGGCTCCTCTTTCCGAAGAAGATTTCACGGACGGTGTGATTGATATCGTTTCCATCCTTGTAAAGTCCGGACTTGCTCCTACCCGTTCCGAGGGCCGTCGTAATGTCGAGCAGGGCGGTGTCCTTGTTGATAATGAAAAGGTTACCGATTTCAGAGCGTCCTTCACCAAGGAACAGTGTCAGACCGGCCTCCTTGTAAAGAGAGGTAAAAAGAATTTCAAGAGAGTGATTCTGAAGTAGTCAGTATGTATTTCGCCCCCGGGCGCGGCATTTTCGCCGTCCCAGGGGTTCTTTTTTCTTTCTTTTCGCACCTGTTGGAAGTAAAAAATAATTTGGTGTGACGCTTTCTGAAAAGAAATAACACCCAATAAAGGAAACTCCTATCAGGTGTTATTTTTCTTGCTCAGATTTCACACCATACGACAAATTCTTCCAGCCGATGTGAAAAAGTCTTCCATCTTTTCACACCAAGCGACAGAGTCTTCCATCTGGTGTGAAAAAGTCATTGGAATCATCACACCAAGCAGACGTGAACCTCCGTCCAGTGTGAAATAGTCATCGGAATCATCACACCAAGCAGACGAGAGCCGCCGCCCGATGTTAAAAAGCAGCCTACTACATCACATAAAACAGAATTCCGAAGAACTGCAGCAGACACCCTCCGATGACGAAGATGTGGAAGATACTGTGGAAGTAGCGTACCTTCTCTCCGAGCGCATAAAGAATCGCGCCGAACGTGAAAGACAATCCTCCGAGGAGAATCCACAGGAATCCGTTCCACGTCATAACTTCGATGACCGGCTTGACCGCGAAGATAATGGCCCAGCCCATCGTGACGTAAAGGATAAACGTGAAAATGTTATAGCGGTCGACATCAATTGCCTTAAGCGTCGCCGCGAAGAAGCAGCAGCCCCACTCGATTCCGAAGATCGTCCACGCAAGCACCGGATATGCCGGGCGAAGCACCGTGAGAACAATCGGCGTGTAGGTTCCGGCAATCAGGAAGTAGATGTCGCAATGGTCGATGACACGCATGACCTGCTTCCCCATATTCTTATGAAGCCCGTGATAAACGGAAGAAACCGTGAACATGATAATCATCGTGCTTCCGTAAATTGCCGCACTGACAACCGCCCACGGATTGTGGTGGCTTGCTCCCATGACAATGCACAGAACCGTTATGGCAATCGCAATCGCCGCACCGACGATGTGCGTCACCATGTTGAAGATTTCTTCGCCCTTTGTATAATCCAGAAACTCTCTTTCCGCCAGCGGCGTACGTTTCACCATATCTCGCCTCGATTCAAACTTAATAACTGTGAGATGTAGTTTTCATTACTACATCTCACAGTTTATCACAAGAAATCTCTGTTTTCAACCGTTTTCATGAAATAAACACAAAAACCTTCTGCCCTCTTACACGAAAATACCACTCACTTCTCTTCCGGATTTCCGGTGAAAACTCCGCGCCTCTACTTCGTGTACGTCGTCTTCACGGTCACGCCCGTCAGGCGCCCGATCTTTCCGGAAAGCGCCGAAATAGCGTCCTGCGGCGCATCCATCGCGATACTGATGATGTTTACGTGCTTCTCCCGGTACGGGATCCCCATCCGCCCGATAATGTACTGCCCGTACACATGCAGAAGTTCATTCAGCTGCCGTACCGAGTCGGTCGGATGCCCTTCCGACTCCTCTACCAGAATACTCATCAATGCCACTCGTGTTTCCATACTCTCCTCCGGAAAATGTAACAGTTCCGGCTGCAACGCCTTCGCAAAGCTAAAACGATAACCGGCTGCAGTCGTAAAAAGGGGGACTGCAAATCACAGTCCCCAGGTTTGTACTAACATATGCTTGCTGCCGTAATGCTTACAAGATCCTCCGCCACAAGCGTCGAAAGCACGCTCTTGTCCGGATCCTTCATCTTAACGACACGCGTTGCGTGATTCGTGATGGCTTTCTCCAGGTAGTTCCGCGCTTCACGGGCATTGGCAAAATCCTCAGCCTTGCTCGCCACACGGCCCTCAAAGTACTGAACGGCCACCTCACGCGCTTCGGGACTCAGAACATAATCCTTGCCCTTGCACATTCCCTCGAGAATCTGAATCAGTTCCTCAGGGGTGTAATCGTTGAAACGGATATACTTGTTAAAACGGGACTTCAGTCCGGGGTTCGATTCGATGAACTTCTCCATCGGCTCGGTGTAACCCGCAACGATGACAATCAGCCGGTCACGGTTATCTTCCATCGCTTTTAAGAGCGTTTCGACCGCTTCCTGTCCGAAGTCGTTCTCGCCTTTGCCGACGTTCAGCGTATAAGCCTCATCGATGAACAGCACGCCGTCAATCGACTTGTCTATCACTTCCTGTGTCTTGATGGCGGTCTGTCCGACATAGCCGCACACAAGTCCGCCGCGGTCCACTTCGACAAGCTGGCCGCCCGACAGTACGCCGAGCCCGCGGTATATCTTTGAAAGCATTCTCGCAACCGTCGTCTTGCCGGTACCGGGATTTCCGAAAAATACCATGTGCTTACTGATGTCCGCAGACTTCATTCCCATCGCCTCGCGCATCTTCTGCACGCGGATCAGGTCCACAAGCGACGAAACGTCCGCTTTGACGCTTTCAAGACCGACCAGGGCATTGAGTTCTTCAAGAACCTTCTCAACGTCCTCGGCGCTCGTCACATCCGCGCCTGAATTCTGCGGTACAATCTGCTTCGCACGAATCACCTTAAACTGGTTCGTATAGAAGACGCCGTACTCCTTTAAGAAGGTTTCGAGCATCTGCGTGTACTGGCTCATGCGGGACACCTGCTTCTCGTCCGCTTTCTCCTGCGAAGCGAGAATCAGCTGACCGAACGCCTTGTAGCTGTCCACAAGAATCTGCGCGTTCTGCCCCATGTAAGGGTCGTGCGGAATCTTCTTCCCGGCGTCCGCAAGAATGAAATACTTAAGCGCCTTCGGTCTGGTCGAACCGAACGAACTCGTCGGCTGGTTCAGCTGGGACCGAAGCGTCCGCATCTCATTGATTGTGAACATCAGGTCGAGATTCTCACGGATCAGATTCTGCTCTTCCGCCGTGATAACGCCGTCCGCATCCATCAGATAGATGGCAAACTCCGCCATCTCCTTATGAAGGAGCGTCTTTAAAGGCGTGCCGAGACAGAGCACGGCGCCTACGTTATAGCGGCATATGGTATTGCAAATCTCATCGCAGATGGCAATCAGTTCTTTAACACTTTTCTCACTACTGGCCAAATCGGTCTTCCCCCGGTTTCGTTATTACAGCACTCTGACTTTCAGAACGCCCTCTACGCTCTTAATCCGCTCAATCATCGAATCGGCAATCTTGCCGCATACGTCAAGAACGCTGTAGGCGTAGTCGCCTCTGCTCTTGTTGTACATGTTCTCGATGTTGAGACCGGCAACGGCGCCCGTAAACTGACTGAGAACGTTCGGGATGTTCTTGTGAAGAATGCAGATACGGCTCTCCACACGGCATACGCCGGCATCCAGAGTCGGGAAGTTCACGGAATTGATAATGTTACCGTTCTCAATGAACTCGCGAAGTTCCTTAACGGCCATCTTCGCGCAGTTGTCTTCGGACTCTTCGGTGGAAGCGCCGAGATGCGGGATTGCGATAACGCCCTTCATGCCTGCGGTCTTCGCATTCGGGAAATCGGTGATGTAATGCGCTACCTTGCCGGAAGCAAGTGCTTCCTCAATGGCATCGTCATCTACCAGAAGGTCACGTGCGAAGTTCAGGATGACAACGCCGTCCTTCATCATCGCGATGGTGTCCTTATTAATCATCTTCTTGGTGTCGTCAAGAAGCGGAACATGAACGGTAATGTAATCGCACTGCTGGAAGATTTCCTCACGGCTGTTCACATGGATAATGCCGCGGGACAGTTTCCACGCGTTCTCTACGGAAATGTAAGGATCGCAGCCGTATACGGTCATGCCGAGCGCATGGGCCGCGTTGGCAACGAGCACGCCGATGGCACCGAGACCGATGACACCGAGTTTCTTGCCCTGGATTTCCTTGCCGGCGAACTTGCCTTTGCCTTTCTCAACGAGCTTCGCTACGTTCTCATCATCCTTGATGGTCTGTACGAAGTTGATACCGCCGAGAATGTCACGGCTCGTCAGAAGGAGACCTGCGATTACAAGCTCCTTTACGCCGTTCGCGTTGGCACCGGGCGTGTTGAATACGACAACGCCTTTCTCTGCCAGTTTGTCAAGCGGAATGTTGTTCACGCCTGCGCCTGCTCTTGCTACCGCAAGAAGCTTATCGTTGAATTCAAGGTCGTGCATGGCGGCGCTTCTTACAAGCGCAAGCTCCGCATCATCCAGATTCTCGACCTTTTCATACCGGTCGTTAAACTCATCAAGGCCCACCTGTGCGATGGGATTTAAGCATGCATATTTCATAATTATACCTCCCATTTGCCTAAGGAAAACCTAGGCGTTCTCCTCTTCGAATTTCTTCATGAAAGCAACGAGCTTCTCTACGCCTTCGATCGGCATTGCGTTGTAGATGGATGCGCGCATGCCGCCTACGCTTCTGTGTCCCTTAAGGTTCACGAAGCCTGCCTCGGTTGCTTCCTTGATGAACTTCGCGTCGAGGTCGGCATCACCGGTCACGAACGGAACGTTCATCAGAGAACGGGAGTTCTTCTCCACGGTGCCCTTGAAG
>JAGAES010000025.1 GCA_017613055.1 Lachnospiraceae bacterium | reverse complement strand
TGGTTACCGGAACCACGATGGAGCAGGCGTTGATTTCGTCGGAAACTTCCATATCGGCAAGCTTGCCCTCGGCACGGAGCTTCTTCATTGCAAGAAGCGCCACATCCATGAGGCAGATGAATTTGTCGTTGCGGTCCTTATAAAGTACGGTACGTTCCGCCTTGTAGTCATCGAACGCCTTCTTAATCGGAGCGGTGTAGTCGCCCTCTTCGAACTGCACATCGGTAAGTTCGGTCTGGAACGTCGTGTGACGGCAGTGATCGGACCAGTAGGTGTCAAGCACGCGGATTTCGGTCATCGACGGGTCGCGCTTCTCTTCGCCCCTGAAGTAATCGCGGATAAAGAGAAAATCGTTAAATGTCATCGCAAGATTCAGCGAATCGTAGAGGCTTTTAAGCTCCGCCTCGCTCATCCGGGTGAAGCCGTCGAAAATCTTCACGTCTTCGGGAACCGCGAATTCGGTAACAAGCGTCTCCGGCTTCGTCTCATCGGTCCTTCTCGAATCCACCGGGTTGATGCAGTAGCTGATTACGCCCTCGAACTCGGCGTCGGTCAGGTCGCCCTTTAAGATATAGGTGGTAGCCGAGCGGATAATCGGCTCCTCGGTTTCCTTAAGAAGCTTTACGCACTGCTCCGCGGAGTCGGCTCTCTGATCGAACTGTCCCGGCAGGTACTCTACCGAGAACACGCGGTCGCCTTCCGCAAGCGGAAGCTTCTCCTCATATACGTCGTCAATCGGCGGCTCGGAGAAAACGGTCACCAAAGCCTTCCGATAAGTTTCCTCACTGATGTTCTCCGCGTCATAGCGGACGAACACGCGGACCTCTTTAAGTCCTGCCAGTCCGAGATAATCCCGAAGCTCGCTCTTAAGCTCCTTTGCGCGTACCGCAAAGGGTGCTTTCTTCTCTACATAGATTCTGCGTACCTGACTCATGCGGGCAGCCTCCTTATATTTCAGTTGCAATCAGTATAGCATTGTTCGACTTATAAATGAAATTAATAAAAGTCATTCCATTTATAAGGTTTGCTTATGAAAAACGCTTGCAATTTCACGCCTGCTCTGATACAATAATCCCCGTAGGCCGCGGCAGGAAAAACGCCCCGGCAAAGGAGGTCCTTCATATGCTTTTTGAGTTGCTCGGAGTCAATCCGCACGGATATAACCGTTATGCCGTTTTGCTTGCGATCGGCTGCGCCGGATTCGGCATGACCATCATTCTTCTCCGCTTACTGAAAGGGGCTCTTCCCGCTGACGGCGGAAGGGCATTTGCCGTAAACGGCGAAAAGTCCAAAGGCAAGCCCCGCGGGGCAGGCGTTATCTTTATTCTCGTCTTCGCATTTCTCTCCGCGCTCTTTCTCCCGGTCAAGACGGAAGACCTCCTGTATCTCGGCGCAATCGTCCTCGGCATGATCAGCGGCTTCATGGACGACGCCAGCGAAACACCCTGGAATGAATATAAGAAGGGCTTTTTAGACTTCCTGATTGCGGCAGGCGTTACGGCTACGTATCTTTTAACCAACGGTCCCGTCATCCGCCTGCTTCTGTTCCGTGACGGCGAATCCCCGATGACCATCGAACTTCCGGTGTGGCTCTTCGCGATTCTTTCGGTTATCCTGATCTGGGCCGCCATCAACGTCGTAAACTGCACGGACGGTGTGGATGCACTCAGCGGAACACTCTGTGTAATCGCAACGGCTTCGTTTCTGTTTGCGCTTCCGTTCCTCAGGCCGGCAATCACAACGGAGCGGCCGGTTGGGCTTTGTGTCATCCTGATCAGCTGCCTGCTCGCGTACCTCTGGTACAACTGCCCGCCGAGCGTCCTGATGATGGGCGACGCCGGTTCCCGCGCACTCGGCCTGTTCCTTGCAATCCTTGCGCTCCGGACCGACCCGTTCCTGTTCATCCCGTTCTGCCTGATCTTCATTCTCGACGGCGGACTCGGACTCGTTAAGGTCGCGCTGAAACGTTACCTGAAGATTTCCATCATGAAGAATATCCGTACCCCGTTGCACGACCACGCGCGCAAGAAAGCCGGCTGGTCGGACACGCAGACAGTATACCGTTTCATGCTTTTGCAGGTTATGATATCGGGACTTCTCTTCCTGGCAGCATTCTGGGTCAGATAAGTCCTGACGAATCCCCGAAAGGAGCCGGTTCATGGATATCAACTACGAATTATATAAAGTGTTCTATCACGTCGCCAAGAGTCTGAGTTTCTCCGAGGCTGCCTCGGGGCTTTATATCTCGCAGTCCGCGGTCAGCCAGTCCGTCAAGCTTCTTGAAAAGCGGCTCGGTCAGACGCTCTTCGTACGAAACACCAAGCGGGTGTCCTTAACGCCCGAAGGCGAGATGCTTCTTAAGCACATCGAGCCCGCAATCCAGCTGATTACACGAGGCGAAAACCAGCTTTCAAGAGACGCCTCCGAGGGCGGCATGCAGCTCCGGATTGCCGCGAGCGACACCATATGCCGTTATGTGCTCGTGCCCTTCTTCCGGGCGCTTCACGAGCAGTATCCGGACGTACACATCAACATCTTAAACGGCACGAGCCCGCACTGCGCGCAGATGCTCGAATCCGGCCAGGTCGACCTGATTGTCGCGAATTCGCCGAACGAGGCGCTGACCGGCAATATGCAGATCCGCGAGATACGCGAATTTTCGGACGTATTCGTCGGGAATCCGTCGCATTATCCGGAATGCTTCGCTTCAGCCGGCGGCAAATCCCGCACGCTCACGATGAAAGAGCTTCTCACCTACCCGATTCTGATGCTTTCGAAGCGTTCCGCGACAAGCTCGTTCCTGCATGAACAGTTCCAGAAGCATTCTCTGGAGCTCGTTCCGTCCATCGAACTGAGCAGCAATGACCTGCTTTTAGACCTTGCGCGAATCGGCCTCGGCATCGCCTGCGTCCCGGACTTCTGCATTCCGCAGACCGAGGCAATCTTGCAGCGACTTACGATTAAAGAGACTCTCCCGAAGCGTAAACTCGTCATCGCCTACGACGAGAAATGGCCGCTCTCCCTTCCCGCTCAGGCGCTGATTGAAGAGCTGACCGGGGAAGGGGAAGCGTGAGCGACAGAGGACAGGGGCGGTAGAATCATCTTCGTTTCCGACTGAGGCAACCGTTCCTTCTGTTATCTTCTTCTCCGGTTGCCTTTTTAGTCTCATTCTGAGAAGAAAAGCAACCGCTTTACCTGATTTTTGCCTATCCGGTTGCCTTTTCTGTCAAAAGTCCTGCAAAAAGGCAACTATTTCTGTTCTTTCATTTCATCCCGGTTGCTTTTGCATCTCTATTCAAGGAAGAAGGTTGCTGTTGTCAGCAACCTTCTTCCTTGGGTTTTTTTCATTGTC